>JANQIA010000100.1 GCA_028282405.1 Rhodovibrionaceae bacterium
TGCCGCCCAGGGCGCCCTCGACCCTGCGCCCGGCCAAGCTCAGCCCGAGGGAGAAAAGCGCTGCCGGTCCGGCCGCCCCGCCGAGAAAGGTGGCGAAGGTGCCGAGCGGGCCGGGCAGGCCGATCTCCGTCGCGGAGAGCAGCAGGCCGACGGCGATGGAGATCAGAAAGGGATTGGCGACCGCGCCGACGAAAGCCTGCCGCATGACGGAGAAAAGGCGGCCGGAGCCCCGCGCGGCTTCGAGCAGCGCGACCGAGAGCGGCAGCAGGACGACGAGGTCGACGACCATGGCCGCGGCCACCGGGCCGGCCGCCGCTTCGCCGAAGGCCGCCAGCATCAGCGGCAGGGCGAGAAAGCCGAGGTTCCCGACCGAGCAGGCTTGGCCGAAGATGGCCATGTCGCCCAGCCGTCCGGCGAACAGAATGCGGGCGAGCAGCGCGCCCACCAGGAAAATGGCGAGCCCGGCGACCAGCCAGGCGATCAGAAAGTCGCTGTCAAGCAGGACCGCGAGCGGCTGGCGGGCCAGCGCGCCGATCACCAGGGCCGGCATGGCGAAATAGAAGACGAAGACGTTGAGGTGCCCGACACCCGCTTCGGGGATGAGCTTGCGCCGGCCGGCCAGGTAGCCGAGCCCGACCACGGCAAAGAAAGGCAGCGTCAGCGTGACGATCAACTCCACGGCGAAAACGGACCTTCGTTTGGGAAAAGATGCGAGGCGGGTGGCGGGAGCCTAAGGCGCGTCGGTCAGGCTGTGAAGCCGCTGGGCGGCCAGTCGCGCGAACTTGAGCGTGACCGCCTTGCGCCGGGCCGGCGCCAGGGGGGCGACGGGACTCGGCCGCCGCTCGGCCGCGTCGTAGCCGTCGGCGACCAGCAGCCCCGTGTCCGGCGGCAGCACCGCCAACGGAAAGTCCGGGGCGACTGCGAAGAAGAAACGCTGGCACAAGTCCAGGTACTCGGGCCACTTGCCGTCGGCGCGAAAGTCCGCCAGGGACGATTTGACCTCGACAATGACCAATTCGCCGTCGGGGCCGAGGGCAATGACGTCGGCCCGGCGCCCGTTTCGGAGCGTGAACTCGGTCAGGCAGGCGTAGTTCAGCGTATCGAAATAGCGGCAGACGCCGCGGGTGATCAGCGCCGCGCCGAGGGCTTCGTTCTCTATTTGTGCCGGATTTGAGGTCACCAAGCGCTCGCCTCCCTCTTGAGGGGGCTAGCTTAGATCAGAGGGAAACAAAAGTCGAACATCTCTCGTGCGCCGGGCGATCTCGGGCAGTGCGATCGAGGCCTCAATCGCTGCCCAGCAGGGCGGCCCGGACCGTTTCGAACTTGTTGGCCAGGTGGTCCTTCAGGATGCGGGAGAGGCGCGGACCGTCGCGCGCTTCCAGCGCCGCCAGGATCTCCTCATGCTCGGCAACGGCCCGGGCCCAGCGCGCGGCCGACATGTTGGCCATGTAGCGGGCGCGGCGCACGCGCCCGGTCAGGCCGCGGTGCAGGCTGGTCAGCGTCGGGTTGCCGGCGGCTTGCAGGATGCGCTCGTGGATTTCCTGATTGCGCCGGAAATAGGGGGCCAGCTCGCCCTGCTCGTAGTGCGCCACCATGGCTTCGTGCGCTTCGCGGATGGCGGCGATCTCCCGATCGCTGATGCATGCGCAAGCCAGCTCGCCGGAGAGCGCCTCCAAGGCCCCCATCACCGGGAAGGTCTCCTCCAGGTCTTCCAGGGTGATCTGCGAGACCACGGCCCCCCGGTTGGGCCGGAGCTGCACCAGCCCTTCGGAGGCCAGCACCTTCAGGGCCTCGCGCAGCGGCGTGCGCGATACACCGAAGCGCTCGCAAAGCTGCTTCTCCGGCACCTTGGCGCCGGGCGCCAGATCGCCCTCGACGATCAGGTGGCGCAGGCGGTCGGTCAGCTCGTCGTGCAGGCTGCGCCGCCGGATAGGCGTGGCGGCGGTCTCGCCGCTCTGCTCCAGGCTGGTGAAGCTGTCGCTCATTCCGCCCTCCCTAACTCAAGGCGTCCGCCAGGACGCGCGCCACGTGCTTGGCGCTGCGCCCGCTGCCGTCGGCGATCTGGTGCCGGCAAGAGGTGCCGTCGGCGACCACGACGGTATCCTCCGACGCTTGGCGCACCTTCGGCAGCAGGGAGAGCTCGGCCATGGCCATCGAGGTGTCATAGGTGTCCTTACCATAGCCGAAGGCGCCGGCCATGCCGCAACAGCTCGACTCCACCGTCTCGGTGTCGAGATCGGGAACCAGCGCCAGAACCTTCTCGACGGCGCCCATGGCGGCGAAGGCCTTCTGGTGGCAGTGCCCGTGCAGCAGCGCCTTGCGTGGCCCCTTGGCGGCGAAGGGCAGCTCGAGACGGCCGGCCTCCGCTTCCTCGGCCAGGAACTCCTCGAACAGCTTGGCGTGGCGACTGAGCAGCGCGCTCTCCTCGCCGGGCAGCATGGAGAGGAACTCGTCGCGCAGCCCGAAGAGGCAGCTCGGCTCCAGGCCGACCACCGGCACGCCGCGCTTGGCGAAGGGCAGCAGCGCCTCCAGCATGCGCCTGGCCTCGGCCCGCGCCTCCTCGACCAGGCCGGCGGAAAGATAGGTGCGGCCGCAGCACAGGGGCCGTCCGCCGTCCTTGGCCTTGGCGAGGTGGACGCGGTAGCCGCCAGCCACCAGGACGGTCAGCGCCGCCTCCAGGTTCTCCGGCTCGAAGTAGGTGTTGAAGCTGTCGGTCAGCAGCACGACCTCGGGGCCGTCGGCCGGTCCGAAGGCGGCTTCGGCCTTGCGGAAGGGCTTGCTGCTCCAGCGCGGCATGGGCCGCTTGGCGCTGAAGCCGGCGAGCTTTTCGCTCAAGGCCGCCAAGCCGGGAATGCGGTCGCGCAGGTTGACCAGCCAGGCGATGCGAGACGCGTAGGGCGCGTAGCGCGGCAGGTGGGCGACCAGCTTGTCGTGCAGGCTCAGGCCCTTCTCCTTAGCCCGGGCCGAGAGCACCTCGATCTTCATCTTGGCCATGTCGACGCCTGTCGGGCACTCGCGCTTGCAGGCCTTGCAGGAGACGCAGAGCTTCATGGTCTCCATCATCTCGTCGGAGGCGAAGGCGCGCGGGCCGAGCTGTCCGGAGATCGCGAGACGCAGGGTGTTGGCGCGGCCGCGGGTCAGGTCGCGCTCGTTGCGGGTGACCCGGTAGGACGGGCACATGACGCCCGCATCCATTTTGCGGCAGGCGCCGTTGTTGTTGCACATCTCGACGGCACCCTGGAACCCGCCGCCGGCGCCGTAGAAGCCCGACCAGTCGAGCGCGGTGCGCATCTCGCCGACGCCGTAGCCCGGCGCATAACGGAACAGTTCCCGCGTATCCATCTTGGGCGGACGCACGATGCGGCCGGGGTTCAGAAGACCTTGCGGGTCGAAGTGGTCCTTCACCTCCTCGAAGTCGCGGACCAAGCGCGCCCCGAACATTTCCTCATGGAACTCGGAGCGGACGAGGCCGTCGCCGTGCTCGCCCGAGTGCGAGCCCTTGTACTCCCGCACCATCTCGAAGGCCTCTTCGGCGATGGCGCGCATCTTGCGCACGTCTCCGTCCAGCTTGAGGTTCAGGACCGGGCGCACGTGCAGGCAGCCGACCGAGGCGTGGGCATACCAGGTGCCCTTGGTGCCGTGCTTCTCGAAGACCTGGGTCAGGCGGTCGGTGTACTCCGCCAGGTCCTCCAGGCGCACGGCGCAGTCTTCGACGAAGGAGATCGGCTTCCCCTCGCTGCGCATGGACATCATGATGTTGAGGCCCTGCTTGCGGACCTCCCAGACGGCTTTCTGGAAGTCCGGGTCGATCGCTTCGACCACGCCGCCGCAGTGGGCCGGGTCCTTGTCCCAGGCGAAGCCGAGATCCCCCATCAGCGCTTCGAGCGCCTGGAGGCGGCGCAGGTTCTCGTCCTGCTCCTCCTCGGCGAACTCCACCAGCAGCAGCGCGTCAGGGGTCCCGCGCACGAAGCGCTCGACCACCGGGCGGAAGATATCGATGTCGCGCGAGAGCTCGATCATGGTGCGGTCGACCAGCTCGACCGCCGTCGGCCCCAGCTTGACGATGTGCTGGGCCGCGTCCATCGCCGCATAGAAGGTCGGGAAGTGGCAGATGCCGAGCGTCTTGTTGCGCGGCAGGGGGGAGAGCTTGAGCTCGATCTCGGTGGAAAAGGCGAGGCCGCCCTCCGAGCCGACCAGGAGGTGCGCCAGGTTGTTCTCGGGCCCATTGGGCATCAGCGCGTCGATGTTGTAGCCGCCGACCCGGCGCATCAGGTTGGGGAAGCGGGCGCGGATTTCGTCCGCCTCGCGGGCGCCGAGCGCCAAGAGATCGGCGAAGAGATCGCGCGCCGGGGAGGGCTCGTTGACGCCGGCAAGATCGCGCGGCGTCGGCCCGAAGCGGATGCGGTTGCCGTCCGCCATCAAGCCTTCGATGGCGATTACGTTGTCGCGCATGGTGCCGTAGCGCAGGGAGCGGGCGCCGCAGGAGTTGTTGCCGGTCATGCCGCCGATGGTGGCGCGGGAGGAGGTCGAGACATCGACCGGGAACCAGAGGCCGTGTGGCTTCAGCGCCTTGTTGAGCTGGTCGAGCACGATGCCCGGCTCGACGCGGCAGCGTTCCTCCTGCGAGTCGATCTCCAGGATGCGGTTCAGGTTTTTGCTGCCGTCGATCACCAGGCCGCTGTTGACCGTCTGCCCGCACTGCGACGTGCCGCCGCCGCGCGGCAAGAGCGAAAAGCCCTCCTCCCGCGCGATCGCCAGGGCCGCGGCGACGTCGTCGCTGTCGCGCGGCACCAGCACCCCCTTGGGCATGATCTGGTAGATCGAAGCATCCGTGGCGTAGCGGCCGCGGCTGAAGGCATCAAACAACACCTCGCCGCGGCAGGCGCTGCGCAGTTTGTCAGCCAGACGGTCGTTCGAAGGCTCGGGCATGGAATTACGGCTTGACTTGCTGGAATCAAATTGCATTCATAATGCATTATTACATTGAAGTATGCCTCCGGCAAGGCGCCAAAAGGCCGCGTCGGCGAACAACAAGGGAACAAGACGGCGATGGCCAGACCAGGGCGGCACTTCCTGCAGATTCCGGGGCCAACCAACGTTCCCGACCGCATTTTGCGGGCCATGGACTACCCGACCATCGACCATCGCGGGCCGGAGTTTCGCGCGCTGGGCCGCCGCGTGCTCGACGGCGTGAAGACCGTCTTTCAGACCGACGGCGCGGTTTTCATCTATCCCGCCTCGGGTACCGGTGCCTGGGAAGCGGCGCTGATCAACACCCTGTCGCCAGGCGACCGCGTGCTGATGTACGAGACCGGGCATTTCGCCACCCTGTGGAAGACCTTGGCGGAACGCCTCGGCCTGGTGCCCGAGTTCATCGAAGGCGACTGGCGCGGCGGCGCCGACCCGCAGGCCATCGAAGAGCGGCTGCGTCAGGACACGTCGGGCGAAATCAAGGCCGTCTGCGTCGTCCACAACGAAACTTCCACCGGCTCTGCCTCCCGCATCGACGAGGTGCGCCAGGCGATCGACGCGGCCGGCCATCCGGCGCTCTACATGGTCGACACGATTTCCTCGCTGGCCTCCATCGATTATCGGCACGACGCCTGGGGCGTCGACGTCACCGTCGGCGGCTCGCAGAAGGGCTTGATGCTGCCGCCGGGCCTCTCCTTCAACGCCGTCAGCGACAAGGCCATGGAGGCCTCCAAGTCCGCCGGCTTGCCGCGCGCCTACTGGTCGTGGGACGAGATGCAGGGGCCGAACGCCGAAGGCATGTTCCCCTACACGCCGGCGACCAACCTGCTCTACGGCCTGGCCGAGGCCATCGACATGCTGCACGAGGAGGGGCTGGAGAACGTCTTCGCCCGCCATCAGCGCCACGGCGAAGCCACCCGCCGCGCCGTGCAGGCCTGGGGCCTCGAGGTGCTCTGCAGCAATCCGTGCCATTACTCCGGCTCGCTGACCGCCGTCCTGATGCCCGAGGGCCACGATGCCGACAGCTTCCGCAAGGTGGTGCTGGAGAGCTTCGACATGTCGCTGGGCAACGGGCTCAGCAAGCTGGCCGGGCGGGTGTTCCGCATCGGCCACCTCGGCGACTTTAACGACCTGATGCTCGCCGGTACCCTGTCCGGCGTCGAGATGGGCCTGGAGCGCGCCGGCGTGCCCTACCGTCGGGGCGGGGTGCAGGCCGCACTGGATTTCTTAAGTAGTCAGGAGCAAAGCGAGGCGACGACCAAGGCAGCTTGACGCCCGTCTCGAACGGCAATTTACGGCCAAGCAAAAATCCGGCCGATACCGTGGGAGGAAAAAGATGAAACTTATGTCACTTGCTTTCGGGGCCGCCATTGCGACGGCTCTGGCTTTACCGGCCGCGGCCGATCAGATCGTTCTCAAGTTCGGCCATGTCGGCGCACCCGGTTCGCTCTTTGCCGAGTCGGCGGAGGAGTTCGCCCGTCGGGCCAACGCCAAGCTCGGCGACAAGGGCGAGGTGCAGGTCTTCGGCTCCAGCCAGCTCGGCAAGGACCGCGAGCTGCTGCAGAAGCTGAAGCTCGGGCAGGTGGACTTCGCCCTGCCGTCGTCGGTGATGTCCTCGGTGTCCGATGAGTTCGGCGTCTTCGAGATGCCCTACATCATCAAGGACCGGGCGCACATGAATAAGGTCGAAAACGCGCTGATGGACTCGGTGCTGCAGCCGGCCGCCAACGACAAGGGCTATCGCATCCTGGCCCTGTGGGAGAACGGCTTCCGCCACATCACCAACAACGAGCGGCCGATCAACACGCCCTCCGATCTGGACGGCTTGAAGCTGCGCACCCCGAAGGGCGCCTGGCGGGTGAAGATGTTCCAGTCCTACGGCGCCAACCCGACGCCGATGGCCTTCTCCGAGGTCTTCACCGCGCTGCAGACCGGCGTGATCGACGGGCAGGAGAACCCCTACGCCCAGATCCACAGCGCCAAGTTCCAGGAAGTGCAGGATTATCTCTCGATCACCGGCCACGTTTACACGCCGGCCTACGTGCTGGTCAGCGACAAGCACTTCGGCGATCTGCCTGAGGACGTCCAGCAAATCCTCGAAGAGACGGCGCGGGAGACCCAGGCCTACGTCTATGCTCTCGCGGCGCGGATGGAGACCGAGCTTCTGGCCGATCTCGAGGCCGGCGGCATGAAGGTCAACGAAGCCGACAAGGCGGCCTTCATCGAGGTCAGCAAGCCGATCTACGAAGAGTTCTCCAGCAGCGTCGAAGGCGGCGGCAAGCTCGTCGATACGGTGATGGAGCTGGCCAACTAAGGCCGACTTCCACTTCCTGCAGGTATTGCAGGTCTCGGGGGCTTGGGCCCGCCCAAGCCCCCGAAAGCCTCTCGAAAGCCTGCCAAGATCAAACAATAACCGAACAGGAACAGGGTGATGCGGTTAAGGCTCGCCCGTTGGCTCGATCAGGTTCTGCAGTGGACGTTGATCGTTCTGATGGTGTCGCTGACCGTGGTGGTGGTGCTCGCCGTGGTCTTTCGCAAGCTCGGCGCCTCCTTGTCCTGGTATGACGAGGTCGCCGCCATCCTGCTGGCGTGGGTGACCTACTACGGCGCCGCTCTGGCGGCGCTGAGGCGGCGGCACATTGGCTTCGACGGCGTGCTGCTGGCGCTGCCGCTGCCGCAGCGCATGTACGCGGTGGTCTTCGCGGAGATCTGCGTCATCGGCTTCTTCGCCCTGCTCGCCTGGACCGGCATGATCGTGCTCGACGTCCTGCAGGGCGAGACGCTGGTCAGCCTGACCTGGGTGCCCATTCAGTTGACCCAATCCGTCATCCCGATCGGCGCGACCGTGTTCATCATCGCAGAGCTGACCAGCCTGCCGGAGTATTGGCGCCAGGTGCGCGCCGGCCATTCGCTGGAGCATCCTGAGATCGTCGAGGAGAAGCCGGGCCAATGATCGTCGCCGGCATCTTCCTCGCGCTGATCGTCATGATCTGCTTCAACGTGCCGATCGCCGTCGCGCTCGCCATCTCCGCCATCCTCGGCCTGCTCTACATCGAGGGCACCGGCAGTCTGGTGACCGTCGCCCTCGACATGTACGACGGCTCGACCAAGTTCTCGCTGATCGCCATCCCCATGTTCGTGCTGGCCGGCGCCATCATGAACGCCGGCGGCATCTCCAAGCGGCTGATCGCCTTCGTCTCGGCCCTGCTCGGTTTCGTCCGTGGCGGCCTTGCGATGGTCAACATCGGCGTCTCGCTGTTCTTCGCCGAGATCTCCGGCTCGGCCGTGGCGGACGTGGCCGCCACCGGCTCCATCCTCATCCCGGCCATGAAGCGCAAGGGCTATCCCGGCGCGCTCGCGGCCTCGGTGACCTCCTCCTCGGCGTCGCTGGCGATCATCATCCCGCCCTCCATTCCGATGATCCTCTACGCCGTCTCGGCCGAGACCTCGGTGGAGCAGCTCTTCGTCGCGGGCGTGGTGCCGGGGCTGATCGGCGCGGCCGGCCTGATGGGCGTCGCCTACTGGTTCGCCCGGCGCTACAACCTGCCGATCGAGGAAGCCTTCAACACCGCGCACCTCAAGCGCACCTTCCTCGACGCGCTGCCCACCTTCGCGCTGCCGGTCATCATTCTGGGCGGCATCTTCGGCGGCATCGTCACGGCGACCGAAGCGGCGGGCCTTGCCGTGCTGGCCTCACTGGTGATCGGCGCCTACTACCGCGAGCTCGACTTCAAGCACCTCAAGGAGGCGATGCTCGACGGCGGCGTGCAGACCGCGGTGGTCATGCTGCTGGTCGCCGCCTCGGTGCTGATGGGCGGCTTCCTGACCCGCGCGCAGATTCCCCAGGATCTGGCGCAGGCCATCATCGACTTCACCGACAACAAGTACGTCATCCTGCTGATCCTGAACTTTTTGTTCCTGGTGATCGGCTTCTTCCTGCATTCGGCCGCGGCCATCATCCTGGTGGTGCCGATCATCATCCCGCTGATCCAGCAGGCCGGCATCGACCCCATCCACTTCGGTCTGGTGGTGACGCTGAACCTGGCCATCGGTCAGCAGACGCCGCCGGTCGCCTCGGTGCTGATCACCGCCTGCTCGATCGCCCGGACCAACATCTGGGAAGTGACCAAGGTCAACATCTACTTCATCGCCGTGCTCTTGACGGTGCTGATGATCTGCACCTACGTGCCGCAGGTGCCGCTGTTCCTTGTCGAGCTCTTCTACCGTTAAGCCAGGAAAGGCCCAGCCATGAGCCAGGAGATATTGGTCGAGCGCGATGGCTTTATCGCGACGGTCACGCTCAACCGTCCCGACAAGCTCAACGCCATGACCAAGGGCATGTGGCGTCGGCTCGGTGAGGTGTTCGAGGAGCTTTCGGCCGACGATGGGCTGCGCTGCGTCATCCTGCGCGGGGCGGGCAGCAAGTCCTTCTCCCCGGGCAACGACATCGCCGAATTCGAGAACGAGCGCTCCAACGTCGAGCAGGCCCGCGCCTACGGCAAGATCATGGCGCACACCTTGGAGGCGCTGAAAGGCTGCCGCCATCCCACCGTGGCCTTGATCGAGGGCATCTGCGTCGGCGGCGGCATGGAGATCGCCGGCTGCTGCGACATCCGTATCTGCGGCACCTCCAGCCGCTTTGGCGCGCCGATCAAGCGCCTCGGCCTGGTCATGGCCTACGCGGAGATCGGCGCCTTGCTCGATCTGGTTGGCGAAGCCTACGCCTCCGAAATCCTCTACGAGGGCTCGGTCTTCGGGGCCGAGCGCGCCAAGGAGATGGGCATCGTCAACCGGGTGGTCGCGGACGACAAGGTGGAAGAGGAGGCCTATGCCGCCGCCCGCCGCATCGCCGAAGGCGCGCCCCTGGTGGCGCGCTGGCACAAGAAGTTCATGCGCCGCTTGAAGGACCCGACGCCGCTCAGCGAGGCAGAACTCGACGAGGGCTTCGCCTGCTTTGGGACCGAGGACTTCCAGATCGGCTACAAGGCCTTCCTCGCCAAGGAAACGCCCGACTTCAAAGGCTCGTAGCGTATGTCAGAGGGGAAAGGTCCGCTCGCCGGCGTCACGGTGATCGAGCTGGCGCACATCATGGCCGGGCCGGTCTGCGGCCTGATGCTGGCCGACATGGGCGCCGACGTCATCAAGGTCGAGAAGATGAACGGCGACGATTCGCGCCGTTTCCTGCCGCCCGACATCGGCGGCGAGTCGGCCGCCTTCATGATGATGAACCGCAACAAGCGCGGCATTGCGCTCGATCTGAAGCATGAAGAGGGCAAGGCTGCTCTCCGGCGCCTGCTCAAGACCGCCGACGTGGTGATCGAGAACTATCGCCAGGGCACCATGGAGCGCCTTGGTCTCGGCTACGACAGCCTCAAGCAGGAAAACCCCGGCCTGATCTATTGCGAGATCTCCGGCTTCGGGCGCAGCGGCCCCTATGCCCAGCGCGGCGGCTTCGACCTGATCGCCCAGGGCATGAGCGGACTGATGGCCATCACCGGCGAGGGGCCGGGCCGCCCGCCGGTCAAGGTGGGGGCGCCGGTCACCGACATCACCGCGGGTATCCTGGGGGCCATGGGCGTGGCAGCCGCCTATGCCAGTCGCCTCAAGACCGGAGAGGGCCAGCGGGTCGACACCTCGCTGTTCGAGGCCGGCATCGTCCACACCTACTGGCAGTCGGCGATCGCCTTCGCCACCGGTGTCTCGCCGGGCCCGATGGGCTCGGCCCATCCGCTGAACGCGCCTTACCAGGCCTTCGAGACGGCGGACGGCTGGCTGACCGTCGGTGCCGCCAACCAGACCAACTGGGAGCGCATGCTGACGGTGATCGGGGCGCCCGAGCTCAACGCCGACCCCCGCTTCTGCGACAACGCCAAGCGCATGCAGAACCTGCCGGCCCTGGTGGAGGCCCTGACCGCGATCTTCCGCGGCAAGACGACCCACGAATGGCTGGCGGCGCTGGAAGCGGCCGGCGTGCCCGCCGGCCCCGTGCTCTCCGTCGGCGAGATGCATGCCGACCCGCACAGCCAGGCGCGGGAGATGGTGGTGGAGCTCGACCACGCCACGCTCGGCCCGGTCAAGTCGCTCGGCCTGCCGGTCAAGTTCTCCGAGACCCCGGGCGCTGTCGCGCAGGCGGCGCCCACCCTCGGCCAGCACACCCGCAGCGTGCTCGCCGAATACGGCTATGGGGCGGCCGAGATCGACGCGCTGATCGCCGACGGCGCCGCCAAGGGCTGACGCTCCCCCAAAAGGTGAAACAGGCCACAGTGTGAAGCCTTAGGGTGGCTTGCGCTGTCGGGCGTCGGCGTGTCAATTTACACTGCCAGTTCGCCCAAGGGCCGCGGTGCATGTGCAACCGGCGGTTCCCCTTGGGTTTTAGCAGTGGGCACGGCCGAGTGTTTGGTGATGGCTCCCAGCCTGAGTGAGTGGCTCGAGCAGATTGGCCTTGGACGCTATGCCGCCGCGTTCGAGGCCAACGACATCGACTTCGACGTCCTCTCGCACCTGAGCGACGAGGACCTGCTGGCGCTCGGCCTGTCGCTCGGCCATCGGCGCAAGCTGCAGGCGGCCCTCTCGCGCTTCGCCGATGGCCAGGATGCCGGCCTAGTGCAGACCTTCGGCGCCGACGGCGCGGCGACGGACACCCTGGTCCGGCCGCAAGCAGCCTTCGCTGAGCGCAAGCTCGCGACCCTGCTGTTTGCCGACGTGGTCGACTCCACGGCGTTGATCGGCGATCTGGATATCGAGCACGCCGCCGACATGCTCGGCCTGGCCGTGCGCATCATGACCGAGGCCGTGCACCGCTACGACGGCACCGTGAACAAGGTACAGGGCGACGGCATCATGGCCATCTTCGGCGCCCCGCGCGCCTATGAGGACCACGCCACCCGCGCCTGCTATGCCGCCTATGAGATGCGCGACGCGATCGCGGCGCGCACGGAGCTGGGCATTCAGATTCGCGCCGGTCTCAACAGCGGCGAGGTGCTGGTCCGCGGCGTGCAGGTCGACCTGACCCACGAGTACGACGCGGTCGGCCCGGCGGTGCATCTGGCGGGCCGCATGGAGCAGTTGGCCGGGCCGGGCGAGATCTTCCTCTCCGAAACCACGGCCCAGCTTGCCGCCGGCATGGTCGAGGTTGAGCCGCAAGGTCAGCTCGAGGTGCGCGGCCTGAGCGAGCATGTCTCCGTCTTCAGCCTGACGGCGACCTCGGGCAACTGGTCGCGCTGGGCCCTGCGCGCCAGTCGGGAGCTGACGCCCTTCGTCAACCGGCAGGCGGAAAGCGAAACCCTGATCCGCTACGCGCAGCGCGCGGCCTGGGGCGAGGGGCAGGTCGTCAGCCTGGTGGCGGAGGCCGGCACCGGCAAGTCCCGCTTGGTCTATGAGTTCTCGCGCGTTCTGCGCAAGCAAGGCTGGTACGTCTGGTCGGCCGACACCTCGCCGGTGATTCGCGCCTCCCCCTACCTGCCGATCGCCCGGCTGCTGCGGGGCCTGTTTCGTATCCGCGAGACCGACGACCCCGTCCGCGTCGCAGCCCGCCTGCGCAAAGGCCTGGCGGCACTGGGCAAGGACCTCCTGGTCCACACGCAGGCGCTGCTCTACCTGCTGGACGGCCAGGGCGGCGCTGCCGAGTGGCAGGCGCTCGACGGCAAGGAGCGGCAGCGCCGCATCGCGGCGGCCCTGCGCCACTGCCTCCTCCTGTGGGCCCAGCGCCATCGCACCGTCATCGTGCTCGAAGACCTGCAGTGGGCGGACGGCGAAACCCTGGCGGTGGCGGAGGAGATCATCGGGGCGCTTTCGGGGACGCCGCTCCTGCTGCTCCTAACCTATCGCCCGGACTTCCATCCGCCTTGGCAGCAGCGCAGCTACTGCCACGCGGTGCGCCTGAACGGCCTGAACAACAGCGACGCCGACGAGATGATGACCCGGCTGCTGGGGCAGGACCCCAGCCTCGAAAGCCTGCGGCCGCGCCTGCTGCAGCGCTCCGAGGGGCGGCCGCTGTTCATCGAGGAGACGGTGCGGGCGCTGATCGAGACCGGCGTCGTCGCGTCCGAGAGCAACGGCTACCGGCTGACGGCCGAAGACGGCGAGATCGAGATCCCCACCACCGTGCAGGCCGTCATCGCCGAGCGCATCGATGCCTTGCCGGGCGACCGCAAGTACCTGCTGCAGTGCGCCAGCGTGATCGGACGAAGCTTCCCGCGCAAGCTGCTCCAGGACCTGGGTGGCTGGGACGCGGCCCGGCTCAGGCGGCTGCTGACCGAGCTGGAAGCGCAGGAGTTTCTCTTCCAAAGCGAGGTCTTTCCCGAGCCGACCTATGCCTTCAAGCATGTGCTCAACCGGGAGGTCGCCTACGGCAGCCTGCCGCGGGCGTCACGCAAGGAGCTGCACGCGCGCCTGGTCAGGCTTATCGAGTCGGCGGACTACTACAAGCGCGAGGATCGCCTCGAGCGCCTTGGCCACCATGCCTTCGCGGCCGAGCAGTGGCAGGAGGCGGCCGGCTATCTGATGAGGGCGGCGGAGCGCGCCTTCGGCCAATCGGCCCACCAGGAGTCGGTCATGTTGCTGGAGCGGGCGTTGCTGGCGCTCGGCCATCTGCCGGAGAGCGAGACGGTCCTTGAGACCCAGATCGACGTCCATATGCGGATGCGTGCCGCTTACGGCGCTTTGGCCCGCCTGGCCGAGAACCGCACGCAGCTCGCCGAAGCCAAGCGCCTGGCCGAGCGCATCGAGGACCGCACCCAACTGGCTCGCATCGCCACCCATGAGTGCATCCTCGACTACCTGCACGGCGACATTCGCGATGCCATCGCATCGGGCGAGAACGCCGTCGCGCTAGCCGAAGCCGCCCAGGATCCGGGGCTGCGCCTGGTGGCGCATCTCTTTCTCGGCATCGCGCATCGCTTTCGCGGCGAGTCGGCGCAATCCAGCGCGCTGCTTCGGCGCTGCTTGCCCGAATGCCTCGAAACCCCGGAGCGGCGCCACGGCGCCGCCGGCACGACGGCCGTGCTCTACCTGGCCAATCTCGCCCAGTCGACGGCCAACCAGGGCCTTTTCGAAGACAGCCAGGGCTTTGCCGAGCAAGCTTGCGAGCTTGCCTACCGGGTCAAGCGGCCGTTCGACATCGGCATTGCCGAGCGCGTCTATGGCCACAGCCTCTTGATGCGCGGCGAGGCCGCGGCCGCCATCCCCTACCTGGAGCGTGGCCTGCACGCGGTGCGCGACGCCGACATCCAGATCTTCATCCCCTACAACGCCTGCTTCCTTGCCTTCGGCTACGGCTTGACGGGGCGGCTCGAGGATGCCCGCTGGCTGATCGAGGAAGCGCTGGAGCAGCTTCTGGCCGGCGGCTTCACCAGCTACCGGGCCTTTCCCCTGGTCTACCGCGCCAAGTTCCTGCTGATGGAAGGCAAGCTGGAGCACGCCCAGAAGGCGGCGCAGGTCGCCCTGAGCTATGCGCATGACGGCGGCTACCTCTCGGCGGAGGCGTCGGCCTTGGCCGTGTCCGGCGAGGTTGCCGGGAAGGCCGGTGACGATGCCGCGGCCGAAGCCTTGCTCGGCCAGGCCATCGCGCTCTTCGAGACGCTCGGTTTCCGGCCCGGTCTGGCAAGAGCGCTGCATGCCATGGGCAAGCTTCAGCAGCGCCTCGGCCGCGGCGAGCAGGCGCGCGGTTTCGCCGATCGCGCCGCTCATCTCTGGCGCGAAATGAGCCTTGCCACGCCCTCCGAGTAGTGGTCTCTGCTGGGCATTATGTCCTTGAAACAAAGCCGAGACCCCATGCCGACGGCCGCGCGTTCCTATCGCTTCACCGACGCCTTGGTCCGCATGCCGGCCAAGAGCGTGGCCCAGGGGTTGCGGGCCGTCGATATCGGCGCGCCCGACCCGGATGCGCTGGCCAGAGAGCACGCGCGCTACCTTGCCGCGCTGGATGCGGCGGGTCTGGCCGTCCATGTGCTGCCGCCGCTGGAGGATTTTCCCGATTCCGTCTTCGTCGAGGACCCGGTTCTCTGCCTCGGCGATCTTGCCGTGCTGCTGCGCCCCGGTGCGCCCTCTCGCCTCGGCGAGGTCGGCGCGATCGAGCCGGAGCTGGAGCCCTTCTTCCCGGAGCGTGCGCGCATCGATGCGCCCGGTTTCGTCGATGGCGGCGACCTGCTGCTGACCGAACGGGAGCTGGTGATCGGCCTGTCTCTGCGTACCGATGCCGAAGGCGCGCGGCAGCTTGCCGAGACCGCGGCGGGCCGCGGCCTGAGCGCGAGACAGGCCGCCGCGCCGGCCGGCGTCTTGCACCTCAAGTCGGCCTGCGCGGTGCTGGACGAGGAGACCCTGCTGATGACGCGCCCGCTGGCGGAGAGTGGGGTCTTTTCCGACTACCGCTGCCTGGTGGTGCCGGACGGGGAGGATTATGCGGCCAACGCCGTACGCGTGAACGATGTGCTGCTGCTCTCCGAAGGATACCCCCGTACGGCCCAGATGCTGGCGCAAGCCGACTATCGGGTTGTCGCGCTGCCGACGACGGAAGTGCGCAAGCTCGACGCCGGCCTCTCCTGCATGTCGCTGCGTTTTGCCCGCTAGGCCTCTGACCCGCTCCAGCTTTCATGGGCTTTACGGGCGAAAAGCCCCAGCAAGTTGAGCGTTCTGCACCGGCGTGTAAGCTTTTGCGGCTATGGCCTTGCATGCTGATGGGTCTTGGAGAGAACAGCCTCTTGCCGATCGCGGACTGCGGTATCCTTGGCGGGCAGCGCCGCCTGCGGGCGCTTGTCGGGCGCGCGTTGCTGCTTGCGTCGCTGCTCTGCGTCGCGGCAGGCGCGGCCTATGCTCAAGACGGCACGTCTCGCCGCGACGATCTCACCCGCGGAGGCCCCACGGAACAACAAGCGCCGGCCGAGGTGGATGGTATCGTCTACCGCACCCAGATCACAGGCGATGCGCCTTCGGAGGTGCGCTCGACCTTCGAGAGCGTCTCTGCCTTGATCAGGATGAAAGACCGTCTGCCCAGAACCGAGGGAATCCTGCGCCGCCGCCTGCGCGAGGATGAGACCGTCTTGGCTGAAATCCTGCGCTCGGACGGCTACTACGACCAGCGTATCGACAGCAACATCGAGGACGATCCCGAGGGCAACGGCAAACTGGTCACCATCGATATCGAGACCGGCAAGGTCTTCACGCTCAAGGCCTACGACGTAACCTACAGCCCGAAGGAGACGCCCGAGTCGCCGGTCATCCCGCTCAGCGACCTGAACCTCAAGCTCGATCAGCCGGCCCTTGCCGCCGACATCACCGCGGCCGAAGGGCTGCTGCTGCGCAGTCTGCAAAACAACGGCTACGCCTTTCCGAAAATCACCAAGAAGCGCTACGTCGTCGATCACACGACGACCGGCATGCGCGCTGAGCTGACCGTCGACCCGGGGCCGCCCGTCACCCTCGGCAAGCTGACCATCACCGGCTTGGAGACGGTTCATGAGGACTACATCCGCCGCCTGGTCGAATGGCCCGCCGGCGTAAAGTTCGATCAGTCGCAAATTCAGCGGGTGCGCGCGCTCCTGGTGCGCTCCGGCCTGTTCGACGGCGTCACGGTCAAGGCCGCCGACAAGGCGGATCCGGACGGCTCCGTGCCGGTGACGGCGGAGCTGCAGGAACGGCCGCAGCGTTCGGTCGGCGCCTTCATCGGCTTCTCCACCGACGAACTCGGCAAGGGCGGCGTCTTCTGGGAGCACCGCAACCTCTTCGGCAATGCCGAGCGCCTGCGCGCCGAGCTGGCCGGCTCCTTCATCCGGCAAAGCGCCTCGCTGTCGCTGCGCAAGCCGGAGTTCCCCATCGCGGGCGGTGCCGTCCTGGGTCGGGTCGAGGTGGCGCAAGAGACCGGCGATGCCTTCGAGGGCGAGACCGCCATCGCGTCGTTGGGCTACGAGCAGAAGTTCAGCGACGTCCTCACCGGCTCCGGCGGCGTCGATTTCGAGTACAACGACTTCGACAAGCGGCCGGACGACGAGGTCGGCAAGACGCAGACTTTCTCCTTTCCCTTCGCGCTGACCTTCGACAATCGCGACGACGTGCTCAATCCCACCAAGGGGATACGGGCGAGGGGCGGGGTGGAGCCGGCTGTCTCGAGCAGCGAGGACGGCGTCGCCAACTACGTGACCAACAGCCTGACCGTGTCGGGCTACCAGTCCTTCTTCGAAGGCGACCGTTTGATCCTGGCCGCGCGGGTCGGCGTCGCCACGATCTATGGCGCCGAGCGCAACGAGATCCCGGCGAGTCAGCGCCTCTACGCCGGCGGCGCCGGTTCGGTGCGCGGCTACGCCCTGCGCTCCCTGGGGCCGCTGGACGATGACAACGATCCCTTGGGTGGCCGTTCGCTCTTCGAGATCAATCTGGAGACCCGGATTCGGGTGACCGAGACGATTGGCATCGTGCCCTTCCTCGACGGCGGCGGCGTCTCGGAAGGCGAGATCGAGAATTTCGACGACCGTATCCGCTGGGGCGCTGGGCTTGGTCTGCGCTACTTCACACCCGTCGGGCCGCTGCGCCTGGATGTCGCCGTGCCGCTCAACAAGCGGTCGAGCGACGACGAGTTCCAGTTCTACATCTCCCTCGGGCAGGCCTTCTAGATGGCTGAAAGCAGCACGATACCGCCCAAAAAGAGCCGCTGGCGCCGCCGCCTGCTGATCGCGCTCGGCGTGCCGCTGCTGCTGGTCGCCATGGGGCTCGGCGCGCTCTTCGCCGTGCTGCGCAGCGAGTCTGGGCAAGTGTGGCTGGCAGCGACGTTGAGCGAGACGCTCTCCGACGCGGAGCAGACGATCGCCATCGAGGGGCTGTCCGGCCGCTTGCCTGCCGAGCTGCAGCTCACGGCCGTTCGGATCGGCGACCGAGAGGGGACCTGGCTGACGTTGCAGGAGGCGCGGCTCGCATGGTCCCCCTGGGCGCTGCTGCGCGGTCGCCTGGAGATCGCTTCCCTCACGGCTGAAGAGCTGGACGTGGAGCGGGCGCCGGTCGCCGCAGCAGACCCCGCCGAAGACGCGCCGGCCGGTGAGCCCTTCACGCTGAGCGACCTGGCGCCGCCGCTGCCGATCCTGCTGGAGGAGCTCTACATCAACCAGCTCTTGCTGGGTGAGTCGCTGGCCGGCGAGGCCTTCGATCTCAAGGTGGACCTGAGCGCGGAGGCCGCGCCGGAGAGCGTGGCGCTGAAAGGCAGCATCGACGAGCGCGGGGAGACTGGCTTCCTTGCGCGGCTGGACTTCGCCGTGGCGCCGCAGGACAACCGGCTCACCGCGTCGCTGAACCTGACCGAGCCGCCCGGTGGCCGCCTGGCCAAGCTGCTCGGCACGGAGAGCGAGAACCCCATCTCGGTCGACCTGAGCGGCGAGGGCAGCCTCTCCTATTGGGACGGGGCCTTTTTCGCCAATCTCGGCGACGGGGCTGACGCCGCCCTGACCATCAGCCTCCGGCGCCACGACGCGCTGGACCTCGACGTGGAGGGCACGCTGCGCCCGGCCATCCTGCTGCCGGCGGAGGTGGCGGTCTTGGTCACGCCATCGGTCGATGTCGCGACCAAGCTGTCGCTCGGCGACTCGCAGGTCCGTTTCGACAGTCTGTCGCTTGAAAGCGGCGCCCTGGGCCTGCAGTTCACCGGCCAGCTCGGGCTCGAAGACGACAGCGTCTCGCTGCAAGGCTCGGTCGACCTCCACGACACCTCCCAACTGACGAACCTTGTCGAGCCCTTGGTGATCGGCAACGGCCGCGCCGACTTCACCCTGCGCGGCAGCCTGGAGACGCCGGCGATCACCCTGCAGCCGCAGCTCGAGCAGGTCTCCCTTCCCGGGTTGTTCCTGCAGCGGCTTTCTGCCGACCTCGGCGTGACGCTCGAAGGCCAGCCCGCCCTGACCGCCACCGCCTCGGTGGAGGGCTTCAGCGCGGACGATGCCACGCTGCAGGCCTTGGTCGGGGAGCAGGCGACCCTTTCGCTGGCGGCCGAGAGCGACAGCGCCTTCAAAGAGATTGCCCTGTCCGAGCTCAGTCTCTCGGCGGCGGGACTGGACCTGGAAGGCTCGAGCCGTAACGAGCAGAGCGACGCCGGCCTGCGCATCGTCCCGGAGCTGCGCATCGATCTGAAGCAGGTGGACGGGGTGAGCCCACTTCCGGTCTCCGGAGCCTTCGAGCTCTCCGGAGACGTGACGCTCGGCTCGGACGACAGCCTGCAAGGCGATCTTCAGCTCGCCGGTATCGCGCTCGAGAGCAGCGAGGAGCAGATTGCCAAGCTG
Source organism: Rhodovibrionaceae bacterium (assembly GCA_028282405.1). Lineage (GTDB taxonomy): Bacteria > Pseudomonadota > Alphaproteobacteria > Kiloniellales > DSM-21159 > JANQMX01. Next base: position 19,224 of record JANQIA010000100.1, read on the forward strand.
ATCGGTCCGACGCCCAGCCTGTCGGTGACCTTCGCCCGGCAGGACGGCACCGTGAGCGTCACGCCGCTGACCCTGGAGACGAGCGACCTGCAGGTGAGCTTCACCGGACGCTTGCAGGAGGCCGAAGGCGACGTGAGCGGCCGTTTCGAAGCAGAGGTCTCGAACAGCAGTGTGCTGAGCCCCGAGCTCTCCGGGCCGATCAGCCTCGCCGCCGACATCTCGGGCAACTTGGACAGCCCGGGAGTCGAAGTGACCGCCAACTCCAGCGGTTTGGCCGTGCAGGGCAAGAGCCTGCCGGCCTTGTCGGCCTCGGCCCGCATCGCGCTGCCGGCGGACAACCGGCTCAACGTCGCGGACCTTCAGGTTGCGCTGGGCAAGACGCGGCTGACCGGCGAAGCGGAGGTCGATCTCGACAGTACCTTGGCGCGCGGCGAGGTGACGTTCAGCGCGCCCGAGCTGACCGACCTTGCGGCACTGGCCGAGCTTTCATTGACCGGCAGCCTCAATGCGACGGCGCGCCTGACGCCCGAAGGCGGACAGCAGGGCTATGCACTGCAAGCCGAAGCGCTGAGCGTGGATTTCGCCGGTATCACCTTGGGCAAGGCCGATCTCACCATCGACGGTACCCTGAGCGACGACGGTGCCGCCTATCGCTACAGCTTCGAGGCGCAGCAGTTGCGCCCGCCAGAGCTGGAGGTCACGCGCTTGACGGTGGAGGGCGAGGGCTCGCTGTCCGAGGTCGGCTTCGACGTGACGGCGGAGGGGCGCCACCGCGAAGCGCTGAGCCTGGAGGCGAAAGGCAAGCTGGCCCTGGCCGAGTCCGACACCACGGTGTCGCTGGAGAGTCTGAGCTTGGACCATGGCCGGGACGCCGTGACCCTGCGCGAGCCGGCCGAGCTGCGCATCGGCAGCCAGGGTTACTCCGCCAACCTTCAGGCCGCCTTCAACGAAAGCGATATCTCCGCCAAGGTCGATGTGGGTCCGACGACCGCCACCATCGATCTCTCGCTCGACAAGCTGGCGCTGTCTCCCGTCGCTGCCCTGGCCGATCTCCCGGCGCTCGAAGGGACGCTCTCGGCGCAGCTCAATCTCTCCGGCCCGCCGAACCGGCCGCAAGGCGACTACAGCATCGAGCTTTCCGGCATCGCGCTGGGGGACGAGACGGACTTGCCGCCGCTCGACGGCAGCTTCAAGGGCAGCTACAGCGGGCGCCGGCTGACTTTGAACGGAGACCTTGCCGGTCTGTCGCAGGAGGCGGCCAAACTGTCCTTGGCCCTGCCGCTGGAGCTTTCGCTGGAGCCTTTTGCCGCCAGCCTGCCGGAGACCGAGCCCCTCGAAGGCAGCCTGAACTGGAACATCCAGCTTGCGGCGCTGGGCGACCAGCTCGACCTCGATCAGCATCTCATCAGCGGCAACCCGAAGCTCGATTTGCGGGCGGCCGGAACCCTGGCCGAGCCGGAACTCTACGGGAGCTTGGTCCTGTCCGACGGGCGCTACGAGAATCTCGACTACGGCACCTTGGTCGAGAACATTTCGCTCAACGCTCAGCTCGAGGGCGACCGTATCGAGCTGACGACGCTGTCGGCCGACGACGGCTCCAACGGGCGCATCTCGGGTGAGGGCAGCGTCGCCCTGCGCAGCGACGCGGACTCCAACCTGAGTGTATCTCTGAGCAGCTTTCGCGCCGCCCAAGGCGACCAGGTCTCGGCGCAGCTCTCCGGAGAGGCGACCTTCTCAGGAACGCTGCTCGATCATCGGATCGCGGGCAACTTCACCACCCAGACCGTCGAGGTCGACATCGGCCAAGACCTGCCGCCTAGCGTCGTCACCCTGCAGGTCGAGGAGGTCAACTTCACGACGCCCGACGGGGCAGTCACCCAAGAGGAAGAGCCTTCGGAGGAAGAGGAGGTCAGCGACGAGCCGCCCATCGCCAACACCGCGCTCGACGTCACGCTGCAGGTGCCGGGGCGCCTGTTCGTGCGCGGTCGCGGCCTGGACTCCGAATGGCGCGGCAACTTCACCGTCACCGGGACGGCTGAGGACCCGCGCATCGACGGTCGCCTGGAGCCCGTGCGCGGCATCTTCAACCTCGGCGGCAAGACCTTCACGCTGGAGCAGGGCAGCATTCGCTTCCTGCCCGAGCAGAGCGAGCCGTTCCTGGACCTCGCCTTGACCTACAAGACGACCGAGCTCACCGCCCGCATCACCATATCTGGCACCGCGGCGGACCCGAAGATCGATCTCAGCTCCGACCCGGAACAGCCGCAGGAGGAGATCATCTCCGCCATTCTCTTCGGCCGGAACACCGGGCAGCTCTCTGCGGTCGAAGCGCTGCAAGTGGCCGAGGCGGCGGCCACGCTGTCGGGCGGCAGCGGGTCCCTCGACCCGCTCAGCAAGGCCCGCCAGATCTTGCAGCTCGATACCCTGACCGTGACGACCGACGAGGAGGGCGAGCAGCGCCTGGATGCCGGGACCTACCTTGCCGACGACCTCTACGTCGGCTTCGAGCAGGGTCTGACCGCGGAGTCCGGCGCCGCCAAGGCGGAGTACGAAGTCTTCCCCAACATCTTCCTGGAGGGACGCACGTCCGCCGACTCGACCAGCGACGTCGGCGTGCGCTGGCAGCTCGATTACTGAGCGGCGGCCTCGGTCTTGATCGTTGCGTCGGTCACCAGGCGGAAGGCGTCGAGCGGCGCTTCGCGACCCTTGGCCTCTAGCGCCCCGACGGGCTCCAAGCGGAAGCCGCCGTCCAGGTGTTTGGCGGTTTCGGCGCTGACCATGATCTTGACCGCATCGTCCCCGGGGATGGTCTTGGCGAGACCCTCCAGCCGCTGGGCGCTGTTCACCGTGTCGCCGACCACGGTGTAGTTCACCCGGCCGGGAAAGCCGATGTTGCCGACCAGCGCCGGGCCGCTGTGAATGCCGATGCGAATGCGCACCTCCGGCTCGCCCTTCAGGCGACGGTCGGCATTGTCCCGCTCCATGGCAGCAGCGATGGCCAAAGCCGCGCGACAGGCGCGTTTCTCCATGTCCGGTTGGCGCTCGGGCGCGCCCCAGATCGCCATCACCGAGTCGCCGATGTATTTGTCGATGGTGCCGCCGGTTTCCTCGATACAGCGGCCGAGTAGCGCAAAGTGATGGTTGAGCAGGCTGGCCACCTCGCTCGCGGACATCTGCTCGGAGTCGCTGGTGAAGCCGACGATGTCCGTGAACATCACGGTGATCCGCCGCTCATCGGAAGCGACCTCGCCCTCGCCCCGCAGGGCCATGAGGCGGCGCACCAAGGTCTGCGGCACGTAGGTGGCGAAAATGCGCAGCGCCCCGGTCATGGAGTTCATCGAGTCGGAGGCCCGATCGATCTCGGCCAAGTGGCTGCGCGGCAAGGACTTCACTTCGCTGAGATCGAGCTGCTCGACGCGGCCCGCGGCCTCGGCGAAGGCCCGTACCGGGCGGCTCAGCCAGCTCGCCAGGAGAACGGAGAGGGCGGCGGAGATCACCAGCACGCCGAGGGCGACATAGGCGAGATGTGAGAGGCGTTCGAGCTGAACGTCCCCCTGCGCCGTCGGCAGATAGAGACCCACGGTCCAGGCTGTCGGGCCGTAGTCTTCGACGTCCGCCAGCAGCGCATAGTAGCTGTCGCCCGGGGCTTCGAAGCGGCGCACTTCGACGTCGGGCGGCAGCAGCGCGCCGAACTCCAGGTCGATCTCCGACTGCGAGCGCCAGATCTCGGTCAGCACGGGGTCGGGGAAGTTCCTGAGCTGCGGCAGCGGCTGCTCTTCGCTCAGCCCCGGGAAGCCGGGATGCAGGAGGGGATGCGCCAGCACGAAATCGCGGTCATAGAGGATGAAGGCCGTGAAATGCCCCTCGCTTCGCAGCTCGTCCACCAGGCTGGCGACGAAATGCGACAGCTCGTCGACGGAAATGACGAAGACCAGCGAACCGCGGAACGTGCCTTGCTGCCAGATCGGACGATGGAAGTTCAGCAGCGCCACCTGTCTCGGCTGGCTGTAGAAGAACTCGCCCCAGAACGGCTCATAGGTGTTTCCGGCACGCTCCACCAGGGCCTCGATCTGCGGTTCCCCGCTCCAGTCGAGGACCGAGACCTCGTCCGGCCCCTCCCGCTGCGTCACCCGCAAAAGCCGGGCGTCGGGGGCAATGAAGGCCACGCTTCGCACCTGCGGCAAGGCGGCGACGGAAGCCTCGAAACGTTCGGCCAGCAGCGGCCAGTCGTCGAGCAGGTCGGGCCGCCGGTCGATCATCTCGGCAAGTGCCGCCGAGTAGCTGCGAACCGGCTCCAAGTGCCCCGCCAGGGCGTCTTTCAGCGTATCGGTGATCAGCTGGACGTTCTCGGCCAGCAGCTCCTCCGTGTTGCGCTCGGCGACGCGAAGGCCGACGAAGAGCACCGCACCGGATGACAGAAGCGCAACCAACAGCATGGTTCCCGCCACGATCACGGAGAGAGGCAGGCTGACTTTGCGCATCGTCACGAACGGGCTGTCCTCAGCAGTGGCGGATCCGGTTTAATACCTTTGGTGGCCGGCATAAAGGGCCGCCGAGCTGCCGCCGTGAATAACACCATCGTTTCGTTCTTGTGTCATTTGAGATTCTTTGGTAATATATTTGTGACATGGAGTTTGGGGCAATCGGCAGACCGTAGAAGTCGCGCCGTCAAACTTGGGGACTGGGGATCATGATTCGGACAATTTCTGCGCTGTTCGGCGCTCTTGTGGGTGGTGCAATTCTTCTGAGCGGTGGGATTGCTTCGGCGACGCCTTTGGCGCCGGCGACTTATGCCATCAGCGACTATGGACCTGGCAGCGGCGCCCACGGCGTGTGGTTCCGCCGCTTCGACAGCACGTCCAGCGTGACGCGCTTCAGCTTCACCAGCGGCCAGTTCTCGGTTGGCGGCACCTCGGCTTCGCTGACGGGTCGCATCACGCAAGATAGCGACCCGAGCCGGGCCTTCGACATCAACATGTCGTTCACCAAGGTGGACGATGTGACGGCGGCGACCCTGAACGGGAAGTGCGAGCAGGGTGGCTGCGACACCTCCGGCTGGCACTACTTCAATCTCGACATGGGCATGTTCACCGGTGACGGCGCTCTCACCGGCCTGAACCTGAACCTGACGCAAATCCCGGTCTCCGGAGCCTATCCCTGGCAGATCGGTGTCGGTGCCAACAGCAAGAACTTCAACTTCGGCGGTGCCATGTGGTACGACTGGACGGTCAAGGAGAACACCAGCGGCGTTCCCGTCTGCACCTCCTCGCTGGACTGCGGCAACGACTTCCACGGTGACTTCAACGTCAACCTGACGCTGCTGCCGGACATCACGCCCAGCGATCTGCCGGAGCCGATGTCTCTCAGCCTGATGCTGGCCGGCTTGCTGGCCTTGGGCGGGATGGCAG
>JANQIA010000154.1 GCA_028282405.1 Rhodovibrionaceae bacterium
TAAACCCCCGTTAAGTCGGTTTTCCGAAGTTGCGGCCGCGATGCCGCAGTGCGGCAAGGCGACCGTTGTTCCACCGCGAGACCCCACTATACTCCTATAGTAGAGCGTTCGGTCCGCGGCCGGCGGTTCGGCTTGTGGGGAGCGCTGCAGCATTGTAAGAAGCCGCCACCCCCGCTCAGCGCGGCTTGTGATTGGAGCTGCCCTCATGGCCTCGAGCGAGTTTCTCGCCAACTACCTGCCAATCCTGATCTTTCTGGGCATTGCCAGTGCCCTCGCGATCATCATCGTCGCCGCCTCCTACATCGTGGCGCGGCAGCGTCCGGATTCGGAGAAGGTATCGGCCTATGAATGCGGCTTCGAAGCGTTCGACGACGCGCGCAGCAAGTTCGACGTTCGCTTCTATCTGGTCGCCATCCTGTTCATCATTTTCGATCTCGAGGTGGCATTTCTCTTCCCCTGGGCCGTGTCGCTCGGCGACATCGGCCTGTTCGGCTTCTGGTCGATGGTCGTCTTCCTCGGGATCCTGACCATCGGCTTCATTTACGAGTGGAAGAAGGGAGCGCTGGAATGGGAGTAGAGCGTAGCCTTCCGCAAGCGGCCGCGGTGCCTCCTGATCAGGAGGCCGTCATGAAGGCCGTCGGGCAGGAACTGCAGGACAAGGGCTTCCTGGTCACCCAGCTCGACAAGCTGGCGGCCTGGGCGCAAAGCGGCTCGATGTGGCCGATGTCCTTCGGCTTGGCCTGCTGCGCCGTCGAGATGATGCATACGGCCTGCAGCCGCTACGATCTCGATCGTTTCGGCTCGGTCTTTCGACCCAGCCCGCGCCAGTCCGACGTGATGATCGTCGCCGGTACGCTGACCAACAAGATGGCCCCGGCCCTGCGCAAGGTCTACGACCAGATGGCGGAGCCGCGCTGGGTCATCTCCATGGGGTCCTGCGCCAACGGCGGCGGCTATTACCACTATTCCTACGCCGTGGTGCGCGGCTGCGACCGGGTGGTGCCCGTCGATATCTACGTCCCGGGCTGCCCGCCGACGGCAGAGGCGCTGCTCTACGGCGTGGTGCAATTGCAGAAGAAGATCAAGCGGCGCGCCGCGATCGCCCGCTAAGGAGCCAACCTTGGTCAAGAATGTGCCGACGGAAGGGCTCATGGAGCTCGCCGATGCCATCGAAAGCGCAGTGCCGCAGCTCTTCGAGCACGTCGAGGTTGGTGCGGGCGGCCTGATCGTAACGACCGACCGCGCGCGCATCGTCGAGCTGCTGACCTTTCTGCGCGACAATCAGAACACTCAGATGAAGCAGTTGATCGACGTCACGGCGGTCGACTTCCCGCAGCGTCTGGAGCGTTTCGAGGTCGTCTATCTGCTGCTCTCACCGCGCCTCAATGAGCGCATGACCGTGAAGCTGACCACCGACGAAGACTCGCCTGTGCCCTCGGTCTCCGGCCTCTTCCCCTCGGCGATCTGGGCCGAGCGCGAGGTCTGGGACCTCTTCGGCGTCTTCTTCTCCAACCATCCCGACCTGCGGCGCATCTTGACCGACTACGGTTTCGAGGGGCACCCGCTGCGTAAGGACTTCCCGCTCACCGGCCATGTCGAGGTGCGCTACGACGAGGAGCAGAAGCGCGTGGTCTATGAGCCGGTGAAGCTGGTCCAGGAGTTCCGCAGCTTCGACTTCGAGAGCCCCTGGGAGGGCATGCTGCATCTGCCGGGCGACGAGAAGGCCGGCGATCCCGAGAGCAAGGGGCAGTCCTGATGGCCGAAGCGCAGATCAAGCCACTGACGCTCAACTTCGGGCCGCAACATCCGGCGGCGCACGGCGTGCTGCGCCTGGTGCTGGAGATGGACGGAGAGATCATCGAGCGCGCCGACCCGCACGTCGGCCTGCTGCACCGCGGCACCGAAAAGCTGATCGAGTACAAGACCTACTTGCAGGCCGTGCCGTACTTCGATCGGTTGGACTACGTCTCGCCGATGAACCAGGAGCATGCCTTCGCCTTGGGCGTCGAGCGGCTTCTCGGTATCGAGGTTCCGCCGCGCGGCCAATACATCCGCATGCTCTATGCGGAGATGGGCCGCCTGCTCAATCACATCCTCAACATCGCCACCTTCGCGCTCGATGTCGGCGCGATGACGCCCATCCTCTGGGGCTTCGAAGAGCGCGAGCGGATGATGGAGTTCTACGAGCGGGCCTGCGGCGCGCGCCTGCATGCCGCTTACTTCCGCCCCGGCGGCGTGCACCAGGACCTGCCGGCCGGTCTGTTGGACGACATCTGGGAGTTCTGCGAGGGCTTCCCCAAGATGATCGACGACTACGACGACCTCTTGTCCGACAACCGCATCTTCCGCCAGCGAACGGTCGACATCGGGGTCTTCAGCGCCGAGGAGGCGCTGGCCTGGGGCTTCAGCGGGCCGATGGTGCGCAGCGCCGGCCTGGCCTGGGATCTGCGCAAGTCGCAGCCCTACGAGCGCTATGACGAGGTCGATTTCCAGGTGCCGGTCGGCAAGAACGGCGACTGCTACGAACGCTATCTCATCCGCATGGAGGAGATGCGCCAGTCGGTCAGCATCATGAAGCAGTGCATCCAGAAAATGCCCGACGGCCCGGTGACCGTGGAGAACAACAAGATCGCGCCGCCCAAGCGGGGCGAGATGAAGCGCTCCATGGAAGCGCTCATTCACCACTTCAAGCTCTATACCGAGGGCTATCACGTGCCGCCCGGCGAGTGCTACGCCGCGGTCGAGGCACCGAAAGGCGAGTTCGGCGTCTATCTCGTCTCCGACGGCAGCAACAAGCCGTACCGCTGCAAGATTCGCGCGCCGGGCTTCTTCCACCTCGCCGCCATGGACCATCTCTGCAAGGGGCACATGTTGGCCGACTCGGTGGCCATCCTTGGGGCGATGGATATCGTTTTCGGCGAGGTCGACCGATGAGGGTGCTCAAGACCACCAGTTACGATGCGCCGCGGACCGACGGCTTCGCCTTCACGGCGGAGAACAAGGCCAAGGCGGACGCCTATCGGGCTCGCTATCCCGAAGGGCGCGAGGCCAGCGCCGTCCTGTGGCTGCTCTATCTGGCTCAGGAGCAGAACGACGGCTGGGTCTCCAACGACGCCATCGAGTACGTGGCGGCCGAACTCGGCATGGCGCCCATCCGCGTCTACGAGGTCGCCAGCTTCTATACCATGTTCAACCTGCGCCCGGTGGGCCGCTACCTGGTTCAGGTCTGTCGCACGACGAGCTGCTGGATGCGCGGCTCCGACGCCATCACCAAGGCTTGTCTCGAAGAGGCGGGCACGGCCTCCCTCGGCGAGGTGAGCGACGACGGGGTCTTCAGCGTCGTCGAGGTGGAGTGCCTCGGCGCCTGCTGCAACGCGCCGATGTTCCAGGTCAACGACCGCAACTACTTCGAGGACCTGACGCCGGAAAGCGCGCGCGCCGTGATGGCCAAGCTGCGCGCCGGCGAGGAGGTCAAGCCGGGCTCCCAAAGCGGGCGTGCCGGCTCCGAGCCGCAGGACGGCGCCAAGACCTTGCTGCATCTGGCGCAGAGCCCGGCGCCGGCTGGCGAAGGCGCTTAAGGGAGAGGCAGGAGCATGCTGCAGGACAAAGACCGCATCTTCCTCAATCTCTACGGCCAGGACGACTGGGGCTTGGAGGGCGCGCGCCGGCGCGGCATTTGGGACAACACCAAGGACCTTGTCGCCCTTGGGCGGGAGGAGATCATCCAGCGCATCAAGGACTCGCAGTTGCGCGGGCGCGGCGGTGCCGGCTTCCCGGCCGGTCTCAAGTGGTCCTTCATGCCTAAGGAGAACGACGGCCGGCCGCACTATCTGGTCATCAACGCCGACGAGTCCGAGCCTGGATCCTGCAAGGATCGCGAGATCTTGCGCAACGATCCTCATATGCTGCTGGAAGGCTGTGTCATCGCCGGCTTTGCCATGGGCGCGCACAGGGCCTTCATCTACATCCGCGGCGAGTATTGGGAGCCCTTGCGGAACCTGGAGGCGGCGATTCTCCAGGCACGCGAGGCGGGCTTGCTCGGCGAGGATGCCTGCGGCAGCGGCTGGGCCTTCGATATCGAGGTGAGCCGCGGCGCCGGCGCCTACATCTGCGGCGAGGAAACCGCGCTGCTCGAATCGCTCGAGGGCAAGAAGGGACAGCCGCGCCTTAAGCCGCCGTTCCCGGCCGCGGTCGGTGTCTACGGCTGCCCAACGACGGTCACCAACGTGGAGACCGTGGCGGTGGCGCCGGCCATCCTGCGCCGCGGCGTCGAGTGGTGGACTGGCCTCGGCCGGCCGAACAACACCGGCACCAAGATCTTCTCGATCTCCGGCTGCGTGAACCAGCCCTGCAATGTCGAAGAAGAGATGGGCATCCCCATGAAGGAGCTCATCGAGAAGCATGCCGGCGGCGTGCGCGGCGGCTGGGAGAACCTGCAGGCCGTGGTGCCTGGCGGCTCCTCGGTGCCCTGTCTGCCGGAGCCGATCTGCAGCACCATGCTGATGGACTTCGATTCGCTGCGCGAAGCCAAGTCCGGCCTCGGCACGGCGGCTGTCATCGTCATCGACAAGTCGGTCGACATCGTCGAGGCGATCACCCGCTTCTCGCATTTCTACATGCACGAGAGCTGTGGCCAGTGCACGCCCTGCCGCGAGGGCACTGGCTGGATGTACCGGGTGATGAAGCGCCTGGTGAAGGGCGAGGCCGAGATCGACGAGATCGACACGCTGCTGGATGTCACCTATCAGGTCGAGGGTCACACCATCTGTGCTCTGGGCGATGCGGCGGCCTGGCCCATTCAGGGGCTTATCCGCCACTTTCGCCCCGAGCTCGAGAAGCGCATTGCCAGCTACCGGCAAATGATGCAGGCGGCCGAGTAAGGCCCGGGTGCGGAAAGAGCGAGTCGGAGAGCGAAGGCAATGCCGAAACTGACGATCGACGATAAGGAAATCGAGGTCCCGGCCGGCGTCACGGTGCTGCAGGCCTGCGAGATGGCCGGCGCCGAAATCCCGCGCTTCTGCTATCACGAGCGCCTTTCGGTCGCCGGCAACTGCCGCATGTGCCTGGTCGAGCTTGAGCGCGCGCCCAAGCCCATCGCCTCCTGCGCCATGCCGGTGGGCGAGGGCATGGTCATCCGCACCGACAGCGAGAAGATCAGGAAGGCGCGCAACGGCGTCATGGAGTTCCTGCTGATCAACCATCCGCTCGACTGCCCGATCTGCGATCAGGGCGGCGAGTGCGATCTGCAGGACCAAGCCATGGCCTACGGCTTCGATCACAGCCGCTTCGAGGAGAACAAGCGGGCGGTGCCGGAGAAGTACATGGGGCCGCTGATCAAGACGATCATGACCCGCTGCATCCACTGCACCCGCTGCGTACGCTTCGCCACCGAGATCGCCGGTGTCGAGGATATCGGCCTGCTCAACCGCGGCGAGCATGCGGAGATCAGCACCCTCGAGCGGGCCATTGATTCGGAGCTCTCCGGCAATCTGGTCGACGTCTGCCCCGTCGGCGCCCTGACCTCGGCGCCCTATCAGTTCGCCGCGCGCCCCTGGGAGCTGCGCAAGACCCTCTCCATCGACGTCATGGATGCCGTCGGCTCCAACATCCGGGTCGATGCCCGCGGGCGCCACGTGATGCGGGTGCTGCCACGGCTGCACGAGGGCATCAACGAAGAGTGGATTGCCGACAAGACCCGGCACGCCTGCGACGGGCTGGCGCGGCAACGCCTCGACCGGCCCTATGTGCGCGGCGCGGACGGCCGTCTCAAGGCGGCAAGCTGGTCCGAGGCGTTCAGTGCCGTCGCGGCCCGCCTGAAGGGGACCGACGGCAAGAAGATCGCGGCCATCGCCGGCGACCTTTGCGACGCCGAGTCCATGCTGGCGCTCAAGGACCTGATGGCCAACCTCGGCTCGCCCAATCTCGATTGCCGCCAGGATGGCGCGACGGTCGGGGAGGGGCCACGGTCCAGCTATCTCTTCAACAGCAGCATCGCCGGCATAGAGCGTGCCGATGCGGTGCTCATCGTCGGCAGCAACCCGCGCTGGGAAGCGCCGATGGTCAACGCGCGCATCCGCAAGCGCTTCCTGCAGACCGGCATGCCCGTCGGCGTGATCGGCGAGAATGTCGACCTGACCTATCAGACCCAGTATCTCGGCGCCGGCCCGGAGACCCTGAAGGAGCTGGCCGAGGGGCGTCACCCTTTCGCCGAGGTGCTGGAGAAGGCCACGCATCCCATGCTGATCCTCGGCTCGGGCGCGCTGGCGCGGGCCGATGGCCCGGCCATCCTCGCCTTGGCCCGGGCACTGGCCGAGAAGGCCGGCATGGTCAAGGAGGCGAGCGGCGACGAGCCGGCCTGGAACGGCTTCAACGTGTTGCAGCGGGCGGCCTCCCGCGTCGCCGGGCTCGATATCGGCTTTCTGCCGGGAGAGGGCGGGCGCGCCACGGCGGAGATCCTGAGCGGGGCCGAGAGCGGCGAGATCGAGGTGGTCTACCTGCTGGGCGCCGACGAGCTCGACACGGCGCGCCTTGCCAAGGCCTTCGTCATCTATCAGGGCCACCACGGCGATGCCGGCGCGCAGGCCGCGGACGTCATCCTGCCTGGCGCTGCCTACACCGAGAAGAACGGCACCTTCGTCAATACCGAGGGGCGGGTGCAGCTTGGCCGGCTGGCCGTCTTCCCGCCGGGTGAGGCGCGCGAGGACTGGACCATTCTCAGGGCGCTTTCGGGCGAGCTGGGCGAGGCGCTGCCCTACGACAATCTCGGCATGCTGCGGGCCAGCCTGGTCGAGCGCTGTCCCGTCTTCGCCGCCATCGATCAGATCGAGCCGGCGGCCTGGGAGCCCTTCGGTCAGGACGGCAGCGTCGACTCGGCGCCCTTCGTGATGCCGATCGCCAACTACTACATGACCGACCCGATCAGCCGCTCGTCCGAGACCATGGCGCGCTGCACCGAGGCGCTCAACAAGGGCGCGGAGAAGGCGACCGGCACCGATGGATAGCAGCTTCCTCGACGTCTATGTCATCCCCGGCGCGATCATGGTCGCGCAGATCGTCGCCTTGCTGGTGCCGGTGCTGATCGGCGTCGCCTACCTGACCTACGCCGAGCGCAAGGTCATCGCCGCGATGCAGCTCCGCAAGGGGCCGAACGTGGTCGGGCCCTTCGGCCTGCTGCAGCCCATCGCCGACGCCATTAAGCTGCTGTTCAAGGAAACCATCCTGCCAGCCGGCTCCAACCGGGTGGTCTTCCTGATGGCGCCGATGCTGACCTTCATCCTGGCGATGGTCGCCTGGGCGGTCATCCCAGTGGACGACGGCTGGGCCATCGCCGACATCAACGTCGGCGTGCTCTATCTCTTCGCCATCTCCTCGCTCGGCGTCTACGGCGTCATCATGGCGGGCTGGGCGTCGAACTCGAAGTATCCTTTCCTCGGCGCGCTGCGTTCGGCGGCCCAGATGGTGAGCTACGAGGTCTCCATGGGCTTCGTCCTGATCACCGTCATCCTCTGCGTCGGCTCCATGCGGCTCAACGACATCGTCATGGCGCAGCAGGGTCTGTGGTTTGCCGTGCCGCTCTTGCCGATGTTCGTGATCTTCTTCGTCTCGGTGCTGGCCGAGACCAATCGGGCGCCCTTCGATCTTCCGGAAGGCGAATCCGAGCTGGTCGGCGGCTACTTCACCGAATACTCGGCCATGCCCTTCGCGCTCTTCTTCCTCGGCGAATACGCCAACATGATCCTGATGAGCGGCATGGTGACGATCTTCTTCCTCGGTGGCTGGCTGCCGATCATCGACGTCGCGCCCTTCAACTGGATCCCCGGACCGATCTGGTTCGCCGGCAAGGTGGCGCTGGTGCTGTTCTTCTTCCTTTGGGTCCGCGCGACCTTCCCGCGCTACCGCTACGATCAGCTCATGCGCCTGGGCTGGAAGGTCTTCCTGCCGTTCTCTCTCTTCTGGGTCGTGGCGACGGCCGGCGTGCTGCTCGCCTTCGATTGGGTGCCGAAGTGATGCCGGCCGGACCCGCCTGGAGAGCAAGGGTGAGATGGCTTGCGCTGGCTGCCGAAGCGGCTAGGCTGCGGCCGCAATCGGCCCTGGGGGCAGGCAATGGAACGGAGCGTGAAGCATGAGTAGCATCTCGCGTCTCGCCAACGCGCTGGTCCTTGGCGAACTGCTGAGCGGTATGAAGATGACGCTCACCTACATGTTCAAGCCCAAGGTGACCTTGAACTACCCCTATGAGAAGGGACCGCTCAGCCCGCGCTTCCGCGGCGAGCACGCCTTGCGCCGCTATCCCAACGGCGAGGAGCGCTGCATCGCCTGCAAGCTCTGCGAGGCGATCTGTCCGGCGCAAGCCATCACCATCGAGGCCGAGCCGCGGGACGACGGCAGCCGCCGCACCACGCGCTACGACATCGACATGACCAAGTGCATCTATTGCGGCTTCTGCCAGGAAGCCTGCCCGGTGGATGCCATTGTCGAGGGCCCGAACTTCGAGTTCGCCACCGAGACGCGCGAAGAGCTGTACTACAACAAGGAAAAGCTGCTGGCCAACGGGGACCGCTGGGAAAGCCAGCTCGCCCAGAACATTGCGGCGGATGCGCCGTACCGCTAAAACCCAGAGGGGTCGCCGGTCACTCTGCACCGCGACCGGCGGTCGCCGTCAGCCGGCCCGGCCTCTGACCCGAAACCCGGGCCGCAGCCGTTCGGTCAGCCCCTCGACTTCCTCCCCCTGCCCAGGGACGGGCGCCGCCGGCGACCCCGTGGGCCGGTTTCGACGCCCGAACGGAGCGGATGGCCGATGATCATCGAAGGGCTGGCCTTCTATCTGTTCGCGACGATCGCCGTGGTCTCCGGGGCCATGGTGATCTCGGCCCGCAATCCCGTGCATTCGGTGCTGTTCCTGATCCTCGCCTTCTTCAACTCGGCCGCGCTGTTCGTGCTGATGGGGGCGGAGTTCCTGGCCTTCATCCTGGTGATCGTCTATGTCGGCGCCGTCGCCGTGCTGTTCCTGTTCGTCGTCATGATGCTCGATTTCGACTTCGTCGAACTGCGCGAGGGCTTCCTGCGCTATCTGCCCTTTGGCGCGCTAATCGGGCTGATCCTGCTGGTCGAGCTGCTGCTGGTCATCGGCGCCTGGCTGGTGGCGCCGGGTGCGCCGACCCTGGCCGTGGCGCCGGTGCCGCCGGTCGATAGCGGCATCACCAATACCGAGGCGTTGGGCCGGCTGCTCTACACCGACTACGCCTTGGCCTTCCAGCTTGCCGGGCTGATCCTGCTGGTGGCGATGATCGGCGCCATCGTGCTGACCCTGCGTCGGCGTCCGGTGCGCCGGCAGGATATCGGCGATCAGGTCAACCGCCGGCCCGAGGAGGTGCTGGTGGTGCGCAAGGTCGACCGCGGGGAAGGGGTCTGATCGCCATGTTCGACATCGGCCTTGGCCACTATCTGACGGTCGCGGCAGTCCTGTTCACCCTGGGCATCTTCGGCATCTTCCTGAACCGCAAGAACGTCATCATCATCCTGATGTCGATCGAGCTGATGCTGCTGGCGGTGAACATCAACCTGGTGGCCTTCTCGACCACGCTGGGCGATCTCGTCGGCCAGATCTTCGCCATGTTCGTGCTGACCGTGGCGGCCGCCGAAGCGGCCATCGGGCTGGCGATCCTGGTCGTCTACTTCCGTAACCGCGGCTCCATCGCGGTTCAGGAAGTCAGCTCCATGAAAGGTTAGGGGGAGAGCGCGCCGCCGCCATGGAAGCCGCCGCAGTTTTCCTGCCGTTCGTCGGCTATCTGATCGTCGCGCTCGCCGGCCGCAGCCTAGGCGACCGGGCCAGCATGGCGATCACCACGGTCGCCGTGAACCTGGCGCTGGTCATGTCGATCTTCGTTTTCATCGACGTGGTCGGCGACGGCGGGGCCCGCACGGTCACGCTGTTCACCTGGATGACCAGCGGCGACATGCACGTCAACTGGGCGATCAAGGTCGATACCCTGACCGCGGTGATGCTGCTGGTGGTCAACGGCGTGTCAGCCATGGTGCATATCTATTCCATCGGCTACATGCACCACGACAAGGCCAAGCCGAAGTTCTTTGCCTATCTGTCGCTGTTCACCTTCATGATGTTGATGCTGGTGACGGCCGACAACCTGGTGCAGCTCTTCTTCGGCTGGGAAGGCGTCGGTCTGGCCTCCTACCTGCTGATCGGCTTCTGGCATGAGCGGCCGAGCGCCAGTGCCGCCGCCATCAAGGCCTTCGTCGTCAACCGCGTCGGCGATTTCGGCTTTGCGCT
>JANQIA010000207.1 GCA_028282405.1 Rhodovibrionaceae bacterium
TTTCACCCTAACCGGGAACGGGCCGATGGCGAATTGCTGGTTCGCCAAGGCAGCCGTGACCACCTATACTCCGTTGCAGAATTCACCGTTCGAACCGACTGCTCCGTTATGACCCGCGCCTTCACCAAGATGCACGGCCTCGGCAACGACTTCGTCGTCGTCGACGCCCGTGCCGAGGCTTTCGCGCTCGACGACCGCCTGGCGGCGGCCATCGCCGACCGCAAGCGCGGGGTCGGCTGCGACCAGCTCATCATCCTGGAACCGGCGGAAGAGGGCGCCGATGCGCGCATGCGCATCCGCAATGCCGACGGCGCCGAGGTCGAGGCCTGCGGCAACGCCTCGCGCTGCGTCGCCTCGGTGCTGGCGCAGGAGCTCGGCCGCGAGGAGGTCGAGATCGAGACCCTGGGCGCGCGTCTCCAGGCCACCGTCCATGCCGACGGCAGCGTGACGGTGAACATGGGACCGGCCCGGCTGGATTGGCAGGAGATCCCCTTGGCGGAAGCCTGCGACACGCTTCATCTGGGTTACGCGGTGGGAGACCTGAGCGACCCGGTAGCGGTCAACATGGGCAACCCGCATTCCGTCTTCTTCGTCGAGAACGTTGAGACCGTGGCTCTGTCCGAGCTGGGTCCCAAGGCCGAGCACCACCCGATGTATCCCGAGCGTTGCAACGTGCCGGTGGTCCAGGTGCTGCCCGACGGCAGCCTGCGCACCCGGGTGTGGGAGCGTGGGGTCGGCATCACCCAGGCCTGCGGCACCGGCGCCTGCGCGGCGCTGGTGGCGGCGGTACGGCGCGGGCTCTCGCCGCACCTCAACCACGTGTGGCTCGACGGCGGGCCGCTGAAGATCGCCTGGCTCGACAACGGCGAGGTGCTGATGACCGGCCCGGTCGCGACCGCTTTCAAGGGCGAGCTCGATACCGAGGCCCTGCTGGCGGCGGGCTAGTCCGTTTGTTGCCTGCTTAGATCTAGGTCTCGAGCCCACAGGCGGAGGGCCGTAGCTCTAGATGTCACCCTTGGGCGAGCCGCGCAGCGGCGAGTTCCGAGGGTCCACGGACAGGCTTGGCACAGGCGGATGAGTGGATGCTCGGAACTCGGCCCCGGGCCTGACGGCCCGGTGGGCCTCGCCCAAGCATGACGATTTGTGGTGCGGCGAGGTGCTGATGACCGGCCCGGTCGCGACCGCTTTCAAGGGCGAGCTCGATACCGAGGCCTTGCTCGCGGCGGCTTGACGGTCATATCTGCTTTCATCGAGACAAGTCACGTGTCCGCCCGGCCGGCAGCCTCTCTCAGCATGTCATACTTGAGCGAGCCGCTATGCGGCGAGACCCGCCTGCGAGGCCGAAGCCCTTCGGCGCGGCGAAGGCCCGAGTATCCAGCGGTAGGCACGGTCCGCGCTTGTAGCTGCCTTCGGCAACTCTCTGCGCGAGCCCCGGCTGCCAAGGCTCGCACGCCAGGGCCGCACGCGGCCCCGGGCTCGCCTAAGGGCCGGGGTGACAGCCTGTGGGAAGGCACCGTCCTGGCGTCTTCTTCTCCCTTCGTCACCCCGGAGGAGCCTCGTGAGAGGCGACATCCGGGGTCCATCTCAGAGGCTCGCGCGGGCGAAGAAATGGTTCCCGGCTCGCGGGCCTTGCTGACGCAATGCCCTTGGCCGGGATGACATGATGAGGGGCGGCGCTACTCGCGACCACGTAGGCCTCGGCCCGTCCAACACGACGCAATTGCAATGCGCACTCTGTGCGCATATGGTAAGAACCGAAAGGACAGGCGAAGGGCTCTCGACTGATTCTGTCGTTTTGTCGGAAAC
>JANQIA010000241.1 GCA_028282405.1 Rhodovibrionaceae bacterium
TCGCCGGTTCTTAGGGGACCGCAGTTTGGGAGGCAGCGATGGAACGCGAGTACATGGATTACGACGTGGTGATCGTCGGCGCCGGTCCTTCGGGCCTGGCCGCAGCGATCAGGCTGCGCCAGCTCGCGGAGGAGAAGGGCCACGACATCAGCGTCTGCGTGCTGGAAAAAGGCTCGGAGGTCGGCGCCCACATCTTGTCCGGCGCGGTGCTTGAGCCGCGGGCGCTCAACGAGCTGATTCCGGACTGGAAAGACAAGGGCGCGCCACTCAACACGCCGGTCAAGGACGAGAAGTTCCTGCTGCTGACCGAGAAGGGCAGCCTCTCCATTCCGCTGTGGCTGCTGCCGGCACAGACCCACAACAAGGGCAACTACATCGTTTCGCTCGGCAATGTCTGCCGCTGGATGGCCGAGCAGGCCGAGGCGATGGGCGTCGAGATCTATCCCGGCTTTGCTGCCTCCGAGGTGCTCTACAACGAGGCCGGCGCGGTCATGGGCGTGGCCACCGGCGACATGGGCGTGGCCAAGGACGGCCACCACAAGGACAGCTATCAGCAGGGCATGGAGCTGAGGGCCAAGTACACGCTCTTCGCCGAAGGGTGCCGCGGCAGCCTCGGCAAGCAGCTCGAGGCGCGCTTCGAGCTGCGGCGCGACTGCCAGTTCCAGACCTATGGCCTAGGCATGAAAGAGCTCTGGGAGCTCGACCCGTCCAAGCATCAGGAAGGGCTCGTCATCCACACGGCCCTCTGGCCCATGAACGACAAGACCTGGGGCGGCTCCTTCATCTATCACCTGGAGAACAACCAGGCCTACGTCGGCTATGTGGTCGGGCTGGATTATGAGAATCCGCACCTCTTCCCCTACATGGAGTTCCAGCGCTTCAAGCTGCATCCGGCGATCAAGCCGATGCTGGAGGGCGGCAAGCGCATCGCTTATGGCGCCCGCGCCCTCAACGAGGGCGGACTGCAGTCGGTGCCCAAGCTGGTCTTCCCCGGCGGCGCCTTCATCGGCTGCGAGGCCGGCTTCCTCAACGTGCCGAAGATCAAGGGCAGCCACACGGCCATGAAGTCCGGCATGCTGGCGGCGGAGAGCATCGCCGAAGCCCTGATCGGCGGCGACGAAGGCTACGGCGTCATCGAGTCCTACGAAGAAGCCTACAAGAAGTCGTGGATTTACGAGGAGCTTCACGCCGCCCGCAACCTGCGCCCGGCGGCGGCGCGCTGGGGCAACCGCCTCGGCTTCGCTTACGGCGGCCTCGACCTCAAGCTGTTCGGCGGCAAGCTGCCTTGGACCTTGAAGCACCACAAGCCGGACCACGAGTGCCTCAAGCCGGCAAGCCAGATGCCCGAGATCGACTATCCCAAGCCGGATGGCGTGATCACCTTCGACCGCCTGTCGAACGTCTTCTTCTCCAACACCAATCATGAGGAAGACCAGCCGGTCCACCTGACCTTGGCGGACCCGAGCATTCCGATCGCCAAGAACCTGCCGACCTACGACGAGCCGGCCCAACGCTACTGCCCGGCCGGCGTCTATGAGGTGGTGCGGGAGAACGGGAGCGATCCGCGCTTCCAGATCAATGCCCAGAACTGCGTCCACTGCAAAACCTGCGACATCAAGGACCCGGAGCAGAACATCAACTGGGTGGTGCCGGAAGGCGGCGGCGGCCCGAACTACCCGAACATGTAAGGCAGGCAGTCCAGTCCGTGCTGAGGCGCTGCATCGGCAGGCCTATCCGCTTGGCGCTGGCCTGCAGCGTCCTCGCGCTCCTACCGGGACTCGCTGCCGCCAGCTTCGAGGGCGATCTGGTGCTGGCGGTGAGCTGGCAGCCCGGGTTCTGCGAAACCAGACCAGACCGGCCTGAGTGCCGCAGCCAAACGGCGGAGCGCTTCGATGCCGAGCACTTCACCTTGCACGGCCTCTGGCCGCAGCCGCGCGGCAACACCTACTGCGGCCTCTCCGAAGCGGAGCAGGACGAGATGCGCGATCGCCGCTGGTCGCGGCTGCCAGCCGTGCGGCTAAGTCAAGAAACGCGCCGCGCACTGGATCGCGCGATGCCGGGCACGCAATCAAACCTGCAGCGCCATCAATGGACGAAGCACGGGACCTGCTACGCGGAGAACCCGGAGACCTACTTCCGGCATTCCTTGCTGCTGCTGGCGGAGCTCAACGCCTCGGAGGTGCGGCGCTTCTTCGCCGACAACATCGGTGAAACGATCACGGCGGAGGAGGTGCGGGCGCGCTTCGACGCCGCCTTCGGCTCAGGTGTCGGAGAGAGGGTGGTGGTTCGCTGCCAGCGCGACGGCCAACGCCGTCTTATTACCGAGCTGCAAATCCACCTGCGCGGCCCAATCGACGAGGAGGCAAGCCTCGGCGAGCGGATGGCGGCAGCGGGGACGCGCGGCGCGGGCTGCCGGAGCGGCATCGTCGACCCGGTCGGCCTGCAATAGCCATGCGGCGGCCATAAACCTGCCGCAGGCGCCCGCTCCAAAAGAAACGGGCCGTCGCAAGCGACGGCCCATCCTGCTGGGAAGTCGGCGACGCCGTCAGACAGGACGCAGGTTGACGGCCTTCGGGCCCCGCGAGTCCGGCTGAATGTCGAAGCTCACCTTTTGGCCTTCGCTCAGGTAGCCAATACCCGAGCGTTCCACCGCAGAGACATGCACGAAGACATCCTTGCTGCCATCGTCCGGCGTGATGAAGCCGTAGCCCTTGGTGGTGTTGAAGAATTTTACGGTTCCGGTAGTCATGTATGTGTCGTCCTGTCATGCATGGGACCCGGCCCGCGACCCGCGCGCCGGGGTGAAGTCATTCACAGAATTGTCGGGAAGAAGAGACCTAACCGACGAGCGGCCGATACCGGCTGCCTGCCCATCCGTGAAACTGTCACCCACCAGCAATAGACGCTCTCTTGTGCGGCAGCAACTGAATTTCCTTACATTGCCTCAGGCGGCAACCGCGACCTTCTCCGATACTGCAGGCCGATTTTGGCCGACTTGCTGGATTTTAACCTCCCACCTGCTTAGCTTCACACAGGACTGCGGGGCGGCCCACAGCGTGGCCGAGCCGGCGTGACACCAATCCGAGGAACCCTTGTGATCGAGAGAGCTGCTTCGATCGGGCGCCGCGCCCTGTCTAGAACAGTTGTGCCACTGCTGGCCGTCGCCATCCTCGCGGGGCAAAGCCCGGCTTGGGCGCAGCAAGAGGACTTGGCCAGCCGCCCGCAGGGCGTACAGGGTGCCAATGCGCCGCTCGGCGCCTACCTCGCCGGCATCTTCGCGCAGCAGGAACGGGACTACGACAACGCCGCCGACCTGATGGCGCGGGCTCTTGCCGCCGACCCTGACAATCACGAGCTGATCGCGACGACCATGGTCTTGATGGCCATGGAAGGCCGTTTCGAGCGGGCCATCGAGCTGGCGGAGCGCATCGAGCCAAATCAGCAGGGCACAACCGTCGCGACCCTGCTCCTGGCCGGTGAAGCCATGCGCGACGGCAAGTACGAGGAGAGCATCGCCTTTCTCGATGAGCTGCCGAAAGGCGAGATCGTCGGCATCATGGCACCGCTGCAGCGTGCCTGGGCGCGCTTTGCCGGCGACGATCTCGACGGCGCTCTGGAAGAGTTGGATTCGCTTGCCTCCGCGCCCGGCCCGGCACAGCTCGCGGACTTTCATCGCGCGCTGATCTACGATGTCGCCGGTCGCCCGGCCGATGCCGAAGCCGCCTTCGAGGGTGCTTTGGAGCGTCAGGACCACAACTCCGCGCGGCTGGCCCTCTTCGCCGGCAATCTGCGGGAGCGTCAGGGCGACAGGGAGGGTGCCCGCGCGCTCTACGAGGAGGTCTTGTCCGGCGGCCTGTCCAACGACGTGATCGAGGAGGCGCTGGCCCGTCTGGATGGGGACGAGACCCCCGAGCCCTTGGTGACGACGCCGGTGGAGGGCTTCGCCACTGCGCTGTTCGACGTCGCCTCGGCCCTTCCCGACCGGGCTCAACAGCTCGTTCTGCTCTACGCCAACGTCGCGCTGGCGCTCGATCTCGATATGGAAGTCGCACACATTCTGATCGGCGAGGTGCTGGAGCGTCAGGAGCGCCCGCGGAGCGCCATCGGCGCCTATCGCGCCGTCCCGCCCGACTCGCCCTATGCCTGGACCGCGCGCCTGCGCATCGCCGAGCAGCTCGACAGTCTGGAGCGCACGGATGAAGCTAT
Organism: Rhodovibrionaceae bacterium; assembly: GCA_028282405.1. Lineage (GTDB taxonomy): Bacteria > Pseudomonadota > Alphaproteobacteria > Kiloniellales > DSM-21159 > JANQMX01. The sequence goes on from JANQIA010000241.1 coordinate 4,207, forward strand.
TGGCGAGCTGAAGGCCTTGGCGGCGGAGCGGCCGGATCGCTTCGAGCCCTGGTATCGCATCGGCAACCTGCGCCGGCAGCAGGAGCGTTTCGAGCTGTCGGCCGAAGCCTACACCGAGGCCATCACCCGCGCCGGCCCGCCCCAGCGCTTTCACTGGACCCTCTATTACTTCCGCGGCATCGCCCATGAGCGGATGGACGAATGGCCGTCTGCCGAAGCGGACTTCCTGACGGCGCTCGATCTGGAACCGGACCAGCCCTTCGTGCTCAACTATCTCGCCTACTCCTGGGTGGAGCAGAAGACCAACCTCGAGCAGGCCGAGGAGATGCTGATCAAGGCGGTCGACCGCCGGCCGCGCGACGGCTACATCGTCGACTCCCTCGGCTGGGTCTACTACCGGCTGGAGCGCTTCGAGGAAGCGGTCTCCTATCTCGAACGCGCCATCGAGCTCCGGCCTCAGGACCCGACGATCAACGATCACCTCGGCGATGCCTACTGGCGGGTCGGACGCAAGCGGGAAGCGCGGATCCAGTGGAGCCGGGCCTTGAGCTTGGAGCCGGAAGAGGAAGAGATTCCGAAGATCGAGCGCAAGCTGCGCGAAGGCCT
>JANQIA010000267.1 GCA_028282405.1 Rhodovibrionaceae bacterium
GCAGATAGACGCAGGTGAGGATGGTGAAGATGTAGGCCTGGAGGACCGACACCAGAATCTCGAGGGCCGTGATGCCGATCAGGGCGGCGAAGGGGACGATGCCCACCACCCCGGTCATGATGACGAAGCCGGCGAAGACCTTCAGCAGAATGTGGCCGGCCATCATGTTGGCGAAGAGCCGCATGGAGAGGCTGACCGGCCGCGAGAGGTAGGAGATCAGTTCGATCGGGACCAGGATGATCGCCGTCCAGCCCGGCGCGCCGTGCGGGAAGAAGAGGCGCAAATAGCCGAGGCCGTGGATCGAGAAGCCGATGATCGTCACCGCGATGAAGATCACGATGGCCATGGCGAAGGTCACGACGATGTGGCTGGTGAAGGTGAAGGCGCCCGGCAGCGGGTTCATGCCCAGCAGGTTGCCGATCAGCACGAACATGAAGAGCGTGAAGATGAAGGGGAAGTACTTCTCGCCGCCGCGTCCTACGGTCTCCTTCACCATGTTGGTGATGACCTCGTAGAAGATCTCGGCGACGCTCTGCAGGCGGGTCGGAATGATCGCCCGGCCGCGGATCCCGAACATCATGATGAAGCAGGCCAACCCGACCGTGATCAGCATCCACAGGGCGGAATTGGTGAAGGACAGATCCAGATTGCCGATCTGGATCGGGATGAAACGCTGAATTTCGAATTGATGGAGCGGATCGACGGGGAAGCCCGCCATATCGCCGCTTTCAACTGGCTCCGTCGCCACAGTCGTTCCTCGTCACCTTGGGACTAGCGCCTAGGCGCCGCCATCCCGTTCCTTGCCCTCTGCGGCTGCGCTGCGCGCTGCTTCGCGCTCCGCCGCCGCTTTTCGTTCCAACTCGTGCGCTGTGCGCACCACATTCACAATCGCCGCGCCGAAGCCCAGGAAGACGAAAAGAATCATCAGCCAAGGCTTGGTACCGAGCCAGGAGTCGAGCGCCCAGCCCACAGCGAAACCGACGCCGAGCGCCGCGACGATCTCCACCGTGATCCGCATTCCGACCCCCATGCCCTGGCTGCTGCCAGCCAGGCGCGCTCCGGGAGGAGCCTTGGACGTCTTGTCCTGACGCGCCTGAGCTTCCTTCAGGCGGCGGTCGAGGTCGGTCAACGATGGGGGAGAGTCGGAGCCCTTCATGCGCGGCCTTCTCGTCGCGGCTATTTCTTGCCGCTTCTGGCCATCAAGCACCGCCCGCCCCCACCGGCGGAGTCACGCCGGAAGCGGGCGCACCATAGGCGGGGCAGGATAGGCGGTCAAGGGCCGACAAAACGCCCTGCTGCAAAGCGGTAACACCATGACAAACATGTGTTTTTCGGCGCCCGCACTGCCGGCGAAACCCGCGCTGCACCGGCGGCTCGGGCCGTGACCGCCGCCTAGCTCGCTTCGCGCAGCCGCTCGGCCGCCTCCAGGTCGACGGAAACAAGCTGCGAGACGCCGCGCTCGGCCATGGTCACGCCGAACAGGCGGTCGACTCGGGCCATGGTCAGGCGGTGGTGGGTGACCAGCAGGAAGCGGGTGTCGAGGCTCTGCGTCAGCTCTTCCAAGAGGTTGCAGAAGCGCTCCACGTTGTTGTCGTCGAGCGGCGCATCCACCTCGTCCAGCACGCAGATCGGCGCCGGATTGGTCATGAAGACGGCGAAGAGCAGCGACAGCGCGGTCAGGGCCTGCTCGCCGCCGGACAGCAGCGAGAGCACCTGCAGGCGCTTGCCCGGCGGGCTGGCCATGATCTCCAGGCCGGCGTTCAGCGGGTCGTCGGATTCGGTCAGCTTGAGATGCGCTTTTCCGCCGCCGAAGAGGCGCACGAAAAGCTCGTTGAAGTGCTCATCGACCTGCTTGAAGGCGACCAGCAGCCGCTCGCGCCCCTCGCGGTTGAGGCTGGAGATCCCCTGGCGCAGGCGGGCGATGGCGGCGATCAGGTCCTCGCGCTCCCGCTCCATGCCGTCGATGCGGGTTTGCAGCTCCTCTGCCTCGGCCTCGGCGCGCAGGTTGACCGGGCCCATGTTGTCCCGCTCGCGGGTGAGCCGCTCGATCTTGCGCTCCACCTCCATCTTGAGCGGCAGGGGCTGGTCGGGCGCCAGCTCGGCCTCGTTGGCCAGGCCGTCGAGATCGCATTCCAGCTTGTCGGCCACCTGGCGCTTGATCATCGCCATGGCCTGCTGCGCCTGCTCCACGGCGCCTTCGGCCCGAATGCGCTCCTCGCGGGCACCGGCCAGGGCCTGCTCGGCCTGCTTCAGCGCCTGATCGCTGGCGTTCAGCAGGTTTTCGGCTTCGGCCAGCCGGTCGGCGGCTTCGCTGCGCTTGGCCTCGGCCTCCGAAATCTGAGTCAGCAGCGCGTCGCGCCGCTCGCCGATGGAGCCCGGGATGGCCGCGAGGCGGGTGATCTCCTCGTCCGTCGCCGTCAGCCGCTGATCGAGTTCCTCGCAGTGGCGCTCGGCCTCCTGCTTGCGCCGCTGCCAGGCTTCGCGCTCCCCGGCGATGACGCCGAGACGCTCGCGCCGTGCTTGCGCCGCGCGCTGCTCGCTCTGCAGGTCGCTCTCGGCGGCGGTCAGGGCCGCGCGCCGTTCGGACAGCGTCAGGCGAAGCTGCTGCAGGGCCTCGCGCATGCCCTCGATGTCGGGCTGCTCTTCGGCGGAGAGGTTGAGGCTGGAAAGGCTGCTCTCGGCCTCGGCCGCGTCGGCCGTGAGTTGTTGCTGATTGTCCTTGAGGCCGGTCAGGCGGGCATCGGCTGCGGCGGCCTTGCGGCCCAAGCTCGCCAAGGCCTCGCGCGCCCGGTCCAGCTCCGAGAAGGCGCTGCGCAGCTTTTCACGCTGCGCGCGTTCGCTCTCGCCGGCTTGCCGGGCCTGCGCGCGCGCCTCCGCGGCACGCTGCTTGGCGTCTTCCCAGGCGCCGGCGCCCTCGCGGAGGCTCTCTTCCAGATCGGCCAGACGGTTGCGCTGCTCCAGGCGTTGGGCCGCCGCCGTCGGCGCCCCCGCCTTGACGGCGAAGCCGTCCCAGCGCCAGAGCGCGCCGTCGCGGGTCACCAGCCGTTGGCCGGGCTTGAGCTCGGATTGCAGGCGCTCGCCGGCCTCCGCATCGGCCACCAGGCCGATCTGCGAGAGCCGCCGGGCCAGGGCCGGCACCCCGGTGACCCGAGCCGACAGCGGCTCGCAGCCGGCCGGCAGGGACGCCGGCGCGGAGAGCGGCGGCAGGTTCTGCCAATAGCGGGGCGAGCCCTGATCGGTCGAGGCGTCGAGCTCGTCGCCGAGGGCGGCGCCCAAGGCGGTCTCGTAGCCCGGCTGGATGGTCACGGCATCGACCACCGGCGGCCAGAGCCCGCTGTCGCTCGGGCGCAGCAGCTTGGTCAGCGCGGCGGCCTCGGCTTCCAGCGCCGCGCGCTGCCGCTCGATCTCCTGCAGGGCGTCGTTGGCGGCGCTTTCCTCGGTCCTGGCCGCGGCCAGCGCCTGCTCGGCCCGCTCCGCCGCTTCCCGGCTGTCGACAACCCGGCCCTCGGCCTGCCGGACCGTGTCTTCGGCGCCGATGACCTCTTGGTCGGGGATGGCCTGCGCGAGACACTCGGCGATCTGGCGTTCCGTCTCGGCCAGCCGCTGCCGCAGGGCGGCGACGCGCTGCTCGGCCTCACGCAGTTGCCGGCTGTGGGAGGCGAGTCGCGCCTCCTCGCCGGCCAGGGCTTCGGCCTGCGCCGTCAGCTCCTGCTCGCGCGCCCTCACTTCTTCGGCCCGGGCCTCGCGCTCCTGCTGCGCCGCCTCGATCGCCGCTTGCTCGCCGGCGGAGGCTTCCTGCAGCTCTTTTTCTTCCACATCGAGGCGCTCGGCCGCGGCACCCGCTTCCACCGCCTGGCCGGCGCTGCGCTCGCGGTCGGCCCGCAGTTGCGCTTGCCGCTCGCGGGCTTCGGCGCAGGCGCGCTCGGCCTGCTCCTGCTCGCGGTCCAGCCCCGCTTGCTCGAGCCGCAGGCGCTGCAGGCCGGCAGCGGCCGCCGCTTCGGCCTCACGCAGGGGCGGGAGAGTGCTCGCCGCCTCGCTCTGCGCGGTCGCGGCCACAGCGGCCTTCTGCGTCAGCTCGGCGACGGCCTGCTCGGCCACCTCCAACAGCTCCGCCGTGCGCTGCATCTGGCTGCGCGCGGCTTCGGCCTCGAGGTAGAGGAAGATCGCCTCTTGCCGGCGCAGATGCCCGGCGATGTTGCGATAGCGGGTGGCCTGGCGGGCCTGGCGCTTCAGCACCTGAAGCTGACTGTTCAGGGTACCGATGACGTCGTCGAGCCGTTCCAGGTTGGTCTCGGCAGCCCTGAGGCGCAGCTCGGCTTCGTGGCGGCGCGAATGCAGCCCGGTGATGCCGGCCGCTTCCTCCAAGAGGCTGCGGCGGTCCTCCGGCTTGGCGTTGATCACCGTGCCGATGCGGCCCTGGCTGACGATGGCGGGGGAGTGGGCGCCGGTGGCGTTGTCGGCGAAGAGAAGCTGCACGTCGCGGGCGCGCACCTCCTTGCCGTTCACCCGATAGGTCGAGCCCTTGCCGCGCTCGATGCGGCGAATGACCTCGATCTCGTCGAACTGGTTGAAGGCGGCCGGCGCCTTGCGGTGGCTGTTGTCGAGATGCAGCGACACCTCGGCGATGTTACGCGCCGGTCGCCCGCCGCTGCCGCCGAAGATGACGTCTTCCATGCCGGTGCCGCGCATGCTCTTGGGCGAGTTCTCGCCCATCGCCCAGCGCAAGGCTTCGACCAGATTGGATTTGCCGCAACCGTTCGGCCCGACGATGCCGGTTACGCCCGAGTCGATCAGCAGATCGGTGGACTCGACAAAGGACTTAAAACCCGTAAGCCGCAAGCGACTGAAATGAACCAAGCTCGTTCCTTTCGCCAAAACTCTGGCTGAAACGTGGCCCGGTCCGCTCGGTCAGCACCCGCGGGGCACGTCAGCCCTTATAAGCGTCGTTCAATGCCTCGTTAATCGCGTCGTAGGAGCTTCCAACCTTCTCTCCATCCACCAAAATGGTAGGCGTAGAGTTAACGCCGAGGTCATCGCGGCCTTCGGCCATCTTCTCGACGATCCGACGGCGCGCCGATTCGTCGGAAATGCAGCGTTCGATATCGTCCTGGCTGAGGCCCACGAGGGCGGCACGCTGGGCGATCTCCGAGACCGGGTCGTTGGAGCGGGACCAGACGCCCTGGTCTTTGTAAAGCAGCCTGACGAAGGCGAAGTAGCTGTCGTTGCTTTCCAGGCATTCGGCGACCAGGGCGGCGAAGAGAGCCAGACGGTCGAGCGGGAAGTGCCGGGCGATCACGCGGACCTTGCCGCTATCCACCCACTCCTTCTTCACCTGCGGAATGGTCTGCGTATGGAAACGCGCGCAATGGGGGCAGGTCAGGGAGGAGTATTCGATCAGCGTCACCGGCGCCTCGGGGTCGCCGAGAACGCGGTCGTGCTCGTCCGGCTCCAGCGGGTCGGCCAAGGCGAGCTTCGGCATGACCAGCGCCGTGCCAGCGGAAAGCAACGGTGTGGCGGCTGCCAGCGACAGGATTTGCCTACGATTCATCTCTCACCTACCAGATATTGCGGATGTTAGTCAGGTTCCTCTGGAGTCCTCAAGCGTCCGAACGCAGCCAACTGTGTACAGATCCATGAGGCCCACAGCGCCATTGCCGTCCATATAAGGCAAAAGGGTGGTTGCGGCGATCACGCTTAGGTTATCGGGGTTTATTGCCGTTCGCCTGGCGGGCGCTGGCTTCGAGGCGCGCCAGGGCCCGGGCCAACCCCTCGTCGGCCACGTCGTCCGGCAGCGCTTCGTCGCTTGGCTCGGGCGCCGGCGGCAGGGCGGCCCGGCCGGCTGCCGGACGGGTGCTGCCGCTCGCCTTGCGGATGATACGGGTCTGCTGCAGGCGTACCCGGGCCACCGCGCCATAGCCGAAGTGGGCGTTCAGCCGCTCGATCAGAAGCGGCAGCATGTGCTGCAGCTCCAATGCAAAGGCCGGCTCGCAGGCGACGGTCAGGACCGCGTCGCGCCGCTCGTTGCGATTGGGGAAACGCAGACGCAGGGGCTGCGTCTTGGCCGCCAGGCTCGACCCGACGATGGCTGACCACTCCAGGTGCAAGCCCGCTTCCGCCGGGCTGAGCCGGCCGAGCGCCTGCTTGCGCACGGCATTGAGGCTCAGCGCAAAGGCCTTGAGCCCGCCGCCGCGCCGCCACGGGCTTTTCAGCCTGCCTTTGGATGCGCTCTCGGTCGGTTTCTTGTCCACGATCTCCCCATCTTGTTCGGTTTCGCCGAGGGAGCGCAGTCACTATAGCTATCGCCATGCCCATGAACAGCCTTGCCCCACAGCCCTCCGTAGAGAGCGCGGCCGAGCGCCTGCTGGCCTGGTACGACCGCCACGCCCGGCGCTTGCCGTGGCGGGCTCTGCCTGGCGAGCGGGCCGAGCCCTATGCCGTCTGGCTCTCGGAGATCATGCTGCAGCAGACCACGGTGGCGGCGGTGAAGCCCTACTACGAGCGCTTCCTGGCGCGCTGGCCGAGTGTCGACGACCTGGCCGCCGCCCCGCTGGATGACGTGCTGGCCGCCTGGGCCGGGCTCGGCTACTACGCCCGCGCCCGCAACCTGCATCGCTGCGCCCAAGTGGTCAGCCAAGAGCACGGCGGACGCTTCCCCGACAGCGAGGAGGGCTTGCGCGCGTTGCCGGGCATTGGTGCCTATACGGCCGCTGCCGTCGCCGCCATCGCCTTTGGCCGCAAGGCCACGCCATTGGATGGCAACATCGAACGGGTGACGGCCCGCCTCTTCGCCCACGAGGAGCCCTTGCCGGCAGCGAAGAAGGCGCTGTCCGGCCTCGCCGAACGCCTCACACCGGAGACCCGCTGCGGCGACTTCGCCCAGGCGATGATGGACCTGGGGGCGACGATCTGCCTGCCCAAGGCGCCCAAGTGCCTGCTCTGCCCGCTGGACGAGATCTGCGAGGCGCGCCGGCTCGACATCGCCGAGACGCTGCCGGTGAAGGCGCCCAAGAAGGCCCGGCCGACCCGGCGCGGCATCGCCTTCTGGGTCGTCGGGCCGGGCGAGCGTTTGCTGCTGCGCCGCCGGCCCAGCAAAGGCCTGCTCGGCGGCATGACCGAGGTGCCTTCGACCGAGTGGCGCGAAGCGGGCTGGAGCGAGGGCGAGGCCCTGGCACAGGCGCCGCTGGCGGCGGCCTGGGAGCCGCTGGCAGGAGAGGTGCGCCACACCTTCACCCACTTCCATCTCGAGCTCGCCGTCTGGCAGGGACGTGCCGAAACGGCCGACCCGGAGATCGGGATCTGGGCGGACTTCGACGATTTGGCGGGGCTGGCGCTGCCCAGCGTCATGCGCAAGGTGATCGCGCATGCCATGAAGCAGCAGGACTGAGGAGGCGGGTTGCCATGGACAGGGAATTCAAGGACCACTTCTCGGGCAAGGCCGCCGCCTATGGCCGCCACCGGCCGCACTATCCGCCCGAGCTCTTCAGTTTCCTCGCCGAGCAATGCCACGTGCACGAGCTGGCTTGGGACTGCGGTTGCGGCAACGGACAAGCGAGCGTGGCTTTGGCGGAGCACTTCGAGCGGGTCTACGCCACTGACGCCAGCGCCGAGCAAATCGCCAAAGCCAAGCCGCACCCGAAGATCACCTATGCCGTGGCCCCGGCCGAAGCCAGCGGCCTGCCCGATGCCAGCGTCGATCTGGTCACCGTCGCCCAGGCCATCCACTGGTTCGACTTCGAGGCCTTCTACGACGAGGTGCGGCGGGTGGCGAAGCCGGGCGGTCTCTTGGCCGCCATCTCCTACGGCCTGTTCGAGATCGAGCCGGCCTTGGACGCGCGGCTGCACCACTTCCACCGCACCATCCTCGGCCCCCACTGGCCGCCCGAGCGCCGCCACGTCGATGAGAACCTGACGACCATCCCCTTTCCCTTCGAGGAGCTGGAGACCCCTAGCCTTTCGCTGAAGGCCGCCTGGACCCTCGACGACCTGGTCGGCTACATCGACACCTGGTCGGCCCTGCAGCGCTACCGCACGGAGACGGGAGAGGACCCCCTGCCGGCCATCCGCGACGACCTAGCCCAACTCTGGGGCGATCCCGAAGAGAGCAAGACGGTCCGCTGGCCGCTGAACGTCCGACTGGGGCGGGTTGGCTGAATTGCTGCCATGTATGGGCCGTGCCGCCTACCGCACTGTCACGCTGTTAGGCCCTCTGCCCTCATAAGCTCCGTAAGATCAAAGTGCTCAACGCCTTCGCGATCGCAAAGGTCGGGAATGCGGAGTCTGTTTACGCTGGCTTGGCCGCTAGGTTTCTCCATGCTTGCCAATGGTAGCTCCAGTGTCTTGGCAAGGCATACTATTGAGCAATCGTTTAGACCGACCGTACGTTTCCGATTGCCATTGTACTCGGATATGAATTCCCGATACTCGGTGCGAACATATTCAATGTGTTCAAGGTAAGTGCCCCAATCCCAGTGTTCAGCGCCTACCTCGTAACAGGCTTCCGGGTTACAGCTCACTAGACACTCAGCAACTTCCCCTTGGATGGAACCGTCTAGCTCGTTCCATATCTCTGTGTTCCAACAAAACGCGCCACTCTCAAGCAAACCTCTGATACGAGCCCAGAGGGTTACATGCACATCAGGCGGCATTTCCAAAAGGGGATTCGAAATCCAAGAGGTATCCAGGCAATAACGAGGCATTATCCGCCGAAATGCCTGCGGATATCGTCGAGATGCTGCAGATTCTTGATACCCATGTACTCAGCAGCGTTATGCCCCGAAATCAGGCCATTGTCCCATGCCTCAAGCACAAGTCCTGTATAAAAGTCTCCGCGGCTATTCTTATAACGAGAACCATAGTAGGGAGACCGCATAAATGGCGGTTCATAGTTTTCTTCTTCTTGGATGAACTGTGGACGTTTAGTGCGCCAATAGAAACCTCTGGTGACATAGTTCAGATCTACGAGACGGATCAGCATGGCATGGCGGCTGATTGCAAATCGATCTGCAAGACTTGAAAGCGTTTGATCATCAAGCTGATCTAGCGGCTGACCTGGCGCCATAAGGAACCTTGCTAGGCCCTCAGCTGGAGCCAGGAAAGCTGCCGCGAAGCGATTACACCATCCTTCTACCTTCTTGCCCTCATTGGCTGTACGTCCAAAGCGAGGGCTATCGCTTATTGCGCTGCGCTGAAGGATGACGTGCGCAAATTCATGAACAAGCGTAAAAGCCTGTGCGCCGGGAGATTCGTTGCCGTAGACGATCACCGGTAGCGGTTCTGCAAAAAGGCAAAGTCCCCGCGCTCGCGCTTTTCGAAGGCCGTTGTGCTTCAAGACCAGTATCCCGGACTTGGTGAACATCGCCCGAAGTATATCGGGCAGCTGTCTGCGTTGCGCTGCAGTTAGCTCAAGCTGGTCTTCAATGGGAAAGCCAATAGCTTCTCGGGCTCTCCTGGCTATCTCCTCAACGTCGTCGTCAAGGCTTGCATGGAGACCCTTCGGGAACTCCGGCGGTTCTTCACCCAGCATCTCCATGAGATCCAGAGCATTGAGGCGCTGCTCTTCGGCCCATTGTTGCACACCACCAAGTGCAGCCATCTCTAGGGGAGTGGGGGGGATACGGTGAAACCGGAAGTCAGGCACAAGCTTGACGCTCGGAACGTCCGGCACCTCTTTTGCAAAGAACTCGAGAAACGGTCTGCCATAAAGCGCTGCAAGTCGGCGTGCTTGCTTGACCGTTGGCCTACGGCTGGCTGCCGGGTTCTCCCAGTCCGCTACCCGATCAACGCTCGTGTTTACCCGCTTGGCAGCCTCCTCAATCGGAAGGCCGCTCCTTTCGCGAGCCCAACGAAGAATCGTCGGATTGTATGGCAGAGAACTCATATTGCCATCTTGGCATCATTTCGGAGCCGCGTGAATCCCCCACGAGCTGGCGACACCCGTGCACAACCCCGCAACAAAAAAGGACAGTTAGCAGGAATTGACTGCGGTGGGCCGATGCTCGTCGAGCTCTATCCCCCACGGCTACAGCAATTGAACTAAGACTTCTTGCTACTCCGCCGCTTCGCGGTAGCTGTCGACGGCCGGGCAGGTGCAGACCAGGTGGCGGTCGCCGTAGGCGTTGTCGATGCGGCTGACTGGCGGCCAGTACTTGCGCTCGCGCAGGTCGGCGGCGGGATAGGCAGCCTGCTCCCGACTGTAGGCCTGGGTCCACTCGCTTGCCATGACATCCTCGGCCGTGTGCGGCGCGTGGGCGAGGGGGCTGTCGGCATGGGCGATCTTGCCGGCCTCGATTTCCTTCGCCTCCTTGCGGATGGCGATCATGGCGTCGCAGAAGCGGTCCAGCTCCGCCTTGGGCTCGGACTCCGTGGGCTCGACCATCAGGGTGCCGGCCACCGGCCAAGACATGGTGGGGGCATGGAAGCCGTAGTCGATCAAGCGCTTGGCGATGTCGTCCACGGTCACCTCGGCGCTGTCCTTGAGCGGGCGCACGTCGACGATGCACTCGTGGGCGACGAAGCCCTTCTCGCCGCGATAGAGCACCTCGAAGTGCCCCTCCAGGCGCTTGGCGATGTAGTTGGCGCTCAAAACGGCGATCTCGCTGGCGCGGGTCAGGCCGTCTGCGCCCATCATGCGGATGTAGGCCCAGGAGATCGGCAGGATGGAGGCCGAGCCCCAAGGAGCCGCCGCGACCGGACCCATGCCCGTGGCCGGGCCGGCTTCCGCCACCAGCGGATGGTTGGGCAGGAAGGGAGCCAGGTGGGCGACCACGCCGATCGGGCCGACACCGGGACCGCCGCCGCCGTGCGGGATGCAGAAGGTCTTGTGCAGGTTCATGTGCATGACGTCGGCGCCGAGCTCGGCCGGCTTGGCGAGGCCGACCATGGCGTTGAGGTTGGCGCCGTCCAGGTAAACCTGGCCGCCCTGATCGTGAATGATCCGGCAGATCTCCTTGATCGCCGCCTCGAACACGCCGTGGGTCGAGGGGTAGGTGATCATCAGCGCGGCCAGCCTGTCGCCCGCCGCTTCCGTTTTGGCGCGCAGGTCGGCCACGTCCACGTTGCCGTTTTCGTCGCAGTCGACCACCACCACCGACATTCCGGCCATGATGGCGCTGGCCGGGTTGGTGCCGTGCGCCGAGCTGGGGATGAGGCAGATGTTGCGGTCGCTTTCGCCGCGGCTTGCGTGATAGGCGCGGATGGCGAGGAGCCCGGAGTACTCGCCCTGGCTGCCGGCGTTGGGCTGCAGCGAGACGGCATCGAAGCCGGTGATGGCCTCCAGCATCTTCTCGAGCTGCTGGAAGAGCATGCGGTAGCCCTCCGCCTGGTCGAGCGGCGCGAAGGGATGGATGTTCGCGAACTCCGGCCAGGTGACCGGCATCATCTCGGCGGCCGCGTTGAGCTTCATGGTGCAGGAGCCGAGCGGGATCATCGCCTGGTCGAGCGCGATGTCCTTGCCCATCAGGCGGCGCAGATAGCGCAGCATCTCGGTTTCCGAGTGATGGCTGTTGAACACCGGGTGGGTCAGGATGGCCGAGCGCCGGCGCACGGCATCGGGAAGGCCGTCAGGAGCATCCTTGTCCAGCGCCTCGACCGACAGGCCGTGGTTCTCGCCGAGGAAGACCTGCCAGAGCGCGTCCACGTCCTCGCGGGTGGTCGTCTCGTTAAGTGAGAGACCGACGTCGCCGTCTCCCAGATCGCGCAGATTGAAGCCGGCGGCCAGCGCCTTGGCCATGGTATCGGCCGCCGTGACTCGCAGGGTGTCGAAGAAGCGCTCGGGGCTCACCGTCAGGCCGCCGCGGCGCAGGCCCTCGGCCAGGATGGCGGTCAGCCGGGCGATGCGCTCGGCGATGCGGCGCAGGCCGTCGGGGCCGTGGTAGGCGGCATAGAAGCCGGAGATATTCGCCAGCAGCACCTGGGCGGTGCAGATGTTGCTGGTCGCCTTCTCCCGCCGGATGTGCTGCTCGCGGGTCTGAAGCGCCATGCGCAGGGCGGTGCGGCCCTTGCTGTCCACGGAGACGCCGATGACCCGGCCGGGCAGGGAGCGCTTGAAGGCATCGCGGGTGGCCATGAAGGCGGCATGCGGGCCGCCGTAGCCCAGCGGCACGCCGAAGCGCTGGGCATTGCCGACCACCACGTCGGCCCCCCACTCGCCCGGCGGGGTGAGGAGCACCAGGCTCATCAGGTCGGTGCAGACCGTGACCAGTGCCTTGGCGCCGTGCGCGGCCTCGACCAGCGCGCGGTAGTCCTCTACTGACCCATAGGTGTTGGGGTACTGCAGGATGGCGCCGAAAACCTGCTCCGGCACCAGGTCCTTGGCCGGGTCGCCGATGACCAGCTCGATGCCCAGCGGCCTGGCCCGCGTCTCAAGCACCGCGATGGTCTGCGGGTGGCAGTCGGCGGCGACGAAGCAGGCCTCGGCTTTGCTCTTGCCGACCCGGTGCATGAGGGTCATGGCCTCCGCCGCGGCGGTCGCCTCGTCGAGCAGGGAGGCGTTGGCCATCTCCATGCCCGTCAGGTCGATGACCATCTGCTGGTAGTTCAGCAGCGCTTCCAGCCGCCCCTGGGAGATCTCTGCCTGATAGGGCGTGTAGGCCGTGTACCAGCCGGGGTTTTCCAAGAGGTTGCGCTGGATGACCGGCGGCGTGACGGTGTCGTGGTAACCCATGCCGATCAGCGACTTCATCACCTTGTTCCGGTCGGCCATCTCCCGCAGCTCGGCGAGCGCCTCGCTTTCGGTGCGCGGGCCGGCCATGTCGAGGTGCGAGGCCATGCGGATGCTGCCGGGCACCGCCTGATCGACCAGATCTTCCAGCTTCGACACGCCCAGGGCCGCGAGCATGGCCGCCACGTCGTGCTCCCGCGGGCCGATGTGGCGTGCCTGGAAGGCGCCCTTGTCTTCCAGCATCTCGAGGCTGTCCCGCTTGCTCATGGCTCTTCGCTCCCTGCGCCGCCGGCGCTCTGTCTCGTGTCCCGGGTTTTCTGTTCGTCGGCCGCTGCGTCAGCCCTGCTGGGCGACGAACTCCTTGTAGGCGGCCTCATCCATCAGCGCGTCGATCTCGGAGGGATCGCTCAGCTTCATCTTGATGAACCAGGCAGCCCCCTGCGGGTCCTCGTTCACCTTGCCGGGCTCGTCGGTCAGGGCTTCGTTGACCTCCAGCACCTCGCCGGAGACGGCGGCATAGACCTCGCTGGCTGCCTTCACCGACTCGACCACCGCGGCCTGATCGCCCTTCGCGAGGTTGGTTCCGACCTCGGGCAGCTCGACGTAGACCACGTCGCCCAGCTGCTCCTGCGCGTAGTCGGTGATCCCGATGGTCGCGTTGCCGTCCTCGACCCGCACCCACTCATGCTCGTCGCTGTAAACCGTCTTGCTCATGCTCGACTCCCGTCCCTCTTTTCGTTGTCGCTCAGCCTCTGTGGTAGCCCGCCGGCACGAAGGGCAGCTTGGCCACCATGATTGGATGTCCCTTGCCGCGCACCACGGCGGTCAATTCCTGGTCCGGCTTGGCCAGTTCGCTGGCCACATAGCCCATGGCGACCGGCGCGCCGACGCTCGGGCCGAAGCCGCCGCTGGTCACCGTCCCGATCTCCTTGCCGTCCTCGTCGGTCAGCAGGCTGCCGGCGCGGACCGGCGCCCGGCCTTGCGGACGCAGGCCCACCCGCTTGCGGGTCACGCCTTCGGCCAGTTGCTTCTGAATGACCTCGGCGCCGAGGAAACCGCCCTCGCTGCGCCGGCGCTTGCCGATGGACCAGGTCAGGCCCGCTTCGACCGGGGTCGTCGTCTCGTCGATGTCGTTGCCGTAGAGGCAGAGCCCGGCTTCGAGGCGCAGGGAGTCCCGCGCACCGAGGCCCGCCGGCATGACCTGCTCGAAGGCGAGGAGCCTGCGCGCAAAAGGCTCCGCGAAGTCGGCAGGGGTCGAGATCTCGAAGCCGTCCTCGCCGCTGTAGCCCGAGCGGCTGATGCGGCAGTCGACTCCGTCGATGGCGAACCAGCCCGCCTGCATGAAGCGGAGCGCGGCGCAGCCCGGCACGAGGCTACCGAGCACGGCGGCGGCCTCGGGGCCCTGCAAGGCCAGCAGCGCCCGGTCTTCCAAGGCGTCGAGCTGCACAGCGGTGTCCAAGCTCGCGCGCATGTGGGTGATATCGGCGGCCTTGCGGCTGGCGTTGATCACCGCGAAGAGGCTGTCGTCGTCGCGCCCGACGATGAGGTCGTCGAGAATGCCGCCGGTCTCGTTGGTCAGTTGGGTGTAGCGTTGATCGCCGGTCGTGAGTCCCAGGAGGTCGCCGGGCACCAGCGACTCCAGGCTCTCAGCCGCCTCATCGCCGGTAAGCCGCACCTGACCCATGTGGGAGACGTCGAACAGCGCCGCCTGGGCCCGGCAGTGCTGGTGCTCGGCGACGATGCCGGCGGGGTACTGCACCGGCATGGCATAGCCGGCGAAGGGCACCATCTTGCCGCCGAGCTCGACGTGCAAGTCGTAGAGCGGCGTATGCAGCAGCGCCGTGTGGTCTTCTTGTGCTTCGCTGGACATGACGCTCGGGCCTCCGACAGGGACGAACAGGCAACCGCCAAAAGGCGCTGCCTCCTCTGTCGCGAGACCTGAGAGATTTGGCCCGGCCTAGGGCGCCACGCGCCGTTCGCCAGGTTTACCCCTTCGGTGAGACCGGCTCTCGTTTCGCCAACTGGGAAACGGGCCGCTCTGCTTTCCAGAGACGCTCTCTCGCCAACGGTCCTTTTGCCTGAGAGTTTCCGAGGCCGTTGCTCCTTCGGCGTCGCGCAGTAGCCGTTCCGGCCACGACGCGATCTCTCCCGTAGGCGACTAAGCGCGTCTCGAAGGTAAGACCTGCCGGCGTGCTGTCAAGGCAGCGATTGGCGACCGCTTTGGGCGGCGGCGTTAACGGTTGGCGCGGTTGTAGTCCAGCTCGGCGCGCGAGAGCATCAGGCCGAGGTAGATGACATAGCTGTTGCCGTCCTCGCCTTGAGCGAGGGGAAAGCGCTGCTCCAGCTCGTCGAGATACAGCAGGCGCCGGCGATTGCCTTCGAACTCCACGGTTATCGGAAACTCCTGCCGCGTCAGCACCTTATCGGGCGTCTCGCTTTTGCTGACGGCCACGAAATAGGCGAACTGGGCCTCGCCGCTCTCGTTCGCCGGCCCCCGGTTGGCCTCGAAAACCACCTGCATACTCATCTCGATAGAGGTTTCCTCATAATCGCAGACGAAATTCACGTTGGAGATCTGGGCTGAGAAATCCACATCAGTAAGATCGCGACCGACGCCGTTGAAGCGCGTCATTTCCGTCGTGTCGGGCAGGGGGGCGATGGCCGGGCACGGCCGCACGATCTCCTCGTCGGAGGAACAGGCGGCGAGCGCGACTGCGAGAGCAAGGACTGCCAAAAGATGGGTGCGCGTTTTCATTTCTTCTGCTGCGGACTGGCAAAGGGCCACGACAGGGGGGCGCGACAATCGCGATCAGTGCCAATCGGCGAAATGAGCGCTAGTATCCCTTTCAGTGACCGGCACATTAGGCGGCCGGTATCGTGGCGAGCAAGAGGCAGCGGTGTGTGACGAGGACGTGGGGACGTGCAGCGCAAGCCACCATTGACGATTGTCCTGGCAAACCCGCGGGGATTCTGCGCCGGGGTTGAGCGCGCCGTCGCGATCGTGCAGCGCGCCATCGACCGGTTCGGCGCCCCGGTCTACGTGCGGCACGAAATCGTTCACAATCCGGTGGTGGTGAAGGGGCTGGAAGAAGAAGGCGCCATCTTCATCGACGAGCTCGACGAGGCCCCCGACGGCCGCCCGGTGATCTTCTCCGCTCACGGCGTCCCCAAGTCGGTGCCGGCTGAGGCCGAGCGCCGCGGCCTGCTCTATGTCGACGCCACCTGCCCCTTGGTCAGCAAGGTCCACCTGGAAGCCGAGCGCCACCATGCCGAGGGCTTGCACATCCTCCTGATCGGCCATGCCGGCCATCCGGAGATCGTCGGCACTCTGGGCCAGTTGCCGGAGGGGGCGATCACCCTGGTCGAGACCATCGAGGACGCGGAGACCTTGCAGCCGCGCGAGCCGGACAGGCTGGCCTACATTACCCAGACCACCCTTTCGATCGACGACACGGCCGACATCATCGCGGCATTGCAGCGCCGCTTCCCCGAGATCGCCGGCCCGCGCAAGGAAGATATCTGCTACGCCACCACCAATCGGCAGAACGCGGTTAAGGAGATTGCCGCGCGCTGCGAGGTCTTGCTGGTGGTCGGTGCCGGCAACTCATCGAACTCCGTACGCCTGGTCGAGACGGCGACCCGCGCGGGCTGTCCGCGCGCCTACCTGATCGGCGGGCAGCAGGATGTCGATTGGCCCGGCTTGGCGGGCGTGACAACACTCGGCTTGACAGCAGGCGCCTCGGCACCCGACTTTGTCGTGCAAGAGGTGATCGACGCTTGCCGAGAGCGCTTTGACGTTACGCTCGAGGTCGGCGCGGCACCGGATGAAGACGTTCATTTCAAGCTGCCCCGGATATTGAACGACCGGGCCGCGTAGTCCCCCTTCACACATGGCCGTCCGCCCTCACACATGGCCGTCTATACGACCGTTTCCGACGACGAGCTGACCGAATTCCTCGACCGCTACGACCTGGGCGAGGTCTTGGCGTTCAAAGGCATTGCCGAAGGTGTGGAGAACTCCAACTTCCTGCTGCAGACCGAGCACGGCAATCACATCCTGACGCTTTACGAGAAGCGGGTCGCGCCGGAAGACCTCCCCTATTTCCTGGCGCTGATGCGCCACCTGGCGGCCAAGGGCGTCGACTGCCCGCTGCCCATCGCGGCCTGCGACGGCAGCGCGCTGCAGAGCCTTTGCGGCCGGCCGGCCGCCATCATCAGCTTCCTGGAGGGGCTGTGGCCGCGACGTATCCACCCTTTTCACTGCCGCGAGCTGGGCGAGGGCCTGGCGCGCATGCACCTGGCCGGCGCCGACTTCGGCATGAACCGGCCGAACAACCTCTCGATCGGCGGCTGGCGGCCGCTGCTCGAAGCCTGTGGCCCGCGCTCGGACGAGGTGCGCCCGGCGCTCTTCGGCGAGCTGAACGAAGAGCTGGGCAAGCTCGAGTCCGAGTGGCCCGAGGAGTTGCCGCAGGGCGTCATCCACGCCGATCTCTTTCCCGACAACGTCTTCTTCCGCAACGAGCGGCTGACCGGCTTCATCGACTTCTATTTCGCCTGCAACGATGCCTTGGCCTACGACCTTGCCGTCTGCCTCAACGCCTGGTGCTTCGAGCCCGACGGCTCCTTCAACATCACCAAGGCGCAGCAGCTCCTGGCCAGCTATGGCGCGGTCAGGTCGCTGGACGAGCGCGAGCTTATGGCCCTGCCGCTGCTGTGCCGAGGGGCGGCCCTGCGTTTCCTGCTGACCCGCCTGTTCGACTGGCTCAACCACCCGCCGGGCGCCTTCGTGAAGCCCAAGGACCCGCTGGAGTATTACCGCAAGCTGCGCTTCCATGCCGACTGCGACGGCCCCGGCGCCTACGGTCTGTGACATGACGGAAAAAAACGAGGCGGTGGAGATCTTCACCGACGGGGCCTGCAGCGGCAATCCCGGCCCCGGCGGCTGGGGTGCCCTGCTGCGCTACAAGGGCGTCGAGAAGGAGCTGTCCGGCGGTGAAGCGGACACCACCAACAACCGCATGGAGATGATGGCGGCGCTGCGTGCGCTGGAGGCGCTGAAGCGGCCCAGTCGGGTGCATCTCACCACCGACTCGGTCTACCTGCGCGACGGCATCACAAAGTGGATCCACAATTGGAGGCGCCGTGGCTGGAAGACCGCCAACAAGAAGCCGGTCAAGAACGCGGATCTCTGGAAGAGCCTGGAGCAGGCGATCGCACCCCACCAGGTCGAGTGGCACTGGATCAAGGGCCACAGCGGGCATCCGGAGAACGAGCGCTGCGACAGCCTGGCCCGCGCCGCCATTCCCCGCGGCGACTGAAGACGTCCGCATCGTTCATATAAGTCCCTCTGGTCGACCGGAGAGATGGGGGAGGGAGCGCGGCCTAGAGGCCTGTGCCTCGTACGGGCAGATGGATGGCCTCCCTGAGGCGCCGCACCTTATTCTTGTCATGCTTGGGCGAGGCCCACTGGGCCGTCAGGCCTGGGGCCGAGTTCCGAGCATCCACCCATCAGTCCGCACGGACCTCTTCTGTGGATCCTCGCAACTCGCCTCTTCGGGTCTACGACCCTGCGAGGCTCGCGCAAGGATGACGTTCCGGGAGATATGGCCGATGTCATGCTCACCAAGGCACCGGCAAACGAAAAGGCCGGCGCGAAGGCCGGCCTTACCGATGAGTGTATGACTGTCTCTAGAGCGCGCGCAGGATGGCCTCGGCGCTCGACACTTCGAAGGCGCCCGGATCTTCGATGGCCATGTGAGTCACCGTGCCGTCGTCGACGATCATGGCGAAGCGCTGCGCCCGCTTGCCCATGCCGAAGCCGCTGCCGTCGAAAACCAGGCCCAGGGCCTCGGCGAAGTCGCCGTTGCCGTCGGCCAGCATCAGAACCTTGTCGCCGGCGTTCTGCTGATCGCCCCAGGCGCCCATGACGAAGGCGTCGTTGACCGACATGCAGGCAACCGTGTCGACGCCCTTGCCCTTGATCTCGTCTGCGTTCTGAACGAAGCCAGGCAGGTGCTTCGCCGAGCAGGTCGGCGTGAACGCGCCCGGCACGGCGAAGACCACGACCTTCTTGCCGCTGAACAGCTCGTCGGTGGTGATGTCGGCCGGCCCGTCGTCCGTCATGTGCTTCAGCGTCGCGCTCGGAACCTTTTCACCCACTGCAGTAGCCATGGCGGCCTCCCCTCTCGATTGCGGAATTGGAATTGCCCGAAGAACGTGGGCACTCCGCTAGATAGGAGGCGTGGCCCGCCGCGGCAAGCGACCTTACTGTTGCGAGATGCGCAGGGCTGCCGGCTGCGCCTCTTCGAGCGCGTCGTTGAGGGCCCCCTGGCTCAGGAGCTCGGGCAGCAGCACGCCGTCCGGTGCCGAGGGTCCGTAGACGGCGTTGAAGGGGATGCCGTAGCGGCCGTGGCTGGCCAGGTAGTCGGCAATGGCCTGGTCCGGCAGGGTCCAGTCGCCGCGCATGAGGACCACGTCGAGCTGCTGCAGCACCGCGGCGGTCTCCTCGCTGTCGAGCACCAAGCGCTTGTTGACCTGACAGGTGATGCACCAGTCCGCTGTGACATCGACAAGCACCAGGCGGCCGTCGGCGACATGTTGGGCGATCTCCGCCTGCTCCAGCGGGCCCCAGGCACCGGCAAGCGAGCCGGCGCCATGTCCCGCATCGCCGCGCCAGGCGACCGCCGTCACCAGCACCACGGCGGCGAGCGCACCGGCAATCGGGCGGACGCGGCTGGCCTGCCAGTCGAAGCGGCGGGACAGTCCGAGCCAGACGACGATGCCCAGGAGGGCCGCGGTCAGGAGGCCGGCCGGCGCCAGGCCGATCTGCGTCGCGATGACGCTGGCCAGCCACAGTGCCGTGGCGAGCAACGCCAGGCCGAGAATGCGGCGCAGAACGATCATCCAGGGGCCGGGCTTGGGCAGCGCCGTGGCCAGCCGCGGAACGGCGGCGACCAGCAGATAGGGCAGAGCCAGGCCCAGACCCAGTGCCGCGAAGACCAGCAGGATCTCGACCGGCCCGCGCGACAGGGCGAAGCCGACGGCCGTGCCCAGGAAGGGGGCGGAGCAAGGGGTCGCCAGCAGGGTAGCGAAGGCGCCGGTCAGGAAGTGGCCGCGGGTGCTGTGATCGTTGCCGATGCCGGCCACGGCGGAGAGCCGCGCCGGCAGCAGAATCTCGAAAAAGCCGAAGAGATTGCAGGCGAAGAGCGTGACGATCAGCGCCATCACCGCGAGGAACAGCGGCTGCTGGAATTGAATGCCCCAGCCGACCGCCCCGCCGAAGGCGCTGATGGCGATGGCGCCGCCCGCCAGAACCATGAAGGAGAAGAGGATACCCGCGGCCGAAGCCAGGAAGGAGAGGCGAACCCGTCCGCGGTCCTGGCCGCCGTAGCTGACCGCCGAGAGCAGCTTGATGGACAGCACCGGCAGCACGCAGGGCATCAGGTTGAGGATCAGGCCGCCGGCCACCGCCAAGAGCAAAATCACGACGAGGCTGTGACCGTCCGCTGCAGCGCTGCCGCTGCCTCCCGCGCCGCTCCCGACTGCCGCGGCCGCTAGAGGCGCAACGCTCTCGCCGAAGCTCAGGGTGACCTGCCGCTCCATGCCGCGCTGCCCGTCGAACAGGGTCAGAGTGAGCGGCGCTCCGGCCAACGCCGCGTCCACGCCGCGGCCCCGTTCCACCGCCACGCGCAGCTCGGCGGTTTGCCCGTCCTGCCCGAGCATCACCTCCGGCTTGCTGTAGGCGAAGCCGATTGGGCCCTCGACGATGAGATCGGGCTGATCGAAGGGGAAGGCCGAGGAGACGCTGGCCACCAACAGCGGCGTCTCTTCGCTGCCGGTCAGCATCGCGCCGTCGATGGCCAGTCCGGCGTTGCGTCCGTCGCCCGGCACCAGGGCGCGGTACTTCTCGATCAGGAAGTTCTCAGGCGCCGGTTGGGCCTCGCCCGCGGCCAGGTCGAGCGCAAGATCGAAGGTCCGCGGGATGCAGATCTCCTCGCAGACCAGGTAGTTGACGTTGAGCCGCAGGTTGACCGCCTCGCCGGGGCGCTCTGGCCGCACGCTCAGCGGATAGACCACCTCCTCGGCATAGCCGAAGGTTTCCAGCCCGAAGAGCGAAAAGCGGTGCGGCACGGGCCAGAGAACCTCGACGTCGGCGACGTTGGTCGAGTCGCTCCAGTCCAGCTCGAGCGGAAAGCCCGCGTCTCCGGGCGAGCGCCAATAGGTTTTCCAGCCCTCCTCCAGCGCCACCTGCAGGCCGAGCGAGAGGCTTTCCGCGCTGCCGGCGGCGTTGCCGGCGGAGAGAACCCGCACCTTGCTCTCGTCGATGCCCACCCAATCGCTCGCCGTGGCAGCCGCTTGACCGGGCGCCAGCAGGGAGAGCGCCAGAAGCAGGGCGCTGGTAAGGGACGAAAGGCGGATCATACTGATTCCATTTATCAAAAAGGCGCGTGCGTAGGCCGTGAACAGCACATAAGTATAGGCTTCACCCTCTGCCATAGGCTTGTCACAACAGCGTGTAGACTTGTCATAGTGGCAGGAGTGGGACGGTTGGCGATTCGTCGTCGTAAGAAAGAAATAATACCGCTACGTTAGCCTGAAACGATAGGTCGATGCATCGAGCGATGCCATGAACAGAGAGTTTTTGAGCGGCAAGCTGCTGATCGCCATGCCGAACATGCGCGATCCCCGCTTCGAGCGGACGGTGATCTACGTGTGCGCGCACAACGAAGACGGCGCGCTCGGACTGGTCCTCAATCGTCTGATCGAGAGCCTCAGCTTCCATGACCTGCTGAGCCAGCTTGGCATCGACAACACCAAGCTGAAGCAGGAAATTCGCGTGCATTTCGGCGGCCCGGTGGAGCCGGGGCGCGGCTTCGTGCTGCACAGCGCCGACTATCTGCAAGACAGCAGCCTGCAGGTGACCGATGACGTCGCCATGACGGCGACCGTCGAGATCCTGAAGGACATCGCCGGTGGCGGCGGGCCGCGGCAGAAGCTCCTGGCGCTCGGTTACGCCGGCTGGAGCCCGGGGCAGCTCGATAAAGAGATCCAGGAGAACGGCTGGCTGCATGCTTCGGCCGACGAGCTGCTGCTGTTCGACGACGAGCTGGAGGACAAGTGGGAGCGGGCGATCTCCAAGATCGGTTTCGACGTCTCCATGCTCTCCAGCGACTCCGGGCACGCCTGATTCACCTTCATTGCTGTTCGAAGTTCCCTCAAGATGTCACCCTTGGGCGAGCCACGCAGTGGCGAGTTCCGAGGGTCCACGGATAGGTTTGGCACGGGCCGATGAGTGGATGCTCGGAACTCGGCCCCGTGGGCCTCGCCCAAGCATGACACCATGAGGTGCGGCGCCACAGGCTGGCCATCCATCTGCCAGCACAAGGCACCAATGTCGCGGCCGCGTCCCCTCCCCCCAGCGAGGGGACAGGGAGGGGGGGGATATCAGAAGAGATCGTCGATGCGGTTTGTATTGATGTGGACACGCCCTACTTGGTGCGAATCGTTTCGGCGAGGCGGCGGAAGCGCGGCAGGTAGGGTTGGCCCTCGCCCTGCGGCGCCATGCCGACGCTGCGCAGGTAGTTGCAGCCGTCGAACAGAACAGTCTGGATCACGGTTGTAGGGGCACCGTTTTCGGAGGTGCCGTTCGCGACATGCTCCACGCCGCTCAGCCCGCCGATCACCACATCGCGGTTCGAGGCGATCTCATCGATCGTGAAATCGCTGATCTGCCCGAGAATCGCGCGGCCGAAGGCCTCTTCCCGGCCGACGAATTGGCTGCAGCTCGCGCCGAGCGAATTGGCGATGATGAAGACGGCGGGCCGGCTCGCCGTCTCCGCAGGCTGCTCCTCCACCAGCAGAGCGCCGCTGCCGCCGAGCGCCCGGTCGAAACGAAAGCCCGCGACCTCGTCGAAGGCGAAGGGCAGTGCCTCGCGCGCGTCGCCTGGCTCCCCGGTCAAGCGCACGGCGCGCAGGCTAGCCTCCACCTCCGCCAGGTGTTCCGGCGTCGCCACATCCGGAGGAATGGTCGCCGTCAGGAGGGCCGTCACCTCCCCGCCGAGGATGAGCATGCGCTTTTCCAGGGTCAGGCCGCCCGCCGCCTGCGTGCCGCCGATGAGGAGGGCCGGAAGACCGCCGATGGTCTCCTCGCTGCGGCTCTCTTCGGTGAGGCCGCGCTGGGCCAGACCTTCCGCAGTCAAACCCTCGAGCAATTGCGGGAAAGCCTCGGCCGGCATCTCGACGATCAAGATGGACGCGCCGGTGCTTGCATTCTCGAAGCCGGCAAAGCGCTCGCTGACGGTGAAGCCTTCGGGCGCCGGCATGGCCACCTGCGTTCCCGGAACCGCCACGGGCTCCTGGGCTTGCGCCGCGGCCACGACGCCGGCGAAGGCAATGACGGCCGCGACCAGCATTGCAGCGCAGGGTGACGGTTTGATACGAGCCACGCGCTTTCCCCCTTTCGGTCGATGCGCAGCTTACTATCAGAAATCCGGCAACAAGGGTACCGCAGCCATGTCCTCTCGCCCGATAGGGCTCTAGCCGAAGAGGCTCATCTGCCGGCCGTCGCGGCCCGGCGGCCGAAACTTGCTCGTGTCCAGATCCCAGGGCCGCTTCTTGAGGCCGAGGCGGCGGCTGGCCACGGCAAAGCGCTGGGCGATCATCTCGGCGTAGGCCCCCTTGCCCCGCATGCGCTCGCCCCAGCAGGCCTCGTAGAGCTTGCCGCCCCGGCTCTGCCGCACCAGGTCCAGCACCCGCTTCTTGCGGTCGGGGAAGTGCGTCTCCAGCCACTCCTCGAAGAGCTGCGCGATCTCCAAAGGCAGGCGCAGCAGCACATAGGACGCGCTGTCGGCCCCGGCCTCGCTGGCCGCCTCCAGGATGGCCTCCAGCTCGCGGTCGTTGATCGCCGGAATCATGGGGGCCGCCAGGACGGCCGTCGGAACACCGGCTTCGCTCAGCCCGCGCACCGCTTCGAGCCGCAGCTCCGCCCGGGGCGCCCGCGGCTCCAGGATGCGGGCCAGGGCCGGGTCGAGCGTGGTTACCGAAAGACAGACGCGCACCAGACCCTGCTCGGCCATGGGGGCCAGAATATCGAGGTCGCGGAGGATGAGCCGCGACTTGGTGACGATGCCGACGGGATGCCTGGCTTCGGCCAAGACCTCCAGCACGGCACGGGTGATGCGGTAGCGCCGCTCGATGGGCTGGTAGGGGTCGGTGTTGGCGCCGAGCGCAATGGTGCTGGCCCGGTAGCTCGGCCGGCCGAGCGCCTTTCTCAGCAGGGTCGCCGCATCGTGCTTGGCGAAAAGCCGCGTCTCGAAATCGAGTCCTGCGGACAAGCCCCAGTAGGCATGGCTCGGCCGGGCGAAGCAGTAGATGCAGCCGTGCTCGCAGCCGCGGTAGGGATTGATCGAGCGGTCGAAGGGCACGTCCGGAGACTGGTTGCGGGCGATGATCTCCTTGCTGCGGTCCGGCTGCACGACGGTCTGTGGCGCCGGCTCCTCGGCGGGGTCGGATGCGCTCCAGCCCGCGACCGACCAGCCGTCGTCGATGCGTTCACGGACCGTCGGCTCGAAGCGTCCGCTTCTGTTGCTGACCGCCCCGCGCCCCTTGCGGCTGACCGTGCCGCTGCTCGTCTTCTGCCGTCCCATGCGGCGAGCTTAACAGAGCACTAGAACATAACAAGAACAAACACGGTGAACACACGGTCTGATCAATAGTCCCAGAAAAATCGGATCTCTTGCTGTTGCCGTCTTTCGATCTTTCGGATAGATCCGAAATATGGAGCCAGATACCCCGACCTACTTCTCGTCCAGACTCGCCCAGGAGGCCCTTGCGGCCCTCGACAATCCCCTGCGCCTCGCCCTTTTTCGCCTCTTGCTGCGGGAGGGCCCGGCCGCCCAGAGCGCCGGCAGCTTGGCGCAGCGCCTCGATGTGCCGCCCTCGACCCTCTCCAGCCACCTGGCGCAGTTGGAGCGCGCCCGTCTGCTGCGCGCCTGGAAGACCGACCGCCGCGTGTTCTATGCCGCCGATCTCACAGGCCTGAAGGCCCTGCTCGGCTTTCTCTTCGAGGACTGCAGCGGAGGACACCCCGAGGTCTCCAGCTACCTGTCCAATCTGCTGTCCGTCCCGCGGCCCGACGCGGGCCACGCCACCGCCGCCCATAGCCCCTACGACCATAGCCCAATCGAAAGGAGACCGGAGATGAGCGAGAATCCCTACAACGTCCTGTTCCTCTGCACCTCCAACGCCGCCCGCAGCCAGATGGCCGAGAGCATCCTCAACCGCCTCGGCCAGGGGCGCTTCAAGGGCTTCAGCGCCGGAAGCCATCCGGCCGAGGGCGTGCACCCGGGAACCGTCGCGCTTTTGCAGAAGCTCAACTATCCGACCGACGGGTTGCGTCCCAAGACCTGGGACGCCTTCGCGCAAGAGGATGCGCCCGAGCTGGACTTCGTCTTCACGGTCTGCGACCGCGCGGCGCAGGAGAGCTGCCCGGCCTGGCCGGGGCAGCCCATGACGGCGCACTGGGGCGTGCCAGACCCCATGTCGGCTGAGGGCAGCGACAGCGAGAAGGCGCTGGCCTTCTCGGAAGCCTATCGCATGCTCAACAACCGCATCTCCGTCTTCGTCAGCCTGCCGCTCGCCTCGCTCGACAAGCTGGCGCTGCAGAAACGGCTGGAGGAGATCGGCCGCAGCAAGCCCCTGGCCGAAGCCGGCTGAGACCTCTCCATCCTATTGGACGGCACTGGTCGATGGCGCCATGATCGGACGATCCGGCGCTAAGGAAGCTTGATGCCCACGAAGATCGGTGAGCAGTGGTTCGAGCATCGGCGCATCGGCGACGACATCACCCTGATCTGGGAGCCGTACGTCGACCCGCTGCTTCGCTGCAACATCTGGCTGGTGCGCGGCCGCGACCGCGACGCCCTGATTGACAGCGGCCTCGGCGTGGTGAGCTTGCGCCAGGCGGTCGACCGGCTGTTCGAGAAGAACGTCACCGCTGTTGCCACCCACTATCACCTGGACCACGTCGGCTCGCTCGGCGACTTCGACGAACGCCTCATTCATAGGCTGGAAGCCGACAAGCTGATCGCGCCGGACGAAGGGGGCGCTTTGCTGCGCGCCAACTTTTCGGCCGAGTGGATCGAGATGCTGGAGGCCGCCGGCTACCCGGTGCCCGAGGCGCTGCTCACCGCCCTGCCGCACAAGGGCTACGACCTCAGCGGCTACCGCGTGCCGCGCACCCGGGCGACGCGCACGGTGGTCGAAGGCGATCGGATCGACCTGGGCGACCGCAGCTTCGAGGTGCTGCATCTTCCGGGTCATTCGCCGGGCAGCATCGGGCTGTGGGAGGAAGCGCGCGGCATCCTCTTTTCCGGCGATGCCATCTACGACGGGCCGCTGCTGGATGGACTGCCGGACTCCTCGGTGCCGGACTACGTCCGCACCATGGAACGGCTGAGAGACCTGCCCGTGCGGGTCGTTCACGCCGGACACGATGTCAGCTTCGGGCGCGGGCGCCTGATCGAGCTGGTAGATGCCTATCTTGCCGACGCGAACGCGCGGCTGTAGCGGCACGGCCTCTCAAATCAAAGCGTCCAGGCTCGGCGTAGCGAGCCACTCGCCGCGCATGCGGGCGATGATGTCGGGGCGCAGGTATTCGGCGACGCGGGACGCCACGTGGGCGATCAGCGCCGCCTCGCTCTTGCTCGCCGACCAGTCGCTGCCGCCGGCCTCAAGGGCCTCGGCCGACTTGGCCGCGCCGCGATGCTGCACCGACCACATGACGCACCACGTGATGGCCCGCAAGAAGAGCAGGCGCCGCATGGGCCGATACCGAAATGGGGCAAGGTCATTTATCTAAGACGAAGCAAAGAAGTTGGCAATGCTGCAAAAAGTGGCGAAACAGCTCTTGTTCTCTACCTCAGCACTCATACAACGCCGCAGTCGGCACCAGGCACACCACCAAGCTCGGGACGCTGAAAACCAACCAACCTCTCAATAATGAACCAAGTTCGTCTTTCAAGTTCGTCGTAATCCCAAGAGCCTGCATAGATTTGGAGCAATTGGGAGCGAATATTATGCGCAAGAGCTGTGTATTTTGGAAAAATGATTTTATCACTATGGCCAACAATAAAGAAGTATGGCCAATAGTGCTTCCGCAGTCGCGTCGGTACGCGTGAAAAACAAGCGTTTCCATGCAGGACATCCTCAGGGAAGATTTCAAGGTCTTCCTCTGTATTGGAAAAGCTCACGCGAATCAGAGTGGTTACACCTTCGGAGCTTCCCACACAGTCACGTTCACGAAATACTGTTGCTACCCGTGTATCGCCTTCAAACCAGCGAAGAAAGTGATAGGTCTTCGTAGCCGGCATTTGATATGTCGCCTTGATTTTTCCTTCCGCAATAGCACTCAGGGCGATCAAACTCAAAGGAAGCCCGACTTTTCCTTCTCCACCGAGAAGAGCTTGTAATTCCAATTCCAAACCACAGCGTTTACCAATAATATCCCCCGCAAGCTCTTCTAAGTTTTCTACACTATCCCCCCAATCTTTGATAGCCTCTATGTAGCATGCCATTCCCGAACAATTTCGAGACTCTTTCAAAGGTTGAATATTTACAAACTCCCCGAGTCTAGTGGAAAGCCGATACTTTCCGTGTTGATTGGGATAAGTTTGATCATCTCTTGCAACATAGCCTTCAAAAAACTCAGAGCGGCCAGCCGGGCGATAGATTACACGCCAATAGGGTAGTTTTTCTTTGATGCTTTTAGCTTCATCAGCCCCGAGCAGGAAAACCGGCACCGAGTAAGAGGGTGTAATATTGTCCGCTCGCTGCTCTAGTGCCGATGTTTTATAGATGATCGCCCCTGGATCCTCCGCCAAGTCTGGGACAACCACTCGCGATATTAGATCGCAGCTTATATCTATTCCATTGGGTGCTTTCGTTTGGTCCAACACTTCTTTTAATGAAAGAAGAGAATCCTTGCGAACCAGGCCACTTTGTCGGTATTCGGAGATGAAATTGACGTACGGCGCTACTCGCCCGTTCCACCTTGCCTCAGGCACTTGGTGCACGTCATTGCGACCATCCCGCTTAACTAACTTGATCAGAACTCCAACCGGTAAGTAACCAGCCTTATGGTAGCGGCCAGCCTCTTCCTCGCGCACATAGAAAGTGCCGCTATGAGCTTTTTTCGGCTCGACAAGATGAATGCCGTCACAAGGATCAGCCACAGCCAGCGACGGGACAACACAGGCAAAAAACGCGACCGGAAAGAGCGACTTTCGCATTACCCAGTCTCCCAGCCAAATGCCGACTTCTATCCTGAGTTATCTAACATAGCGCCTTTCTACCAATGAGTACACCCTGACATCGAGAGATCGCGTCGGAGTAGGCTTAGATCAGCGTGTTCAGTCCCGGATTGTCCAGCCACTCGCCGCGCATGCGGGCGATGATGTCGGGGCGCAGGTATTCGGCGACGCGGCCCGCCACGTGGGCGATCAACGCCGCTTCGCTCTTGCTCGCCGACCAGTCGCTGCCGCCGGCCTCAAGGGCCTCGGCCGACTTGGCCGCGCCATGATGCTGCACCGACCACATGACGCACCAGGTGATGGCCCTGAGAAAGAGTAGGCGCCGCATGGGGATGAGCCAGGGGCGCAAGCGCGCGGCGAGGCCAGCGGCACCGGCCTCATCGACGATCTCCAGGTAGCGGCGATAGAAAGCCGCGACCTCGTCCAGGCAAAGCTCGGCATAGACGTCGAGGTCCCAGGTGGTCGAGGAGTAGACCGTGCTGTGCGCGAGATCGACGCCCGGCGAGCCGTAGAGCGCCTTCTCCAGATCGACGATGGTGGCCTTGCCGGTCGTGTCGATCAGGAAGTTGCCGGGATGGCTGTCGGTCAGCACCAGGGTGACGGGCTGGGCGGCACCATCCAATCCGGCGGCGACGTCGCGCGCCCAGGCCAGCTCGGCCTCGATCTCCCGGCGGCTGTCGTCCGCCAAACCGGCCTCGGGGATGAAGCGGGCCTGGTCCTCGATCTCGGTTAGGAGACCGGCGACCGGGTCCCTATGATCTTCCAGCGGCGGGCGGGCCTCGGCAGGCGGCAGCGGCAGGGCATGGACCTTGGCCATGCAGGCGGCGAGCGCCGGCAGCTCCTCCGGCAGCTTGACCGGCCGCCCGGCGATCTCCTCCACCACCAGGGCGCCGAAGGGCAGGCCGTCGCGTGGTGGCAAGACGCCGGCCAGCTTCGGGCCTTGGCCGCTTTCGCTGACCCGAGCGAAGCAGGCGGCCTGATAGCGCAGGTTGTCGGCCGGCGCATAGCCGCGCTGACTCTGCTTGGGAATGCGCAACAAAAGGCCGGAGCCGACCAGCCGCAGATGGTCGTGGGCCAGGCCCTTGTCGGTCAGCTTGGCGAGCGGGCGATCGGCCAGCGGGCGCAGCGCGGCATCGGCCTGCAGCCCTTTTTCGATGGCGGCGACGAGGTCGAGCGGCAGGTCGCCGTTGGTATCTTCGGGCACTACGCTTTCGGCGGTCATGGCCGGGCAGATAGCATGTCTCCCGCCAGCGTGCTATCTGCCGAGCCGCCATGGCCCGCTCCCTGCCCCAGCTCTCGGTCATCATCCCGGCGCTCGACGCGGCCCGCGCCTTGCCGGGCTGCCTGTCCTCGCTGGACGAGGCCGCGCCGGGCGAGGTCATCCTGGTCGACGGCGGCTCGCGCGACGGCACGGTCGCCTTGGCCGAGGCGCACGGCGCCCGGGCCATCGCGAGTCCGCGCGGACGCGGCCTGCAGCTCCGCACCGGTGGCGAAGCCGCCCGCGGCGACTGGCTGCTGTTTCTCCACGCCGATACCCGCCTTGCCCCCAGATGGGCGCAAGAGGCGGCGGCCTTCATGGCGGAACCGGGCAACCGAGAGCGAGCGGCCGTCTTCCGCTTCGCTCTCGACGACCCCTCCCCGCAAGCCCGCCGGGTCGAGCGCCTGGCCAACTGGCGGGCGCGGCGTCTGGCCCTGCCCTATGGCGATCAGGGCCTGCTGCTGCGCCGCGATTTCTATCGCGCCTTGGGCAGCTTCGAGCCGCTGCCTTTGATGGAGGATGTGGAGCTGGTGCGGCGCATCGGCCGGCGGCGACTCGCCTTTCTGGACTCCCAAGCGGTGACCTCGGCGGAGCGCTACCGACGGGGCGGCTGGTGGGGCCGGCCGGCGCGCAACGTCTGCCTGCTCGGCGCCTACTTCCTCGGCTTGCCGCCGCGGCTTCTGGCACGGCTCTACGGATGACGTCGCGCGGACTCGAGCGGCACCTGGTGATCATGGCCCGGGTGCCCCGGCTCTGTCAGGGCAA
The DNA here is from genome assembly GCA_028282405.1 of Rhodovibrionaceae bacterium. GTDB lineage: Bacteria > Pseudomonadota > Alphaproteobacteria > Kiloniellales > DSM-21159 > JANQMX01. The sequence goes on from JANQIA010000267.1 coordinate 29,990, forward strand.
GCGGCGCCTGGCGCGGGACCTGGGCGAGCTGGCCACCTGGCGTTTTCAGCGCCGGCAGATCGACGGGCTCCTGCGGCGCCTCAACAAACCCGGCTGCTGGCGGCTTTGGCTCTGCCTAACACCGGACCACCTCGCTTGGCCCGGCAACATCCCGCTGCCAAGGGGAACGGAAATTCTGCGGCAAGGCCGCGGTGACCTGGGCCAGCGCATGGCCCGCCCCTTTCACAGGCTGCCCCCCGGCCCTCTGGTCATGATCGGTGCCGACATTCCCGGGATCGACTTCGCCGATATCCGAACGGCCTTTCGATCGCTCGGCCGCCGGCCCTGGGTTTTCGGGCCGGCCGACGACGGCGGCTATTGGCTGATCGGTGCGCGCCGCCGCCCGGTCGTTCCGGCGGCCATGCGGCTGCCCTTCGACGACGTGCGCTGGGGCAGCACTCACGCCCTGGCCGACACGCTCGCCAACCTCAAGCCTGGCGAACACGCGCTGATGCGGGAACGGATCGATGTGGATACGGCTGCGGACCTGGCGCGCGTCACTCGGCGGCGGGCAGGTGCTCCTTCAGCCGCGGCATGAGCTCGACCAGATTGCAGGGCCGATGCCGGCTGTCGAGCTGCCAGCGCAGGATCTCGTTCCAGCCGTCCTTGCAGGCGCCGGTCGAGCCGGGCAGCGCAAAGAGGTAGGTGCCGCCAGCCACGCCGCCCAGCGCGCGCGACTGCATTGTCGAGGTGCCGATGGTCTTGTAGCTCAGCCAGCGAAAGAGCTCGCCGAAGCCCTCGATCTCTTTCTCCAGGACCCGGTCGAAGGCTTCCGGCGTGATGTCGCGGCCTGTGACGCCGGTGCCGCCGGTTGAGATGACGCAGTCGACCGCCGGGTCGTCGATGCAGCTCCGGAGAAAGGCCTCGATGGCGTCGGCCTCGTCCTTGACGATCTCCCGCCGCACCACCTTGTGCCCGTCGCCGGAGATCAGCTCCTGCAGCTTGTCGCCGGACTTGTCGTTCGCCAGGCTCCGGGTGTCGGAGACCGTGAGAACGGCGATGTTGACGGGGAGGAAAGGAAGGCTTTCGTCGATCTTGGCCATCTGGGCGTCCCGGCTCGCCGGGCGGGACGGCCGGTCGCCGCCCCGCTGGCAGGATTAGTCGAGCGCCCGGTAGAGAGGCCGTCCTCCCTTGGCCAGGGCGGCCAGCGACGGCACCTCCTGACCCAGGCGCATGCGGTAGATCCAATAGTTGGCAAGCACGCGCTCGATGAACAAGCGGGTTTCGCCGGCGGGCAGCATCTCGATGAAGAGCAGCTGATCGTCCACGTCGATGCCGCGCTCCGTCATGCGCTTTTCCCACTTGATGAGATTGCCCGGGCCGCCGTTGTAGGCCGCGGCCAGACGGAAGAGGTCGTCACCGGCGCTGGTGTACTTCATCAGATGCGC
>JANQIA010000281.1 GCA_028282405.1 Rhodovibrionaceae bacterium
TAAGGCTCTAGCCTGTTCCGCATGCGGGACATCAATCTCAAGGCCACCGAGTACTTCGAGGCCGTGGCGCGTCTGGGCACCGTGACGAAAGCCGCCGAAGAACTCGGGGTTTCTCCCTCGGCCGTCAGCCAGCAGATCCGCCTGCTGGAGGCCCAGTTCGGAGTGAAGCTCTTCCGGCGTGAAAAGCGTCGGCTGCGCCTGACGGTCGACGGCGACCGACTCTTCCAAACGACCACGCAAGCCTTCGGGGCGCTTCGAAACGCGCGCAGCGCGATTGCACGGCAGCGGGACACGCGCAGCCTCACGGTACGGGTGTCGCCCAGCTTCGGGGTTCGCTGGCTCGGGCCTCGGATCGCCGGCTTCGCGGCGGCCAATCCGGACTGGAACATCCGGATCGATGCGACGCCGGACTTCTCGGCGTTCGAGACGGAAGCGGTGGATTTCGATCTTCGCTACGGTCTGGGGGACTGGGCGGGTCTGACGGTGGTCTGCATCATGCGCGACCTTATCCTGCCGCTGTGCAGCCCGAGCTATCTGGAGCGGTGGCAGGAGAACGACGATCCGGTCCGCCGGCTGAGAGAGGCCCGGCTGATCGACAGCGTCAAGACGCTCTACCGCTGGGACCTTTGGCTCGCCTCGAACCGGCTGCAACTGCCCGACTTGAGTTATCCCTTCCGGTTCGACCGCTCGTCCATGTCGCTCGAGATGGCGAAGCGAGGCGGCGGCGTTGCCTTCGACAGCGCCATGCTCTGCCTGCCCGAGCTCCAGCGCGGCGAGCTGCTGCCCTTCGCTCCGAGCATTCCCGCCATCGAGTTTCCGGCCTACTGGTTCGTCTGCCCGTCGCGGCACCTGAACAGGCGGATCGTGAACCGCTTTGCCGAGTGGATCACCGCCGAAGCGAACGAGCATGAAGCGCAGGTGCGCGGGATACTCGAAGAGCTCGGCTGCTCCTATCGGCAGGCAACCGGACCGGAGCTGCTGGAGGGTGACAGCCCTCAGTAGATCGTCAGCGCCGGCAGGAACGAAATGAGGAAGAGCACCACCAGCGCCACGGCATAGAAGGGCAAAAGGGCGCGTATGACCTCGCCGATACCGACTCCGGCAATGGCCGAGGAGATAAAGAGCGTCGTTCCGACCGGCGGCGTATAGAGGCCGATCGAGAGGTTCACCACCATCATCAGACCGAGCTGCACCGGGTCGAGGCCGATCGCCTGTCCGATGGTTACGAAGATCGGGCCGAGCAGCAGCACCGCCGCCGGCAGGTCGAGGAACGCGCCGACAAGCAGCATCACGAGATTGAGGGCGAGGATGACCATCCAGGGCTCCTGGATGGTCATGGCGACCCAGGCGGCAAGCTCCTGCGGCACGCGCTCGGCGGTCAGGATCCATTGGACGGTGGATGAGGCCATGATGATGATCATCACCGCCCCGGTCATCATGGCGGTATCGACAGACGCCCGCCAGAGGCTCCGGACGGTCAGATCGCGGTAGATCAGCCCGCTGACCAAGAGCGCATAGGCCACGGCCATGACGCTGACCTCGGTGGGGGTTGCGACACCGAAGCGAAGCGTGCCGATCACAAAGACCGGCATCAGAAGGGCCGGAACGGCCACGAGGAGCTGACCGCGGAACGCCTTGAACCCACCTTCGAGCGGCGCACGGGGCAGGTTCTGTCGCAGAGCGACGAACCAGACCATCGTGAAGATACCAAGCCCGAGCAGCAGCCCCGGCAGGATGCCGGCGACGAAGAGGTCCACGACCGAAGTGTTCGACACAAGGCCGTAGAGAATCAGCGGAATCGAAGGCGGGATCAGCACCGAGATCGTTGAGGAAGAGGAGTTTATCGCCGCGGCGAAGCCCCCGGGGTAGCCCGCCTTTTTCTGAACCGGAATCAGAGCGTTGCCGAGCGCCGTCGCATCGGCGACGGCCGAGCCGGAAACGCCGCCGAACATGACGGACCCGAGGATGGAGACCTGCCCGAGGCCGCCCTTGAACCGGCCGACGAGGAGCCGCGCGACATTGACCAGGTATTCCCCGAAGCGGCCCGACATCATCAGGTTGCCCGCCAGGATGAAGAACGGGATCGCGAGCATCGGAAAGCTCTGGGTCGGGGTGTAGAGCCGCTGGGCGAGCACCGCCATCGGCTTGCCGTCGAGCCAAAGCGCCGCGGCGGCGGCGCCCAGCAGGGCATGGGCGACCGGAACCGAAAGGACGAGAAGCAGGAGGAAGACCCAGAGGAGCGGCGCGGTCATCGTTTAGCTGAGGCTTGTCTCAGTCCCGGTGGTACGGCCGCCCATCAGAAGGCGGACAGTCTCCAGCGCGGCGATCAGGGCCATGCAGCCGAAGCCGTAGACGAGGCTCGCATAGCCCCAAGTCTGTTGGATGCCGAGGGTGGCGAGGGTCTGGAACGTCGAGGCTTTCAGGATCGGCTGGCTCGACCAGAGCACGTTGATGCAGATGACCAGGATGGCGATCTGGACGGCGAGCGGAAGGACGCGCTGTCCGCGCGGGCCGAGAAGATTGGGCAGAACGGTGACGGAGATGTTTCGGCCCCTGGCGGCGGCCACCACGACGCCGCCGGCCACGAGCCACGGCAGAAAGACGGCGTGGATTTCATAGGCCCAGGGGATGCCCTCGCCCAGGCTGTAGCGCAGCACCACATTGATGAAGAGCAGGACGAACATCGCCAAAAGGCAGAGGACGGCGATTATCCGCCCACTCCAGTCCAGCGCGTCGATCCCATGGCCCACCCAGGCAAGGAAGGGGCCCGAAGGCCCCTTCCCAGTCTCGGAGGCGGACCTCATTCGAGGCCGGCAGCCTTCTTCAACGCATCGACCAGCTCAGGGAAGTCCTCGGCGTAGCGGTCGTAAACCGACGCCGTCGCCGCCTGGTAGGCGGCCTTGTCGGCCTCGGCGAACTTGGCGCCCTCCGCTTCCATCCGCGGACGAAGCGTCGCATCGCCCTTCAACGAGAGCCCACGCTGGATCTCACCCGCCGAGGCGGTCGCCTCCAGGGCGCAATTCTGCGTCTTCTCGTCGAGGCCCGACCACCAGGCGAGGCCCGCAACAACCGGCGTCGACTCGTACTTGTGGCCCGTCATGGTGACATAGGGCGTGATGTCATGGAGCTTCGCCGAGTAGATGTTGGTCAGTGGGTTCTCCTGACCTTCGAAGACGCCGGATTGCAAGGCCGAAGGCAGCTCCGACCAGGCAAGCGGTGCCGGATTTGCGCCGAGCGCTTCGAAGATGGCCAGGGTCATCGGATCGGGAGGAGTCCGGATCTTCATGCCCTGGACGTCACCCGGGTCCGAGACGTTCTTGCTGGTGTGGGTGATGTTGCGGATTCCATTGTCCCAGAACCCGAGGATCTTGAGCCCCTTCTCCTGAGCTCGGCTGTCCAGCATATCGCCGACGTTACCGTCCACGACGCTCCATGCCGTCGGAAGGTCGTTGAAGAGGAACGGCAGACCCAGAAGGCCGATCTCGGGAACGATCTGGCTCATCGCGCCCTGGGAGTTGGCGGTGATCTGGATCACGCCTGCGGTGGCCGAAGTCAGCATCTCGGAGTCGTCGCCCATGGTGGCGGAGGGCGCGTGGTTGACCGTGTGGCCCGAGCAGGCCGCGAAGGCGTCGGCCCAGGCGTCTGCCGCGATGTAGCGCGGGTTCCCGGGATTGGCGCCGTGGGCAAAGATCACCTCGTCAGCGTAAGCCGCACCGGCAATCATGGTCGAGGCGGTCAAGGCCGCCAACAGTTTGATCTTCATGGTTGTTTTCCTCCCATTCTCTTCAAGACCCGAAGCAGCGTCCGCTTCAGGGTCAGGCATTCAGTGGATCAAAGCCCCACCGTTCACATCGACCTCCGTTCCTGTGCAGTAGGCAGAGAGGTCGGACGCAAGAAAGAGCGCGCAGCCCGCGACGTCGGACGCCTCGCCCGCGCGGCCCATAGGGATGCCGGCGAGGATCTGTGCGTGCATGTTGTCGGTGAGCTTGCCCGCCGTGATGTCGGTCGCAATGAATCCCGGGCAGATGGCGTTGGCGCGAACGTTGTCGGGCGCCAGTTCTCGCGCCATTGCCTTGGTGAGGCCGAGAACGCCCGCCTTCGCCGCCGAGTAGTGCGGGCCGCCGAAGATGCCGCCGCCCCGCTGCGCGGATACCGAAGAGAGATTGACGATCGATCCCGACTTTTGCGCGCGCATCGCCGGGATGACCGCCTGGCTCATATAGAGCGTGCCGCGGAGCGAGACGTCGGTGACGGCCTCGTAGTTCTCCGGCTCGATCTGCATCAGTTTGAGGGGCTGGGTGATACCGGCGTTGTTCACCAGGATGTCGACCCGACCCCACTTTCCCAACAGGGTCTCAACCACGGCTTGGGCGGCAGCCTTGTCGGTGACGTCGCAGGCCATGCCCAGATGGTCCGCGCCCAGATCCGCAGCGGCGGCCTCTGCCGCGTCCTTGTTGAGATCGAGGATCGCGACGCTTGCGCCGTGCTCGGCGAACAGCCGGGCAATCGCCTTGCCGAGACCCCGGGGACTCGCGCCCCCGGTGACGATTGCAAATCTGCCGTCAAGAAGACCCATCTTTCCGTTCCCCGCCTGGCCGGTCATAGCCAGCCCTTGATCTGTTTCACGACGCCTTGGGTGGAGATGCCGTAGAGGTCATGCAGCGTCGGCAGCGCACCCGCCTCCAAGAACTCGTCCGGCAGGCTGATCATGCGAAAGGTCGGCGCCAGGCCGGCCAGCAAGAGCTCCTTGGCCACCGCCTCTCCAAGCCCGCCATTCGCCGTGTGGTTCTCGGCCACGACGACGAGGCGTCCGCGCGCGGACTCCGTCAGGATGGTGTCGACATCGAGCGGCTTGATGGTGGGAACGTGGAGGACGGCGACGTCCACCTTGTCCTTCGCCAGGGCCTCGGCGGCGTCCAGCGCGCGCATGGTCATGAGGCCGGTCGAGATGACGAGGACGTCAGCGCCCTCACGGATCATCTGCGCCTTGCCCAGCTCGAAGCGGTAGTCGGGTTTGTGGCGGGTCAGCACGCTCGGCACCTTGCCCCGCAACAGCCTTGCGTAGACCGGGCCGGCGTGCGCAGCCATCGCGGGCACCATTCCGGTCAGGTCGCAGGCGTCGCAGGGGTCGATGACGACCATGTTCGGCAGGCCCCGGAAGATGGCGAGGTCCTCGGTCGCCTGATGGCTCGGCCCGTAGCCGGTGGTCAGCCCCGGCAGGGCACAGGCGATCTTGACCGGCAAGTTCTCCTCGGCAGTCGCCATGGCGATAAAGTCGTAAGCCCGGCGCGATGGGAAAATAACCCAACTTCCACAGGATAAGAAGTTTTTGCGCAAATTGGAACGACTCGTCCAGGGTCGCAAGAAGATGTATTTTGAGGATAACCGATTGGATTGGGCCATGGGAGAGCTATTGGCCTATGCTTCTTTGATTGAAGAAGGTTTTGACGTGCGAATGACAGGTCAGGACATTGAACGTGGAACCTTTTCCCATAGGCATGCCGTCATAAAGACTGAAATGCACGAGGAGGAGGTGATATTGCTCAATGAAATGGGGGAACATCAAAAAGGTACATTCCATATTTACAATTCCCTCCTTTCGGAATATGCCGTAATGGGATTTGACTATGGATACGCCATGGCCAGCCCAAATACATTGACCATTTGGGAAGCCCAGTTCGGTGATTTCAGTAATGGGGCACAAATTGTGATTGACCAATATCTATCGGCGGCAGAAGATAAATGGAAGTTGCAGAACGGCTTGGTGTTGTTATTGCC
>JANQIA010000293.1 GCA_028282405.1 Rhodovibrionaceae bacterium
TGGACCAGCGCCAAATCCAGGATGGAGCTCAGGCGATCCAATGACCCAAGCAAAGCGCAAAGACGATCCCGTCATCCAAGCTGACGTTCAGCAGGCGGACGAGGCTGCATTCGACCTCTTCGCCGCCGACTATCGAGAAGTACACAGCGCCAATCTTGGCCTGAGCGGTGAAGAGCCAACCTATTTCGCCGAGTACAAGGTCCGGGAGGTCGCGCGCTGCCTCGGTGGCGCCCAAGTGCGACGCATCCTGGATTTCGGCTGCGGCATTGGCGGGAGCATCCCCTTCTTTCAGAAGTACTTCTCCGACAGCAAGCTGCTCGGTGTCGATGTCTCGAAAGAGAGCCTGCGCCAAGCGGAACTCATCTATCGTCCCTATGCAGAGTTCCGCCATCTGGCAGAGAGCGACTTCCCCATCGAAGCGGAAAGCTGCGACCTAGCCTTTGCCGCCTGTGTGTTTCATCACATTCAGCCAGACCGGCATCGTGTATCTCTCGAGAACATTCGCAACTGCATGACCGCGAACGGCCATTTCTTTCTCTTCGAACACAATCCGCTCAATCCCTTGACCGTCCACGCCGTGAACACCTGTCCTTTCGACGCCGATGCCATTCTCATTCGGGGCAGAGAGATGGCCCGTCGGGTGCAAGCCGCGGGCTTCAAGAACGTGCGCCTACGGTACTGCACGTTCTTCCCTAGGGCGCTCTCGGTGTTCAGGCCGTTGGAGCCATACCTGGCTTGGCTGCCGCTCGGCGCTCAGTATTACGTCCAGGCACGACCGTGAAAGGCCGCTTGATCGCACAGAAGCTCCCGGTTTGGCAGTTCGCAAAGTTCTGCGCGGTTGGACTGGTCAACACGCTCGTTGGCTATAGCACGGTTCTCTTCACAAGCTTCGTTGTGGGATTGAACCCCTATGCCGCAAACGTCTGCGGCTATGCCGTTGGCCTGATGGTGTCCTTCGTCCTGAACAGGCGTTTCACCTTCGCTTCACAGCAAGCGATCCTACCTGGTCTTGCGAAGTTCCTCATGGCGTTCCTGCCATCTTATGGTCTGAACCTTCTGGTTCTCTACATCAGCCTGGAGCAACTCCTGCTGCCTGAGTATCTCGCTCAAGCCTTGGCGATGGGGAGCTACAGCATCACTTTCTTCACGCTTTGCCGCGTTTTCGTTTTTCGTGCGCCGAGCGAGATCGAGGTGTCCGATGACCTTGATGAGGTTGAGGCCGTGATACAAAAGCCGACCGCAAGCCATGCCGGTCGAGGAGACATAGGGTGAAGCCCGCCATTCTTGTTACCGGCGGTGCCGGCTACATCGGCAGCCATGCAGTGCTGTCCTTGATCGCCGGCGGCTGGCGGCCCGTCGTCCTGGACAACCTCTCGACCGGCGTGCGCGCCGCCGTGCCGCAAGGCGTCCCGCTGGTGGTTGCCGATGCCGGCGACAAGAAGGCGCTGCACGCCACATTCGCCGAGCACGACGTTCGCGCCGTCATGCACTTCGCCGGCTCGGTCCGCGTCGAAGAGTCGGTCTCCAATCCGCTCAAGTACTACCGCAACAACAGCGGCGTCAGTCGGGATTTGATCGAGGCCTCGGTCGAAGCCGGCATCGAGCGCTTCGTCTTCTCCTCCACCGCGGCCACCTACGGCATCCCCGAGACCTCGAAGGTGACCGAGGATGCCCCGACAAAGCCGATCAACCCTTACGGCTGGTCGAAGCTGATGACGGAGCAGGTGCTGCAGGACAGCGTCGCCGCCCATCCGAACTTCAAGGTCGCTATTCTGCGCTACTTCAACGTCGCCGGCGCCGACCCAGGCGGGCGCTGCGGGCAACGCGGCGAGAATGCCACCCATCTGATCAAGGTCGCCTGCGAGGTCGCGGCCGGCAAGCGGCCGGCCATGCAGATCTTCGGCACGGACTACGACACACTCGACGGCACCTGCGTGCGCGACTTCATTCACGTTTCGGATCTGGCCGAGGCGCACGTCGCCGTGCTCGGGTGGCTCGCCGCAGCGGAGCAGCCGCTCGCCATCATGAACTGCGGCTACGGTCGCGGCTTTTCGGTGCGTCAGGTCCTGCAGACCGTCGAGCAGCTCAGCGGGCGGCCGCTGACCGCGATCGAAGCGCCACGCCGGCCCGGCGACCCGCCGATGCTCATCTCCGACCCCTCGCGGCTGATGAGCCAGGTCGGCTGGAAGCCGCAACACGACAACCTCGACACGATCGTTCAGAGCGCACTGAACTGGGAGCACGCGCTGAACCGCGCCGCCTAAAGCGCCTGCTCTTTCGCCAAGCGGCTGAGGAGGTGGAAGTAGCTGTCGACGCCCTGGGCGCCGGTGGCGAGATAGCGCTGATTGAAGACCATCGCCGGCACACCGGTGATGCCGCGCGCAACCCAATAACTCTGTCGCTCCCGCACTGCCTCGGCATAGCGGCCCTCTGCCAGAACGGCCAAAGCCTCTTGCCGGTCGAGACCGACGCTCTCCGCCTCCGCGGCCAAGACCTCCGGATCGTGAAGATCGCGCCGCTCGGCGAAGTAGGCAGCAAAGAGCGCCATCTGCAGCGCCTGGCCTCTGCCCTTGCGCTCTCCCCAATGGAGCAACTGGTGGGCACGAAAGGTGTTCATCATGCGCATGTCGTCGCGGTAGTCGAAGGTGAAGCCGAGCGCCTCGCCGAGCTGGGTCAAGCGGGCGCGGGCCTCCTGGCTGCCTTCGGGGGTCGTGCCGTACTTGGCGGCGAGATGCTCGCGCAGGTTCTCGCCTCGCTCTCCCATGTCCGGGTTGAGCTCAAAGGGATGCCAATGCACTTCGGCAGTGAGGCCGCTGAGCACGAGGGCACGCTCAAGCTGCTTATAGCCGATGACGCACCATGGGCAGACAATATCCGAGACGATATCGACGCGAAGGGGACTCGCGACGCTCTCGACCTCAGCCTGCCGGAGGCTTTCCATCATTCTATTAATCCTTGTTCCCGAAAAACCGGTGCCCAGCCCCCAATTCCGGACAACCATTCCGACAAAGTCGGTTGGACCGTTCGTCTTTCAAGTCACTGCAATGCTGATCAGATCACACCGAACAGATCGGCCTCGACCAGGCGTTCGCCGAGATCGCCTTCCGGCTGCGGCAAACCATCGAAGCCAAGCCCTTCCGTGAGAACGACATTTTCAATGCTCCTTAAGCCGAGAGAGAAGCTCTCGAACTCGAAGCTGCGGCCGCTCTGGAAATTCTCCGCGACATGCGCCTGTTCGATGGCCAAGGTGTCCGCGTCGAGCGCCAAGATCACCGTGTCGTTGCCGCGACCGCCGTAGAACACGTCGCGGTCGCTGCCGCCACCGCCGATCAAGCTTGCCTCGGTGTAGAGGAAGAAGTCGTTTCCCCCGTTGCCGAAGAGCCGGTCGCTGCCGAGACCGTCGATCAAGGCGTCGCCACCCGAGCCCCCGAACAGACTGTCGTTGCCGGCGCTACCGGCCAGAACATCCGCATCGCGGCCGCCGAAGAGTTCGTCATCCCCCGAGCCGCCAACGGCAAGATCCGAGCCCCGCCCGCCGAACAGCGTGTCGTCGCCCAGGCCACTGAAGGCGACGTCATCGCCGCCGCGCAGGAAACCCACGTCGTCCCCGCCGCTGGTGAGCACGAGATCGTTCTTGGACGAGCCGAAAACCACGTCGTCCCGATCACCGCGAACCTGCGTCTCCGATGTCAGCGAGCGGGCGCTGTAGGCGCCGAAGATGCCGTGCAAGTTGGCGGTCGGGTGCAGCAGATCGAAAAACGCGATCTGTTGGATCGGGATCCCCGCAACCGCAGGATTGGGCACGAACTCGACCCCATTGCCGATCAGAACCGGTTGCTCCAGCTCCAAGAAGCCGAAGGTTCCGAAGTCTGCGGCAATCTCGTCGGTCAGGGCGTTCAGATCGACGATCTCGACATTGACGCCGCTTCCCTCCAGGGCGGCCGTGCCAATGCCCAAACCGAGATTGACCAGGTCGACCACTAGGTCGCCCAGCGCTTGGGCTTGCGGGTCGAGAGCATTGCTGGCCGGAAAGAACGAAGCGCTCGGCAGGGTGTTGAACACGATGGTTCCGACCCCCGCCTGGGCCAAGAGCTGCGCAGCGCCCAGGTTGGCGCCCACGATCTGGCCGGCCAAGCCGATGCCCTGCAGCAGGGCCTCGAGTTCGTTCCCAGGGCTGCTGTCCAGGTCTTCGAGCTGCCTCAGGTCGTTCAGGCCAAAACCGAGAAAGGCGGCCGAGTTCTCGCTGATCGCTGTCTCTGCGAAGGTCTCCTCGAAGAGAGCCAGTTGGCCAGCAAGATTGACGTTCTGCGTCAGCGGCTCGGCGACGGACGGCGGCAGCAGATCGGGGTCGAGCGGAATGCCCTCGGGAATCAGATCGGCACCGGCGTCGAGCAGGGTTTGGACACCCAGAACCTCGGCACCGCCGAAGGCAAAGTTGAAGACCTGGTCCTGCTCCACACCAAGCAATGCCGATGTCACCTGGGGGAACACCGCGCCGTTGGAGAACTGCTGCGCGTAGGGCGGACTGATGGGGATGGGCACAACGCCGGCGAAGAGCTCTTCGCCGAAGATTGCCTTCGCCGCCTCGATCGCTTGGTTTGAGAGATTGAAGGTACCGCCCGCATCCACCAGGCTATCGCCGAAGTAGATGAGCTGATCGAAATCGTGCAACGCGTCGCACGCCATCGGAACCTCCCGCAAAAAGTGCTAATCTTCAGAGGGTATAAAACCCCTGCGACAAGTCACCTGCGAAGCTGTGGAATCTTTGAGACCGCGCATGATTGCAGCGGCTGCGAAGTGCGGGTTGTAGCCGAGACGTTGTGATTTGGTTGAGGTCGGAGGGCGGCTCTCTCGCCGTCGGCGACAGCGGTCGAGCCTCAGCCCGAGTGCGAGTGCCGCTTTTCCTGAAATGCGAAACGGGGGGGCCGAAGCCCCGCCGCCTGGCAAAAGACAGGACTGGGTGATCCGACTACTGCGGCAGAACCACGGTGTCGATTACGTGGATGACGCCGTTGCTGGCCTCGACATCGGCGGCGATCACAGAGGCCTCGTTGACCTTCACCCCCTTCATGGCGTCGATGGTCAACTCGCTGCCCTGGACCGTCTCGGCGTTGACCTTCTGACCGGCGACATCCGTGGACATCACCTTTCCGGGTACGACGTGGTAGGTCAGGATGGCGATGAGCTGGTCCTTGTTCTCCGGCAGAAGCAGGCTCTCGACGGTGCCTTCCGGCAGCTTGGCGAAGGCTTCGTCGGTCGGCGCGAAGACGGTGAAGGGACCGTCGCCCTTCAGGGTGTCAACCAGACCGGCGGCCTGCACGGCGGCCACCAGGGTCTTGAACTGGCCGGCGTCCACAGCCGTGTCGACGATGTCCTTATTGGCGGCGCCGGCAAATGCCGTGCCGGCCACGACGACAGCGGCAAAGAAGCCAGTGATAGCAGAAATCACGCTGCGCAGGGTCATAACACTTCCTCTCGAATTCTTAGTATGGGCTTGAGCAAGCGTCGCGGCGCGACGCCATACCGAATACTTACGGAGGAAACTGCGCTTAGATCAGTCGAGACTGAAATATAAATGGGGCACAAGACGCCCTTTTTATGCCTTAATACAAATAGGGTATTAAGGTAAGGACGCTTCAATCCTAATTTCTCGCGAAGAACTGCGTACGCGATAGACGTTACTTCAGATCACTCACCCATCACTTTTTGTTCTGGAGCTTCGCCCAGGTATCGCGCAGGCCTACTGTGCGGTTGAAAACCGGGCGCTCCGGCGTGCCGTCCAGGTCGGGACAGAAGTAGCCGAGACGCTCGAACTGGACGGCCGTGCCGGCCGGCGCTTCGGCCAAGGCCGGCTCGACGAGACAGCCGTCGAGCACGGTCAGCGAGTCCGGGTTGAGGTCGGCCAGGTAGTCGCCGCCATGCCCGGCGCCCGGCACCTCCTCCGTGAAGAGGGTGTCGTAGTTGCGCACCTCTGCCGGCACCCCATGCGCGGCCGAGACCCAATGCAGGGTGCCTTTGACCTTGCGGCCGTCCGGTGCGTCGCCGCCGCGGGTAGCGGGGTCGTAGGTGCAGCGCAGCTCGACGACCTCTCCGGCATCGTTCTTCACCACCTCCCGGCACGTGACGAAGTAGGCGTAGCGCAGGCGCACTTCCCGCCCCGGCGCCAGGCGAAAGAACTTCTTGGGTGGGTCTTCCATGAAGTCCTCGCGCTCGATGTAAAGCTCGCGCGAGAAGGGCACCTGGCGGCTGCCGGCCTCCGGGTCTTCAGGGTTGTTCACCGCCTCCAGCAGCTCGCTTTCGCCTTCAGGATAGTTCTCGATCACAAGCTTAAGCGGATTGAGCACGGCCATGCGGCGCAGCGCGCTCTTGTTCAGCGCCTCCCGCATGCAGGCTTCCAACAGCGCTAGCTGAACCAGGTTGTCGGCCTTGGAGATGCCGATGCGCCGGGCGAAATCGCGCAGCGCTTCCGGCGGCACGCCCCGGCGCCGCAGGCCCGCAAGGGTCGGCATGCGCGGGTCGTCCCAGCCGGCCACGTGGCCTTCCGTCACAAGCTGAATGAGACGCCGCTTGGACAACACCGTGTGGGAGAGGTTGAGGCGCGCGAACTCGTATTGCCGGGGCCGGCTCGGCACCGGCAGGTTCTCGATCAGCCAGTCGTAGAGCGGGCGGTGGTCTTCGAACTCCAGGGTGCAGAGCGAGTGGGTCACCCCTTCGATGGCATCGGATTGCCCGTGGGCGAAATCGTAAGTGGGATAGATGCACCAGGCATCGCCCGTGCGCGGGTGGCTGGCATGGAGAATGCGATAGAGCGCTGGGTCGCGCAGGTTGATGTTGCCTGAGGCCATGTCGATCTTGGCTCGCAGCACCCGCGCGCCGTCCGGGAACTCGCCGGCCTTCATGCGGCGGAATAGGTCCAGGCTCTCCTCAGGCGAACGCTCGCGGAAAGGGCTGTCGCGCCCCGGCTCGGTGAGAGTGCCGCGATAGGCGCGCATCTCTTCGGGCGAGAGATCGTCGACATAGGCCTTGCCCGTCTCGATCAGGTGCTCGGCCCAGTCGTAGAGCTGCTGGAAGTAGTCCGAGGCGTGGTGCAGATGCGGCCCCCAGTCGAAGCCGAGCCAGCGCACGTCCTCCTCGATGGCGTCGATATAGAGCTGCTCTTCCTTGGTCGGATTGGTGTCGTCGAACCGGAGGCTGCAGTGGCCCTCGAACTCCTGCGCCACCCCGAAGTTGAGGCAAATCGACTTGGCGTGACCGATGTGTAAGAAGCCGTTGGGCTCCGGCGGGAAACGGGTCACCACCTCGGCCGTACGGCCGGCCGCCAGGTCCGCCCGGACGATGTCGCGGATGAAATCGCGCGGGCCTTCCGCGCCGGGGTCGTTCGCGGTATCCGCCGCCACATCTGCTGCACTCATAGCCAACCTTCAGCTTTCGAGAAAAAGGGCCTGAACGGGCAAAGACGCTTCCCTAGCCGCGGCTCTAACTGCCAAATTTGTTGCCCAGCGCCAAGACAGGAACCTTAAACCCAAGCTATGGCACACTATCTCTTGGCCTTGGGCTATCATTCCGAAACAAAAAGAACGAAGACGCCGTCATGCCGCAAGAGCTTCTGACCTTCCTCAAACGCACCCTCTTGGAGCCGCAGAGCGAGCCGGTTCCCCAGACCGACCTGCCGCTGGCGACGGCGGTGCTGCTGATCCGCGCGGCCGTCGTCGACGGATCCCTCGAAAAGGTCGAAATGGACAAGCTCCACGAGCTGCTCAAACGCCGCTTCGACCTGGACGAGGAGGAGGTGCAGGATCTCATCGAACGCGGCCGCGAAAAGGAACGCGAGTCGGTCGATCTCTATCACTTCACCAAGGTCATCACCGACAAGCTGGACATGGACGGCCGGCTGCAGCTCATCGAGTACCTCTGGGAAACCGCCTATGCCGACGGGGTGCTCGACGAGTACGAGAGCAACCTCATCTGGCGGGTCGCCGAACTGATCGGTGTCGAGACCCGCGACCGTGTCCGCCTGCGCCAACGGGTCCAGGCGAAGCTCGGGATCGACAACGACACCTAGACCTCTGGACTACCCTCCGACTGTCATCCCGGCCTCGAGCCGGGATCCATCGATCGGCCCGCGCCTGGCCTAGCCATGGACCCCGGGTCTCGCCGCTTTGCGGCTCGCCCGGGGTGACAAGCGAGAACAACTGCAACCTACTTCCGGCGCCAGGTCGTGCCCTGCGGACCGTCTTCCAGCAGCACACCCTGCTCGGCCAGCGTATCGCGGATGCGGTCGGCCTCGGCGAAGTCCTTGGCCTGACGCGCAGCTTTGCGGGCGGCGATCAACGTCTCGATCTCCTCGGGCGACGGCCCCTCCCCGTCTGCGCTGCCGCGGAACCAATCCTCCGGGTCCTGCTGCAGGAGACCCAGCAGGTAGCCGGAGTCGAGCAACGCCGCCTTTGTGAGCGCGGCCTGTTCCGGGTCGCCTTGGGTGTTGAGCTCGTGGGCCAGGGCATGGAGCCGCGCCAGAGCTTCCGGCGTGTTGATGTCGTCGGACAGCGCCGCGACCACGCCGTGGCTGATCGTGTCCTCCGCCCGCTGCAGACTCTTGGCGCGGCGGAGCGCCCCGTAGAGCCGGTCGAGCTGGGCCTTGGCCTCGGTGATCTTCTCCCGCGTGACATCGAGCGGCTGGCGGTAGTGGCCGGACAGTAGGGCCAGACGAATGGCCTCGCCGGGAAAGCCCTCCTCCAAGAGCTGCCGCACGGTGAAGAAGTTGCCGAGCGACTTCGACATCTTCTCGCCGTTCACCACCACGTAGCCGTTGTGCATCCAGAAGCGCGCCATGAAGGGCGTGTTCTGGGCGCAGCGGCTCTGGGCGATCTCGTTCTCGTGGTGTGGAAAGACCAGGTCGAGGCCACCGCCGTGGATATCGAAGGTCTCGCCGAGATGCTGGGAGGCCATGGCCGAGCACTCGATATGCCAACCCGGCCGGCCGCGGCCCCAGGGGCTCTCCCAGCCCGGATCGCCGTCGCTGCTCGGCTTCCAGAGCACGAAGTCGGCCGGGTCCTTCTTGTAGGGTGCAACCTCGACCCGAGCGCCGGCCACCTGGTCATCACGACTGCGCCGGGAGAGCTCGCCGTAGTCGTGCATGGCCGGCACATGAAACAGGACATGCCCCTCGGCCGCATAGGCATAGTCCTCGTCGACCAGCCGCTCGATCATGTCGATCATGCGGTAGATATGCTCGGTCGCGCGGGGCTCCAGGCTTGGCGGCAGTGCCCCCAAGGCGCCCATATCCTGGTGAAAAGCCTCCGTCGTGCGCACTGTCAGATTGTCGATGCTCTCCCCATTCTCCGCCGCACGCGCGATGATCTTGTCATCCACGTCGGTGATATTGCGGGCATAGGTCACCGCCTCCGCACCGTAGAGATGACGCAGGAGGCGAAAGAGCACGTCGAAGACCACCACCGGCCGCGCGTTGCCGATATGCGCAAAGTCGTAGACCGTGGGCCCGCAAACGTACATGCGAACGTGGCCGGGGATGAGCGGCTCGAAGTCCTGCTTGGCACGAGCGAGCGTGTTGTAAAGCTGAAGCGGCATGGCGATAAGACCCTGATCTAGAACATAGGTAAAGGCTGGGCGCCCGCCCCTGGTCGGAGCCGGCGCCGGGGCGCTCACTAGATCAACATCGTTGGGTCTTGCCGAACATGGCGCGACCTTGACGTTTCGGGCAGGCAGCTGTCAAGCGGCTTCGTCGAGAGATGACCGATCTGATGGCAGCCCTCCAATGTCGGAAGCAGTGATTTATGGCAAGCACACCTCAGGCACTCAGCAAGCCTATCGATCTGGCGCCAAGGCCCTTTCCCGAGCGCGTGCCACACAAGGGGCGGTCTGCGGTCCTGGAGCCACTGTCCGTGGAGCATTCAGTCGAACTCTGGGCCGCGGCCGATGCTGCAGATGCCTCGTGGCGCTACTTGCGGTATGGCCCTTTCTCATCGCGCGAGGCGATGACCGAGACAATCGTGGAGTTGGCAGGCCGCAGTCATCAGCCGTTCTGGGCGGTTCGTCCGCACGCAAGTGGCAAGGCGCAAGGCTGGTTGTCCTTCTGCGATATCTACCCTGAGGACGCGGCGATCGAGATCGGCAGCATCTGGTACGCTCCGGGTCTTCAGCGCACCAGAGCAGCCACACAGGCCGTCTTCCTTCTGATGAAGCACGCCTTCGACGACCTCGGATATCGTCGCGTTGTGTGGCGCTGCTTGGCACGGAATGCCGCGTCACGCAGTGCGGCGGCCCGCTATGGCTTTGTTCCTGAAGGTACCTGGCGGGATGCCGTCATCGTTAAAGGACAGCAGCATGATGTCGCGTGGTTCTCCATGCTGGCCAATGAGTGGCCATCGCAAAGAACGCTGATTGGCCGGTGGTTGAGCGATGAGAATTTCGACAGCACGGGAACGGCGCTGACCGGCCTCTCCGCGATGCGTCAACGCGGCGTTGGCACAGATGCCGAGCGGCAGGGAGAGGAAGGAACGTGGTAGAGCAGATAGAGATCGCGGCAGCGAAGCCGGATGACGCAGAGAGCCTCTTGCCGCTGATCGCCGCCTTCTTTCTCGAGGAAGGTATCGAAACCTCCCTCGATGCCCAACGACGCAATCTCTTGACGATGATGGCAGCGCCGGACTCGCGCATCCTGCTTGCGCAGGCAGGAAGCCGGCCCATCGCGTTCGCAACCGCGACCCTAACCCGCGGCATCGAGTTTGGTTTGGCCGCCGAGATCGAGGACCTCTACGTCGTGCCCGAGGCGCGAGGGTGCGGCCTCGCTCGCCGGCTGATGGATCAACTCATCGATTGGTGCGAGCGCCAAGGCGCGCAAGAGATCATCGTCGTGATCACGCCGGAAGGCATGGAGGCCATCGATCTGCCCGCCTTCTACCGTCGCTTCGGCTTCCGCGACAGCGGCCGCAAGCTGCTTTACCGGACCAGCGCAGGTCCCAGTCAGCCGAGCACCAAAACATGACCCGAGATCGCAAATACTACACCGATGCCAATCGGGAGTCCTGGGACGAAGCAGCGGATCGCCACCGTGCGGCGAACCAGGCGCGGCTGCTGCAGGACGTGCGCAACACCGACTACAACGCGCTCGACCACTTCCTGATCGAGGCCCTGGCCGTTCCCGGCGTGGCAGGCAAGAGCGTGGTCCAGCTCTGCTGCAACAACGCCAAGGACCTGCTCTCGGTCATGCGCATGGGCGCCGCCCGGGGCGTCGGGGTCGATGCCTCCACGGCCTTCATCGCGCAGGGCGAAGAGCTTGTTGCGGCTGCCGACCTGCAAGACCGTATGGAGCTGATCGTCAGCGACGTCTACGAGCTACCAGACAGACTGACGGGCCAGTTCGACATCGTGCTGATCACCGTCGGCGTCTTTGGCTGGATGCCGGACTTGCCTCTGTTCTACCGCGTCATCGAGAGACTGTTGAAACCCGGCGGATACTTCGTCATCGAGGACATGCATCCGGTCCTGATGATGTACGAACCTGGCAAGAACGGCGCGCCTTCAACCCTTCAGTGGTCCTACTTCAAGCAGGACCCTTGGCGAGACACCGAAGGCCTCGATTACTTCGAGCACAAGGACTACGAGGGCAAGCCGGCCTACAGCTTCATGTTCAAGCTGGACGACATCCTGATGGGCGGCCTCGGCGTCGGTTTGGCACTCCGTCACTTCAAGGAAATCGACGTCGACATCTCCCACTTCTGCCAAGACCTGGAGCATGTCGACTCGAAGCCGCCGCTCGGCTTCACCATGGTGATGGAAAAGCCCGCCCAGCCAATTGGAGGGACTGAGTGACCATCGAGCTGCGTCAAGCGGAGGTCAACGATGCCGGAACCGTTGCCGCGCTGGTCCATAGACTGGTGAGCGAGCTCGACCCCGGTCGAGCCGATGCGAAGAGTCTTGCACGCTATCAACAAGCGGCAGCCGAGCTTGTCGGCAAGGACGCCGGCTATTGGGCCTTCTTAGCCGAAACGCCTGAAGACGGTGCAGTAGGTCTCATCACGCTCAACGAGTGCACGGCGATCTACGCAGAAGGACGCTTCGGGACGATCGCCGAGCTGTACATCGCGCCCGCCCATCGCTCACAAGGCGTCGGCGCGCTCCTACTGGAACGCGCCATCACCTTTGCCGGCACACGCGGCTGGGGCCGTATCGAGGTCGGCGCTCCGGACCAGCCGCGCTGGAGCCGAACCTTCGACTTCTACCGCAGACACGGCTTCGCCGAGGCTGGCCCCAGACTCAAGCGACTGGTCGAAGGATGATCCCTCGGCCTGTTCTTAGCCGGTCCGCAGCCCCGCCACGAAGCGCTCGACCTCGCCGCGCAGGGTTTCCGACTGCTGCGACAGCTCGGAGGCCGCAGTGAGCACCTGGCCAGCCGACGCGCCGGTCTGGCCGGCCGCCTCTTTGACCTGGACGATGGTGCTGAGCACCTCCTGCGTGCCGCTGGCCGCTTCCTGAACGCTGCGCGAGATCTCCTGCGTTGCCGCGTTCTGCTGTTCCACGGCCGAGGCAACGGCGGTTGCGTTCTCGCTGATCTGGGTAATCACTTTGGTGATCCCGTCGATCGAATGGACCGTGCCGTCGGTGGCCGACTGCATGCCGGACACCTGGGCCGCAATCTCTTCGGTGGCCTTGGCGGTCTGGTTGGCCAGCGACTTCACCTCCGAAGCCACGACAGCGAAGCCCTTGCCGGCTTCGCCGGCGCGGGCCGCTTCGATCGTGGCGTTGAGGGCCAAGAGATTGGTCTGCTCGGCAATGTCGGAGATCAGGCTGACCACGTCACCGATGCGTTGCGCCGCATCGGCCAAACCGCGAACCGACTCGTTCGTCGCGTTCGCATCCTGCGCGGCTTGCGAGGAGATCTGGTTGGACTCTGCGATCTGTCGCGAGATCTCCGAAATCGAGGCCGTCAGCTCTTCGGCCGAAGAGGCCACGGTCTGCACATTATGAGTGGCCTGCTCAGAGGCGCTGGTGACGGCGTTGGACTGATTGCTGGTCTGCTCGGCTGTGCCGGACATGGTCTGCGCCGTCTGCTGCAGCTCCGTGGCCGCCGCGGAGACGCTGCCGATGATCGAGCCGACCGAGGACTCGAAGCTGTCCGCAAGCTGCAGCATCGCCTGACGCTTCTCTTCGGCCGCCTGGCGATCGCGCGCCTCCTGCTCCTGCTTCAGACGCTCCACTTCCAGCGCATTGTTCTTGAAGACCTGGACGGCATCGGCCATCTGGCCGATCTCGTCCTTGCGGCCGATCGCCGGCACGGTGACCGTCAGGTTGCCCTTGGCAAGGGTCTCCATCGCCGTGGTCATGGCAATGATCGGTCGAGAAATCGCGCGGCCGATAAAGAATGCCAAGAGGATGCCCAGAACGATGGCTGTCACCGACACGATCATGCCGGTCACTTCGGACGACTCGAGCCTTGCGGTGGCTTCCGGTCCCAGCGTGTCCTGACGCTGAATGTTCCGGAGCTTGATCTCCTCGGCCAGGCCGGCGATTTCAGGGCCGATACGGTCGAGCGTGCCCGAGATCACGCCGTTGCGCGCAAAGATCACCGCGGTGACATTGCCGAAAGCGGCTTTATAGCCGTCTGCAATCTCGACGACTTCTTGCGCCAAACGGCCCCGGGCCGGGTTCTGCAGCTCCTGCCGCATCTGCGTCGCCGTCTTGGCGAAGCCGTCCATCTCAGAGATGGCACGGTCGGCATGAGCCTGTTCGTTGGTGACGAGAAAACGGTTCGAGTAGAGCCTGGCGAGCAGCAGGTGGCGCAGCGTTTCGCCGGCAAGATAGCTGGCGGAGGGATCGCCGTCAGCGTAGGCGCTTTTCATGATTTCCGTCAGAGCCCGTTCGGCGCGCGGCCCCAGTTCGTTCATTTGGTCGACGAAGCCGTTGCGCTGCACACGGAAATCGATGAGCTGCTGAAAGCCCGCCTGGTACTGATCGACGTTGCCGGCAATCTGGTCGATCTCATCGACTGCCGTAGTGCCGGCAAAGATCTCCTTGGCCTCTTCCATGATGGTCTGGAGCGCGTCGATGCGCAACACCACCTTGTCCTGCGCCTCTTCGGTGCCCTTGAGAATGAAGTCCTTCACGCCAAGGCGCGCTTCGAGGAGATTGGCCTGAATGCGGCCGATCTGATTGGTTTGCCGCGCCGTGGTCCGGTATTCGGCGAAGTCCTCCCTGGCACCTTCCAGCCCCATACCCTCGACGAGAGCCACCACGGTGAGGAACACGAGGATGGTCCCCATTCCGAGGCCAATCTTCCTGGATAGCTTCAGGTTGGTGAAGAAAGCGAAGAGGTCCTTGCCGCCTTTGCCTTGAGGCATGGCCGGCGCGTCTGCGTCAAACTGCTCTTCGTTATGCCCACCGTCTCCGGATGACATCGTTTCACTCCCATCTCGTTTTGCAAGGCCGCCCGTCGGCCCTACTGTCCTGCGAGCCGGCCATCCGTTCCCGCAGGGCTGGCGCGGATTCAAACCAAATCCGGCACAACAGCCCGTCTTAACGCTAGCCAGGGAGTTCTGTTGAAAGACTTAAAATAAGAACGCATAATAGTTGTGAATCTATGTACTTAAGAGAATATATAAAGAAAATATCTCAACCAAAGGGGGTATTTATTCAGCCATAAGGCGAAGATAGACGTTCACTGCCGAAAACAAGATGCAGCGACTTTCAGACTACTTCCCTGGACGACAGTCGAGCGGCCCCATTGTTTGTCCAATATCAAGCCTGCCGCCAGACAACGGGCCGACAGCCTGGACCTTACGAAAAACGGAACGCTCAGCAACTGCAGGTCTACAGGTAACTTTTCTATGGCCCCGGCCGGCCGGATCAGCCGGTCCGCAACCCGGAGACGAAGCGGTCAACCTCCTCACGCAGTGTCTCGGACTGCTTGGACAGCTCTTCGGCGGCGCCGAGCACCTGGGCCGAAGCGGTGCCTGTCTGCTCCGCGGCTTGCTGCACCCCAACGATGTTGCTTGCCACTTCCTGAGTGCCGGTCGAAGCCTCCTGGACACTGCGCGCGATCTCCTGCGTCGCTGCATTCTGTTGCTCGACGGCCGAGGCGACGGCGGCGGCATTCTCACCGAGCTTGGCGATTACCTTGGTGATCCCGTCGATCGACTGAACCGTGCCGTCGGTGGCCGACTGCATGCCGGACACCTGGGCCGCGATCTCCTCGGTGGCCTTGGCCGTCTGAGTGGCCAGCGACTTAACCTCCGAGGCGACCACGGCGAAGCCCTTGCCGGCTTCGCCGGCGCGGGCCGCTTCAATGGTGGCGTTGAGAGCCAAGAGATTGGTCTGCTCGGCGATGTCGGAGATCAAGCTGACCACATCGCCGATCTTCTGCGCCGCGTCGGCCAAGCTCCGGACTGCCTCGTTGGCTGAGTCGGCGTCGTCAGCCGCCTGAGTGGCGATCCGGTTCGATTCGGTGATTTGCCGGCTGATCTCCGAGATCGAGCTGGAAAGCTCTTCCGTTGAGCTCGCGACAGTCCCGACGTTGCAGGACGCCTCCTCAGAAGCGGCGGCTACCGCCGCCGACTGGTTGCTCGTCTCCTCGGCCGTCGACGACATGGATTGAGCGGTTTGCTGCAGCTCCGTCGAAGCCGACGATACCGAGCCGATGATTGAGCCGACGCTGCTTTCGAAGCGGTTCGCCAGCTCCATCAACTGCTGGCGCTTCTCCTCCGCGGTGCGCTTCTCCTGCTCCTCCTGCTCCCTTTTCAGACGCTCCACTTCCAGGGCATTGTCTTTGAAAACCTGAACGGCATCGGCCATCTCGCCGATTTCGTCCTTGCGGCCGACCGCCGGCACGGAAACCGTAAGATCACCCTTGGCCAGCACACCCATGGCCTCGGTCATGCGGATGATCGGTCGCGAGATGGCTCGGCCGATGATCACCGCAAACAACGTGCCGATCACGATCGCCAGCAGGGACGTGACAACGCCGGTCCACTTGGCCGCAAGCATCGCCGCCGTGGCCTCGGGGCCCAAGGTGTCTTGACGCTCCAGATTGTCGAGCTTGATGACCTCGGCCTGCTGGGCGATTTCCGGGCCAATCCGGTCTAGAGTGCCAGCGATGAGCCCGTTGCGCTCGAAGATCACAGCAACGACGCCAGTGAATGCCTGAAGATACCCACCGGACATCTCCAAGACGTCACTTGCCAGGCGCTGACGCGTTGGGTTTTGCAGCTCGCTCCGCATCTGCTCGGCGGCGCGGGAAAAAGCATCCATCTCTGCCAGCGCCCGGTCCGCATGCGCCTGCTCGTTGGTGATCAAGAAGCGGTTGGCATAGAGCCGGGCCAGTAACAGGTGGTTTAGCGACCGCCCGGCACGGTAGCTGGCGGTGGGATCGCCATCGGCATAGGCGCTCGTCATAATCTCCGAGAGCGCCTCGCGAGCCCGCGGACCGAAATCGTTCATCTGGCCGACCAACGTGTTGCGCTGCTCGCGGAACCGAATGACTTCCTCAAAGGCCGTTTGGTACCGATCGACCTGCTGGGACATCGCCTCGATCTTGACCAGTGCATCGGACCCGGCGAAGCGCTCCTTCGCGTCCTGCATGATCTCCTTCAAGGTGGCGATGCGCTGAGTCACCCTGTCTCGCGCCTCGTCACTGCCCTTGAGGATGAAGTCCTTCACGCCCAGCCTGGCTTCGAGCAAGTTCGCCTGAATACGGCCCATGTCGTTGGTCTGTCGAGCCGTCGCACGGTATTCGGTGAAGTTCGAGACGGCGCCGTTGAGCCCGAGACCGGTCACGAGGCCGACGACGACCAGGAAGCCCAGAATGCTCGCCATGCCGATGCCAATCTTGCGGCTCACTTTCAGGTTATTGAAGGCCAATGCAGGGCCTCGATTGGCTGGTTGGCTAGCGCGATGCCCATCTTGGTCAGCGGACAGACGCGGATCGTGCTGATTGGAGGAGGATGACATGTTCAGAAACTCCGATAGCTTGGCAGCGAAAGACTCGAGGCGCGGTTCGCGCCGGGCACTTCTCAAACAGAAGCATTGGCGCGTTGGCACTCCGCTCTTCAAACGATCGAGGAAGCACGACAGCTCTTTTTGCGGAGCCAGTTACGCAACAATGCTGCTATTGAGAATCAATTGCCAATGGTAAGCTTAATATGAATCATAAGGTGTATTTCGAGTTTTTTTGCCCTTACTGCGCGTATATGTAAATAAAACAGAATGGATTTACGATTATTTGTAGTTATTTTACAGTAAAAACGAATTATATTAGTGTTAAAAACCATTGCATTACTGTATATTCTAAGATGAAACTGTCTCTCCGGTGCAGTATGGCTAATGGACCAAAATGCGTTTCGAGTGAAACACCCGACCACGCTAGAAAACAGCTCTCCCTATCGAAAGGCGAAAGCCATGTCGCTCGAAACACTGTTGCTCTTCCTACCCGCCTGCTTTGCGCTGAACTTGGCGTTCGGGCCGAACAACCTGCTGTCCCTGACCAACGCGGCCCGGCAAGGGGTCGGCTTCGCCGTCCTTGCCGGCAGCGGGCGGCTGATCGCCTTCGCGCCGATGATAGCCATCAGCGCCGCCGGCCTCGGCCTGCTGATGGCGACCTCGGCTCTGGTCTTCAACATCGTCAAGCTGCTTGGCGCCGCCTACCTCATCTATCTCGGCATCAGGCTGCTGCTCTCCGCGTCCAACGCCCGCCTCGGCAACGGTGCCGCTCTTTCGCTGGGTAGCGCCTTTCGGCAGGAGTGCCTGGTCGCCCTCGGCAACCCCAAGGCCATCCTGATCTTCACCGCCTTCTTCCCGCAGTTCGTGTCGCAGGAGAACTACTGGCAGAGCTTCGCCCTACTCGGGGCCCTCTTTCTGGTGCTGGAGCTGATTGCCATCGCGCTCTACGCCTGCCTTGGCCGCTTCGTGGCGAAGGCGGCCGCACAGCGCCTGGTCTGGCTGACCCGGGCTTCGGGGGCGGCGATGATCGTCTTCGGCTCTCTCCTCGCGTTGTCCCGCCGCGAGGCCTAGAGCCCAGC
This sequence comes from Rhodovibrionaceae bacterium, assembly GCA_028282405.1. Taxonomy (GTDB): domain Bacteria; phylum Pseudomonadota; class Alphaproteobacteria; order Kiloniellales; family DSM-21159; genus JANQMX01. Next base: position 18,027 of record JANQIA010000293.1, read on the forward strand.
TCGGCTCCGTGGCGCTCTACTGCTGAAACCAGAAGGTGTCTGGCTGGTAGATGCCGAAGTTGGCTCCTGGGTGCCAGGCGTAAACGGCCTCCGGCGGCACGTTCATCAGCGTCTTGGATATCACGACCGGCTGACGCACGCCGGCAACCGTTCCGATGCTGAAGAGCTGGTCCGCGTGGATGGCCAGCATCTCCTGCCAAGCGGCGGTCCGCACGTCGTCGTCGGTGGCATTTGTCCAGTCCGAGTAAAGCTCGAGCAAGCGTGCCACTTCCGGCATGTCGACCGGCTCTCCGGACTGTCCGTCGGTCTGATAGTAAGCGCCCCACTTGGGCCACTGCGGATCGTAGCGGTGGTCGGGGATCAGCTCGTCCGGGGTGGTGTCCGCCGTGGCAATCCCCACCGTTATCCCGCTCCAGGCCGACATCACCGTATCGCCGGCGGTGACCCGCCGGCGCACCACCTCCCGCTGCAGCGGCTTGGTCAAGAGCTTGATGCCAATCTCCTCCCAGTTGCTGGCAATCAGCTCCAAGGTGTCGATCTGTTCCGCGACCTCACCCGCCGTTTCGACGATCAGCTCCATGGGGCGGCCATCGGGCAGCAGCCGGAACCCGTCATCGTCACGCTCGGTCAAACCGATCTCGTCGAGCAGGGCATTCGCCTGGTCCGGGTTGTGCTCGATCCAGCTATCCGTGAACTGCGGCTTGTAGAGCGGGCTATAGGGCAAGACGGTGTTATTGCTCGGCTTTGCCAAGCCGAAGTAGAGGAAATTGTTGATCGCCTTGCGGTCGACGGCGAGGCTCAGCGCGCGCCGAAAGCGCACGTCTCGCAGCAGCGCCCGCCACCCCGGATCTTTGACATTGAGGTTGGGGTACAGCGCCAGCTGCGATCCGATGCCTTGGCTCCACAGCAGAGTCTTGATCGTGTCGGAGCCGGCCTCCTTCATCACCACGATGTCCTTGAAGGTCAGCCCCCGAGCCTGCAGGTCGCTCTCTCCGGTCGCCGTCTTGGCGGGGATGAGACCGCCGCCGGTCACCAGCAGCAAGACCTCGTCGATGTAAGGCAGCTGGCGCCCCTCTCCATCCATGCGGTGATAGTAGGGATTGCGCACCGCGCGCATGCGCTTCGCCGGCGGACCCGTAACCAGCTTCCAAGGCTGAAGGGTGGGCAGATCCGGATTGCTCAGCCGGTAGAGATTGCCCTTGCGCTCATGCAGCGCCGCCCAGCTTTCGACGGCAGCCTCTTTGACCATGGCCGCCAGCGCTTCCGGCTCCGCGTAGCGCTCATGGAACTGCTTCATGTAGTGGGCAGGCCGGTAGATGAAGAGCGGATAGGCGCCGGACAAGCGCGGCAAAAAGAAGGGGTTCGGCCGGCTCCAGGTATAGCGGACAGTGAAGTCGTCCAGCACCTCGAACTCCGGCGATTCCTTGCCGGGCATCATGGCGCTGGGCAGCCCGCTGGGCGACAGGGTCTCGTTGTTCGCTACGTCTTCCCAGTAATAGCGGAAGTCTTCCGCGGTGAAGGGATGGCCATCGGACCAGCGGTGCCCGGGTCGTAGCTTCAAAGTGAAGATGCGGCCCTCATCGACGGTGATCGATTCCAGCAGGTCCGCCTTCAGCTCCAGTTCCGGCGTGTAGCCCACCAAACGGGCATAGCCATAGATCACCAGAAGCTTGGAGTCGGAGTGCTTGCGCACCAAGGTATGCAGGGTCCCCCCGTGCTCGCCGTTGCTGCGGCCATCCGCTTGCAGGTCGATCACGTAGGGCTTGGCCGGCATGCGTTCGGCGACCGGCGGCAACTCACCCTTGGCGACGGCTTCTGCCAGAATTGGCGGCTCTTGCGGCGCCGGCTGCGCGCTTGCCGAAACGGCCGTCAGCAGCCCGGCGACGCAGGCCAGCCATGGCAGACCAGCTCCGGAAAATCGTTTTTTTTCTCGCATCGCCGCCGCCGTTCTCTCTCCGCAGTTTGGGCATCGGGGTGCGCTCAAGATTTAGTGAGCGCCGAGCAGAAATAACATCGCATGCATTTCTTGCATAGGCGCTGTCGCAAGAATGAACCCTTGGCGAGTTTATCCTGAAGTCTGCGATGTTGGTTGCCGCCAGAACATCGCCCTCTGGTGAAGCGGAGCCCGCCCTGCCCTATGCGCCATTCAGCCTTCGGATGGCGGGGCCGACCATGGGGTCGGCAGGGTCCAGCAGCTTCAAGTTCGCCTCGATGCGTCGGCGCAGCGCATCGGCGTCGGTGATCGACGCGAAATCGAGCCGCCCATTGGGCCTGAACAGCCCGATCTCATCGAAGAACGAAACGCCGAAATAGTAGGCTTGGCCGACGGTGCTGTAGGGCTCGGCGTCGAAGACGCCGTTGCGGTCGATGGAGAAACAAAGCGAGCGGGCCGCCATCAGAAACAACAAGGCCCGGGCCGTTGCCCGCTGGCGCTCGTCCATATGATCCCAGGTCAGATTGACGATGCGCGCCACGTCGTAGGCATGGTGATTGTTCTGCGCGCCGCCGCTCCGCCAGCCAAAGGGATAGCGCCCATGGCGAATGTCTAACGTGGTCTGGCCGATCTGCTGTAGGCGGTTAACCCGTCCTCCGCGATAGGCAACGATGTGAAAGGTAATGCTGAGATCATTGGTTTTCTTGATCTCATCGCCGTCCCGATACCAGGGACCCCAGTAGCCCGTCTCGGGATCCTGCCACCGCTCGTCGACGAAGCGAGCCAGAGCGTCGGCTAGCTGCTTGCGGTCGAGATGCTCGGGGAAGACGACGGCGGTGTAGTCGAGCCAAAGCAGTTGGCCCAAGGCCGTGACGGCGAGATTGAGCTCCTTGCGTTTGTTATGCCCGCTTTCAGGCTCGGAAGTCAGCAGGCCTTCCAAGAGATTGGCGAGCTTGTCCGGTGTGTTGACGGGCTCCCAGATCTTGAGCGGATGCTTCGGCCTTTCGCCGCGCAGCGCTAAGGCCTTCAGCGGATCGACACTGGCGTGAAACCGCCAAATCCAGCTCTCGAAGCACGGCCCGAAGGAGCCGTCGCGCGGATCCTGCTCGCCCGCGAAGGCTTGGTCGGGCTGCTGCAGGCTCTCGCGCAGCTTCCGAATCAGACGCTCGATCTCCTCGACCCGGTCCGTGTAGTTCACCAACCAGTGCACTTCCTGGAAGATCTGCGCCGAGCCCATGAGCTGCTCGCCGGCTTCCTGCCTGGCCAGGATAGAGGCATGGATCTCGTCCAGCTGGCCGCGATAGGCCCGATTCATCTGCCGTTTGATCGGGAAGTCCGGGAGATAGCCCTCGATCGTGTTCGGACGGAACGCCGCACCGGCCTCATCTTCGGTCACGGTCGAAAGGCTCCCGTGTGCTGGCGAAATAGTTCGCGGGCCCCTGGCGAAGGGGTGAGCCAAGGGGTGCCGGATCGTGCAGCCTTTCTAAGCTGGGCCTTTGAAAGCATTGACGATAGGGTAGCGGCGGTCCCGGCCGAAGGCGCGTCGCGTGATCTTGACGCCGGGCGGCGCTTGGCGGCGCTTGTATTCGGCATTCTCCAACATCCGCCAAACCCGGCTCACCGTCGCCCGCTCATGGCCGCGGGCCACGATGCCCTCAACGGGGACCTCGCCTTCAATCAGG
>JANQIA010000314.1 GCA_028282405.1 Rhodovibrionaceae bacterium
CGCTCAGATCGTCGACGAACTGCGCCACACGCGGGTCCTGCCAGGCGCGCTGGAAGTTGGACCAAATGGTCTTCAACGACTCCTTGCGCAGGTCGCCACAGATGAAGGGCAACGCGTTGATCAGCTTGACCAGTCCGTTGGGCAAAACGATGAGCAAAGCGGCCGGATGCTCCAGACGCTCGCGCATCTCATGCAGCAAACCCATCTCATGGAAGTGTACGCGCATGCGGCCTTCGTACTCGTCGCGCTTGTCGTGAAGCGTCTCGAAAAAGGGGCCGTACTCCTCATCGCTCGGCGCCATCATCTGCCAAGTCTTGACCGCATTGCCGGTGTACATGGTGCGGCCGGTGTAGAAGCTGCCGGCGCCGAGTTCATAGGCGAGATCGACCGCCCGGCCGATTTCGTGCACGTTGAAGGAGGTGGGAGAGTAGTTGATCTCCAGCGGTACGCCGGCCGCGTGGACATTCCGGATTCCTTGAATGACGTGGTCGAAGTCGCCCCGCACCCGCATCTTGTTGAAGGTATCGCAGGTGGCGCCGTCCATGCTGACCTGCACCGATTTCACGCCGTAGTCTTTCAGCCGTCGGCTGGCCTCTTCCGTCAGGTAGTGGCCGTTGGTCTCGATCTTGAGCTGCGCCCCGCTCTCGGCACCGAACTTGGCCAAGTCGAAGAAGCGCGGGTGCAACATGGGCTCACCGCCGGAAAGCGAGACATACGGCACGTCGAGTTCGACGGCCTGGCGCATCACGGAGAAAACCTGTGTGTCGTCGAGCTCATCCTTGAAGGCCTTGCCGGGGCCGCTCTCTTCTATGCAATGCAGACAGGCGTAGTTGCACTCGTTGGTCAGTTGCCAAGCGATGTAGAGCGGCGCACCGAGGCTGCCTGACGTCGTCTCGCCGGGCGTCATCGGCTGCACCTGCCGGTCCTCGCCGGCGACGGCTTTGGCGTCTTGCTCGGGGACGGCGTCCTCCATGCCTTCAGCTCTCGTCAACCAGGCCCTGATCGCGCAGTTGCTGCATGAAGGCGTGCGCTTCTTGGCCGATTTGCTCGGCATCCTGAGCGGCATACTCGGCTTTTAGTCGGGCAGGGATTTCGGCTTCCGGTGTGCCCACCTGAATCTCCCGCACGACCGATGCGGCTGTCGGATTGAGCGCGTAAACCTTCTCCGAGCGGGTTTCGAAAAGAACCCCGCCGAACTTCTCCTGCCGAAACTTCACGTACTTCGCGAGCTTCATTTGCGTGAGCACCTCGCCTGCCTCAAGACTACAACGATCACGCTGTCACTGCAGATGACCAGCCGAGTATGACACGCCCCATGCGTCAAGCAAAGCTCACATGCGCTGTAGGGTCAAAAGCTTGACAGAGGTCAATCGGATAAGTGGGACGAAGGCTTACGCCGCCTGTCGGGGCGTGGCTGACAAGGCCAAGAGCCCGCGCGCGCATCGTCGCCAAATCGACTTCGCCTGGCTGCGATCAAGGGCTACCGCGGATGCAGCCACTTGGGCAGGAAGCTGTATGCATCGGCTTCAAACGCCTTATCGAAAGGCACGCCGTGCTTTTCGAGACGCGTCTGCAGCGCCCCGCAGTTGAAGGCATCGAAGACATCGGTCGCCCCGCCGATCAGCTCGCCACCGACGAAGATCTGCGGAATGGTCGGCGCACCCGTCAGCAGGAAGAGGGCCTCGCGGATCTCCGTGCCGCTGGCCGGCGCCTGGAACGAGCCGGCGTCGAGATCGATAGAGCGGAAGGGAATCCCGGCCTTGGCGAAGAGCTTCCGAACCGACCAGCAGAACTCGCACCATTCCAGGGCAAACATGACAACCGGCTGTTCCGGATCACCGACCATGTCCGCCACATAGGCGGTCGCGGCCGGCGCCGCCTCTTGCGGCATGACGGCCGTGGGCGCGGCTGAGGGAGCATCGAAGCGGCAAAGCGGCGTCGATGCGGAGATGGCTTGCTCCGCCTCGCTCATCTCAACAGCGACGTCGTCGAACAACGGCGTGGAAAGGTAACGCTCTCCCGTGTCGGGGATCATCGCAAGGATCCGCGCACCCGGTTCGGCCGTCTCGGCAACACGAAGGGCAGCCGCAAGCGTGGCACCACCGGTGATACCGGCGAAGATCCCCTCCTTCGTCGCAAGGTCCTTGGCGCCTTGCATGGCGGCCGCGCCTGAGACGGGCTCGAAGCGGTCGATCAGGCCCGCTTCAGCCACATCACCGGTGAGCTTAGGGATGAAGTCAGGCGACCAACCCTGCATGGGATGCGGCCGGAAAGAAGGATGACTCGCCGCTGCCGAGCCGTCCGCCTGCCGCGTCTGCGCGATGCCGCTCGCCAGGATCTGCGAGTTGTCGGGCTCGGCGACCACGACGGTGGTCTGCGGTCTCTCCGCCTTCAGCACGCGCGACACGCCTTTCAAGGTGCCGCCCGTCCCAAAGCCCGTGACCCAATAGTCAAGGCCGAGCCCCGCAAAGTCAGCCAGGATCTCTCGCGCCGTGGTGCGCGAGTGCATGTCGGGGTTGGCCTCGTTCTCGAACTGCCGGGTGAGGAACCAGCCGTGGGTCTCGGCCAGCTCGCGCGCCTTGGCCAGCATTCCCGTGCCTTTCTCGGAGGCCGGCGTCAGCACCACCTTCGCCCCGAGAAAGCGCAGAAGCTTGCGGCGCTCGATGCTGAAGTTCTCCGCCATCACCACGACGAGCGGATAGCCCTTCTGGGCACAGACCATGGCGAGCCCGATACCAGTGTTGCCCGAGCTGCCCTCCACGACCGTCTGGCCGGGCTTGAGCGCGCCGGACCGCTCGGCCGCCTCGATGACGCCGAGAGCCAGCCGGTCCTTCACCGAGCCCATGGGGTTAAAGGCTTCGAGCTTGGCGTAGAGCGCGACGTGCTTGGGGCCGATGTTGTTCAAGCGCACGATCGGCGTGCGGCCGATGGTGTCGAGCACAGAGGGCTTTGGTCCCGTCGCGATGTTCGCGTTGGCTGCCTGTTGAGCTGATGCGGAGGAGGAGATGAAGGGTTGGGCCATTACGGCACTCCTTTGTCTTGGTTCAAGCCGCCCGGCGGCTGTCCAAATGGCCGAGCAGATGGTCGGCAAGCTCGCGGGCGTCCGCGCCGACGCCTGAGATCTGATGGGACCGGCGCCGGCGCATGAAGGTCAGGCCCATGGCATAGAGCCCAGGTGCTGCGACCACGCCGCCCTGATGGCGCAACCGTCCGCGCGGGTCGAAGACCGGTACGTCGAGCCAGGAGAAATCGGGCCGGTAGCCGGTCGCCCAAAGGATCGAGCAGATGCCGCCGTCAGTTAGGCTGCGTTGCAGCGCGGGCGATTGCGGCAGACGCGTCGCAGCGGGCCGGTCCGGCGGCGGCAGATCGACGTCCAGGCCGCGCTCCGCCACCCAAGCGTCCACCGCATCGAGCAACCGGTGCATCTTGAGGTCGGCCGCCGCGCAAGCATTGGCCAAGCCGCCGGAGAACAGCGCCTGGCCATCGCGCACGTCAGACAGCCGGCCGACCACATCGATGCCGATCGCCTGCAGGGCGTTGAGGTCGACGGGCTCCGCCGCGCCAATTAGCTGGGGCGAGGGCGTGCGCCGGGCGCGCTCGATGTCGTCGACCTCGTCGAAGCGCTCGTCCAACAGGCCGATGGTATCGAGCCACCACTCGATATCGCGGCCGCGGTAGCTCCGTGGCAGGCGTGTGTGCCAGCCGGTGGCCAAGGTCACCTGTCGGCCTGAGAGCTGCAGCTCGCGCGCCAACTGCGCGCCGGACGCTGAGGCCCCCACCACAAGCACGCCACCTTCCGGCAGATCGCTCGGCCGTTTGTAGCCGGCAGGCGTGGTCTGAAAAACAGCGCTCGAGGCGGCAACCGACAGCGCCGGCACTTGGGGTCGGGCACAGGCTCCACTCGCCATCACCAGAGTCTCGCAGTGGAACGGCCCCTGGCTGGTGTCCACGCGGTAGCCTGCGCCGCTCGGGCTAACCCGTAACACCGCCGTCTGGCTCTGCAGCGGCACGCCGAACCGCCAGGCATAGGTCTCGAGCTGAATGAGCAGCTTGGAGACCGGCATAAAGCTGTCCGGCTCGGGGCCCCCCCGGTAGGGGGCCCCGGGCAGGCCGTTCGACCAATTGGGCGTAAGCAGGTGCAAGCTGTCCCAACGCTGCGCGCGCCAGGCGTTGCCCACCGACCCGCGGTCGAGGACGAGATGGTCCACGCCGCGGTTCGAGAGCGCTCGGCTCATGGCGAGACCGGCCTGCCCGGCGCCGACGATGATGGTGGTGACAGCTTTCACAGACCTTGCCCCTTACTCGCGAAACGATACGCCCTTAGGCGACCGTCACGCGCACGTTGGTCGGATTGGTGATGACGTCGAAGACGGCCGAGCGCTTTTGGGACTGGGCCACCAGCGCGGCGATCTCTTCCGGCGTCGCATCGGCATCGATGTCGAAGGTGACGCGGATGGCGCTGAAGCCGTTGCGCACGTCGGCGTCGATGCCGAGGATGCCGGCCACGTCCATGTCACCCTCGACCGTGGCCTTCACCGAGCGGAGCTGAATGTTGCGGTGCTGCGCCACGGCCGCCACACCGGCGGTCAGGCAACCGGCCAAGGCCGCGAGCGCGATCTCGGCCGGGGTTGCGCCCTTGTCGGAGGCATCGAACTGCTCGGGATGATCGGCATCGATGGTGTGCGGCGCCTTGCGAGCCTGTTCTTCACCCAGGCCGAAGAAGCCTTCGATGGTCGTGCGGCTCTCCACGCCGCCGGTCCATTCGGAGCGGGTCCGCCAAGTGAACTGCCCGGCTTCCGGCGTCTCGGTGATCGCTGCTTTGGCAGTCAGCAAGGTTTCGACATTCACACCGTTGTCGGCGGTCTTCGTTTGAGTCTGCATGGTTGTCTCGATGTCCCTTTGTCGCTTGGGTTGGCAGCAGTGCATCGTGCCGAACGGGCGGCCCGAGCCACCCTGTCCGGCGCAGCGACAGGGGTAGTGCTCTCTGCCCCGCAAGTCTTGGGGAGGGTCTGGAGATCTTCTGGGGAAGTTCTGGAGGTCGCGGCGGGCTGGCGATGACAGGGCCCTTCGGCCCGCTATTCCGTCAAGGCCGGCCCGAACAACTCTGGTGTAAGGCGTCGCGCACCATGAAGCACACGAACCACAGTAATGCCGTCCTGCTCAGGCAGATAGAAGATCAGGTAGTTGCCATACGGCAGATACCTTAGCTCCGGCGCGATATCCGGCCGTCGAGGTGCGATCCTTGGGTTCTGCGCAAGAAGGTCAAACTTCTCATAGAGTTCGTGGCGAAAACGGAGCGCTGCTGCCGGATCGTCTGCAGCGATGTATCGGACAATTCCTTTCAGGTCTTCAAGAGCGACGCGCTTAAGCCGAAACGGCGGCACTAGGGCTTGCTCTTGTAGCTGTCGATGATGGCATCGAGTTCCTGAAACGCAGCCTCGCCATCGACGTAACTGGGATCGTCTAGGCCCTTTCTCACTTGCTCGCGCAGCAGTGCGAGCCTTTCGGCTTCGCTTTGCTCTTGGCTTTCGAGCTGGCGCAGACCATCCCTGATCACCTCGCTCGCCGTGGCATATCGACCCGACCTGACTTTCTCTTCAACGAACTTGTCGTAGTACTTACCCAAGGAGACGTTTTTTGCCATCGCTGACCTCTAGGGGTTGGTTAGTACATCATGGCACAAAATGTCATATTTTGACATATGTGTTTTTCGCCGGACAAAGTCGTGGAAGACGCAGACGGCACAACCAAGAGACGCGTGACCCTGTTCGGCGGGACTGGCTTTCTCGGCCGCCGCATCGTGGCGCGATTGTTGAAGCGCGGCCTCCACGTCCGGGTCGCCGCACGCCATCCGGACAAGATCCGCGAGACCTTCGACACCACCGAGGGGCTGGAGACGATCCGGGCGGACGTGCGAGATGAAGCCTCCGTGGTGGCGGCGGTCGAAGGCGCGGACACGGTGATCAACAGCGTCGCGCTCTACGTGGAGCAGGGCGATGCGACCTTTCGTGCAGTCCACGTCGAAGGTGCGCGGCGCGTGGCCGAGGCGTCGCGGCAGGCCAGGACGACTCGGCTACTACAGATCTCGGGTATCGGGGCGGGGACGGACGCCCCCTCCAGCTATGTGCGCTGCCGTGCCGAGGGCGAAGCGGCCGTGCGCGAGGCCTTCCCGCAAGCCACCATTTTCCGCCCCAGCGCCATCTTCGGCCCCGACGACGCCTTCCTGAACACCTTCGTCACCATCGCACGGCGTTTTCCCATCATCGCGACCCTCGGACGCGGCACGGCACGGGTCCAGCCGGTCTGCGTCGACGACGTCGCCGAGGCAGCCGCTCGCTTTGCCGATGGCGAAGGCGAAGCGGGACAGGTCTACGAACTCGGTGGCCCAGACGTTTACAGCTACCGGGACTTCCTTCGGCTTATCGGCCGCCATGTGGGCCGGCAACCTCTGCTCGTCCCCATCCCGCTTGCGATCTGGGCCGGGCTCGCCACCGCCGCCAAGCTCCTGCCCAACCCGCCGCTGACCGACGCGCAGGTCTTCCTAATGAGCCGTGACAATATCGCCTCGCCGAACCTGCCGGGCCTCCAGGACCTCGGTGTCACCCCGACATCCATCGAGACGGTTCTGAAAAGAGACTTTCGGTAATCGAGTCCAACACTGTCATCCTTGGGGGCGGCGCACCGGCTCGTAGAGCCGAGCGGCGCATCCCGAGGATCCACTCCTTGGCCCGCATGGAACCCAGCCGTGGACCCTCGGAACTCGCCGCTCTGCGGCTCGCCCAAGGGTGACAAGAGAAAAAACGCGGCTGTAGTCAGCCACCGCCAAACATCTCACCGCCGGTAGACGTACTCCGGTGCGCCGCTGTCCGCCTCGGCTTGAGCGGTGGCCAGCATCTCGGCGTGGCGGGGCGAGAGGCTGCAGGCCGGGTCGGTGGCAGTGGCATCGCCGGTGAGCGCGAAGGCCTGGCAGCGGCAGCCGCCGAGATCGCGCTCGCGATGCTCGCAAGAGCGGCAAGGCTCGGCCATCCAGTCGGTGCCGCGGAAGCGGTTGAAGACATCGGCCCCGGCCCAAATCTCGGCGAGGCTCTCCTCCCGCACCGAGGGGAACTCGAAGCCGGTGATGGTCTCGGCCGCGTGGCAGGGCAGCATGCGCCCACGCGGTGTCACCGCGAAGTACTGGGAGCCCCAGCCGTCCATGCATTTCTTGGGATAGCGGGCGTAGTAGTCCGGCACCACGTAGTCGATGGCGAGCCGCCCGCGGTGTTTCTTGCGCGCGGACTCCACCACATCGGTCGCATGGTCGACCTGGGCGCGACTCGGCATCAGGCTTGCGCGATTGGTCAAAGCCCAGCCGTAGTACTGTACATGCGCCACTTCCAGCCGATGGGCGTCGAGCGCGAGAGCGAGATCGATAATCTCCTCGATGCGGTCGAGATTCTGGCGATGCACGACCACGTTGACGGTCAGCGGCAGGCCGGTGGCCCGCACCAACTTTGAGACAGCGAGCTTCTTCTCGTGCCCGCCTTTGAAGTTGCCGATCAGGTCGCCACCCTCGGCACGCGCGTCCTGGAAGGAGATCTGCACGTGGTCGAGGCCCGCCGCCTTCAGCGTCGAGATCTTGGCTTCGTCGAGCAGAACACCGGAGGTGATGAGGTTGCTGTAGAGCCCGGCTGCCCGGGCCGCAGCGACGATCTCGGCCAGGTCCGGTCGCGCCGTCGGCTCGCCGCCGGAAAGATGGATTTGCATGACGCCCAAAGCCGCCGCCTGGCGGATGACGTCGCACCACTCTTCGGTGGTCAGTTCCTCGCTGCGGCGCTGCAGGTCCAGCGGATTGGAGCAATAGGGGCACTGCAGGGGGCAGCGGTGCGTCAGCTCCGCCAACATGGCGATGGGCGGCCGAAGGACCGGCACGGTGGAGCCCTCCGCCATCTCAGTCGTACTCGAGGAAGCCACGCTCGGCGAGGAGGGTCAGCACGGCCATGACGTCTTCGGCGATCTCGCCCGGCGGTGCGTCGTACTCAGTGGCGAGTTCCTGGGTGATTTCCGCCAGCGAACGTCCCTCGCCGCAGCGGTCGAGGATGGCCTTGCCGGTCTCGTCCAAGATCAGAATGCGCTCAGGCGCCTGCAGCACCCAAGATTCGCGCACCTCATCCCGCTGCATGCGCACGAAGGAAGCTAGCCGGGGCCGACTCTCTTCGGTCAAGAGCGGCGGTGTCGACATCCTAGCCCCCGGGGACGAAAGCGTCGGGCGGCGGCAAGCGCGGCTCGACGTAGGCCAAATAGAGCGCGTCGAGCTGCGACCAGAGCACGTCGGTCTTGAAGACCAGCGCCCGGCAAACGCTGTCCTCCAGCTCCGGCGTGGTGGCGTGGCGCACCACGTAGTCGAGGGCGAAGTCGGCATCGCGCGGTGCCTGAGTCATGCGGCCCTTGAAGTAGACCAGCATGTCCTCGTCGACGAAATCGTACTGCGCCAGCATGGAGGTCACCCGCTCGCGGATGATGCCGGGAGAGAAGAGCTCGGTGAGCGAGGAAGCGATAGCTTCGATCAGCGGCTTGTCGCGCACGAAAGTGACGTAGGCATCCACGGCGAACTTGGTCGCCGGCAGCACACCAACCTCGGAGATCACATAGTCGCGGTCGAGGCCAAGGCCCTGACAGAGGTGCAGCCACTTGCGCAAGCCGCCCTTCCCTTCATGCGTGTCCCCTTCGAGAAGGCCGTCATGGTCGATAACCCGCTGGGACCAGATGCGCCGCAGGTCTGCATCGATCAGCCGGGACATCATCACGGAGTCCTTGATGGGGATGCGGCTCTGATAATAGTAGCGGTTGAGCGCCCAGGCCTGGACCTGCGCCTTGGTCAGCCTGCCGTCGCGCATCAGGGCGTGGAAGGGGTGCTTGTCGTGGTAGCGCTCGGCGCCGATTTGGCGCAGGCGTCCCTCAAGCGCGCTTCCCGTGTTGGGGGCCAGCTCAGTGACGGCCAAGGCTCAGCTCCATCCCGTCGTAGGCTACCTCCCAGCCCGCCGCCTCGACTTCGCGGCGCTCGGCACTGTCCCCGAGGAGGACCGGGTTGGTGTTGTTGATATGAATGAAGATTTTGCGCTTCGTATCGACATCCGCAAGGGCCGCCATGGCACCCTCCGGGCCGCTCATGGAGATGTGACCCATGCGCTGGCCGGTTTTGCTGCCTTCGTTGCGGAAGATCAGCTCGTCATCGCGCCAGAGCGTGCCGTCGAAGAAGAGCGCTTCGGCGCCCTGACAGCGCGCCTTCAGCTCTGGCGTCACGGCCGCGCAGTTGGCGATGTAGAGCAGTCGGCGACCCTCCGGATCGGTGAACTCCAATCCGATGGTATCGCCCTCTTGGGTGCCGAGATCGGCGCCCGCTTCCGGCTTCTCCAAGAAGAGCGCGACCTTGCCCGGCACCGGGAAGGCTTCGACGGTCAGTCCGGCGATCTCGGCCGGCTGCCCCACCTCGAAGGCCTCGCGGCGCACCACGCCTGGCGCCAGAACGTTGAAGATGGGATTGGCCTCAAGGACGGAGAGAATGCGCGGATGGGCATGCAGCGCGAAGGCCGTACGCTCCCGCAGGTTCAGGAGTCCGGCGATGGCGTCCACGTCGGCGTTGGTGAGTACCACCGCGGCAATGGGGCTGGACCGCAGGCCTTCTTGGGGGTGCAGGCAGGCGTTGGCTTCAAGCTGTTGACGCAGATCGGGGGAGGCGTTGACGATCAGCCAATCTCGACCGTCACTGCTGACGGCGATAGAGGCTTGTGTAGCCGCACGCGCCATTGGGTCACCTGAACGTACCCGACGACAGGCTACGCTGTTGCTGTTCCACTGAGGAAAGCCGCCGCCGGCGGCGGCGCCAAGCACTCGAACGTGCACGGAGCTCTAGGTAGCGTAGTGCCCGCGGCACGAGCCGTCAGGCAGTTGCAGGATTAGATCTTGGCGCAGACGTAGAGGTTGATCTCCATGCCAGCGGAGATCTCGCGAACAACGGGTCGCTTCCATTTTTTCATCACACCGCTCCTCCCTTGAGCTTAGAGCCCGCGTCCTCGCTGTGTGGGGTGAGAACGCTGCTCAAAGACAGGATATGGATCAGGCCTTCTCTCTGTCAATCGGTCGCCTGTGCCGTCGTTCCACACTCTCGGAGAATTGTCTGACATGCGTCCTCATCGGAAAGCCGCCCCCAGGCCCGCCGAGCACGGCAAGACCCGGGGAAACAGCACGCGACAGCCCTACTCTGCCGCGTCGCTGCGCGGCACCTCGGTGCGGGACATGTAGAGATCACCTCCGGCCCGGTAGCGTTCAGCCATACTCGCCATACCCTCCTTGCGGGCTTCGTCGCGAATATCGTGGGAAATCCGCATGGAACAGAACTTTGGTCCGCACATGGAACAGAAATGCGCCACCTTATGCGCTTCCTTCGGCAGGGTCTGGTCGTGGAAATCGCGCGCCGTTTCGGGATCGAGCGCCAGATTGAACTGGTCTTCCCAGCGGAACTCGAAGCGCGCCCGGCTCAGGGCATCGTCGCGCGCCTGAGCGCCCGGCAAGCCCTTGGCCAGGTCCGCCGCATGCGCCGCGATCTTATAGGTGATCACTCCGGTCTTCACGTCGTCCCGGTCGGGCAAGCCCAGGTGCTCCTTGGGCGTCACGTAGCAGAGCATCGCGCAGCCGAACCAGCCGATCATCGCCGCCCCGATGCCGGAGGTGATGTGATCGTAGCCCGGCGCGATGTCGGTGGTCAGCGGGCCAAGAGTATAGAACGGCGCCTCGTCGCAGCAGGCGAGCTGCTTATCCATATTCTCCTTGATCTTGTGCATGGCCACATGGCCCGGCCCCTCTATCATCACCTGGCAGTCCTTGGCCCAGGCGATCTTGGTGAGCTCACCCAAGGTCTCCAGCTCGGCGAACTGCGCCTGGTCGTTGGCATCGGCGATAGAGCCGGGCCGCAGACCGTCACCCAAAGAAAAGCTGACGTCATAGGCACGACAGATGTCGCAGATCTCCTCGAAGTGCTCGTAGAGGAAGCTCTCCCGGTGGTGGTGCAGGCACCACTTGGCGATGATCGAGCCGCCGCGCGAGACGATGCCGGTCACCCGATCGACGGTCATCGGGATCATGTGCAGGCGCACGCCGGCATGGATGGTGAAATAGTCGACGCCCTGCTGCGCCTGCTCGATGAGCGTATCGCGATAGACCTCCCAGCTCAGGTCCTCGGCGACGCCGTTCACTTTTTCCAGCGCTTGATAGATCGGCACCGTGCCGATGGGCACCGGGGCATTGCGGATGATCCATTCGCGGGTGTTGTGGATGTTGCGGCCTGTCGAAAGGTCCATCACCGTGTCGGCGCCCCAGCGGATC
>JANQIA010000327.1 GCA_028282405.1 Rhodovibrionaceae bacterium
AGCCGGCCCCGCGCTGGCAGGAACGTTGCGTATGCCGGCCATCGCAGCCGGCACCGCCCCGCTCAACCTCCCTGCTGGTAGGGCTTCAACAGGCGCTCGGCCTGGCTCTGCGCCTCCTGCAGCGCCTCGGCGGGCTCCTTCTGACCGGTCAGGGCCGCCTGGATGGCGTCGTCCAGCAGCTTGCGCACCCGGCCGGTCTGATAGGTCGAAAGCTCGGCCGTGGCGTAGTTCAACTGGTCGCGGGCCACCTTGGCCGGCGGGAACTCCTCGACGTACTGCTCCAGCGCCTCGGTCTGATAGGACGCCGGGCTGATGCCGATGTAGCCGGTCTTGATCGACCAGTCCGCTGCAACCTCCGGCGAGGTCAGGTAGCGGATGAGACGCATGGCCGCGCGGCGGTCGTCTTCGCTGGTCTGCTTGAAGATGTAGAAGTTGCCGCCACCGGTCGGGGTGCCGCGCTGCTTCTTGGCCGGCAGCATGGCGACGCCGAAGTCGAAGTCGGCATTGTTCTTGACCGCGGTCAGGTTGCCGGTCGAGTGCCACATCATCGCGGTCTTCCCTTCCAGGAAGTTCTGCCGCAGCGTGCCCCACTCGATGGTGCCTTCCGGCATGACGCCGTACTCGGCGCCCAGCGAACGCCAGTACTCCAGCGCCTCGATGACGGCGGGGTCGTCGAAGTAGGTCTCGGTCCCGTTGCCGTTCATCAGCACCTGGCCGCTCTGCATGGAGAGCGCCCCGAACATCCAATAGGGATAGCCGGTGGAGGGGATCATCAGACCGTAGCGGCCGGCGTCGGCATCGGTCAGCGCCTTCGCCGCCTTGGTCAGCTCGTCCCAGGTGGCCGGCGGGTTCTCGGGGTCGAGGCCGGCTTCGCGGAACATGTCCTTGTTGTAGTACATGACGATGGTCGAGCGCTGGAACGGAATGCCCCAGGTCTTGCCCAGCGTCTGGCCGTTCTCCATCAGCGCCGGATAGAAGGAGGCGAGCCAGGCGCGCTCCTCATCGGTCTCGACGATGTCGTCGAAGGCGACGATGGCGTCCTGCTCGATCAGGTCGTAGATGTCGATCGAGAACATCACCGAGAGCTGCGCCGGCTCGCCGCTCTGCAGGGCGGCCAACGCCTTGATGCGGGCGTCGTTGTAGTTGCCGGCATAGATCGCGTCGACGTCGATGTCCGGGTTCGCGGCCTCGAAGTCGGCGACCAGCCCGTCGACGATCTTGGTCAGCGGCCCGCCGACGGCGACGGGGTAATACATGGTCAGCTTGGTCTGCTCGGCCTGAGCGATACCCGCCCCGGCCAAGCTGATGGCAGCCGCCGCAGCGGCCAGTTTCATACGGCTCAACAGTTGCATGACTGCACTCCTCCGTTTGCGTTGGTCTCGTTACCTTCGTTGTCTTGTCGCCGGAGTGCCTCTTGCACGAGACAACCCCGGCCCTGCGGCCGCCTTTTCCCGGCGGTTCACTCCATCCAGGCGAAGCGCAAGGGCGCCTCCGCCCGTCGTTCGCTGGTTCGTTCGAACAGGTGCATGTCCTCGGCGCGCCAGCGCACATGAATGCGCTCGCCCGGCGCCATGCGGGTCAGCCGTGGCAGGCGCACCTGCAGCAGCGCCTCGCCGCAGCGCGCGGCGACGATGGTGTCGGCCCCGTGGTACTCGGAGGACTCGACCTCCGCCGGCAGGCCGTCGGCCTCGGCCAGATGGAGGTCTTCCGGGCGCACGCCGACCAGCCAGTCGCCGCCGGCTTGTCCAGCGCTGCCGTCGAGCGATACGCCGCCGGCGATCTCGATGCCTTGCCCGTCGGCGCTCAAGGGAATGAGGTTCATGGGCGGGGTGCCGATGAAGCGCGCGACGAAGGGCGTCAGCGGCCGGCTGTAAAGCTCCTCCGGCGTGCCCGACTGCTCGATGCGGCCGCCGTTCATCAGGAAGACGTGGTCGGCCATGGCCATGGCTTCGATCTGGTCGTGGGTGACGTAGACGACGGTCAAGCCGAGGCGCCGCTGCAGCGCGCGCAGCTCGGACCGCATGGTCTGGCGCAACTTGGCGTCGAGGTTCGACAGCGGCTCGTCCATCAGGCAGACGGGATGCTGCGCGACGATGGCGCGGGCGAGCGCCACCCGCTGGCGCTGACCGCCGGAGAGCTGCGAGGGCTTGCGCTGCAAGTAGGGCTCGAGCCCGGTCAGCTCGGCCGCCCAGGCCAGCCGGCGCGCCCGTTCCGCCCGCTCGACCTTCCGGACCTTGAGGCCGAAGAGGATGTTCTCCGCCACGTTGAGGTGCGGGAAGAGCGCGTAGTTCTGGAAGACCATCGAGACGCCGCGGTCCGAGGGCGACGCGTCCGTCACATCGCGGTCGTCGATCAAGATGCTGCCCTCGCTGGCCGTCTCCAGCCCCGCGATCAGCCGCAGGGTCGTCGACTTGCCGCAGCCCGAGGGGCCGAGCAGGACGACGAAGCTGCCGGGCGCGATGGTGAGCGAGATGTCGTCGACGCCCTTGGTCTCGCCCCAGGCGCAGGTCACCCGCTCGAGCGCAATGCGGCTCATGGCGCGGCCAGGCGCGAGTCCGGCATTTCGCCGGCTGCGTCCGAGTCCGCAATCACCAGCGCCACCCCGGCACTGGCCAGCTCTTCGGCGATGTTGCCGGGCGGCGCTTCGTCGGTGATGAAGCTGGTCACCTCGTCGATACGGCCGCCGCGGACGACGGCGCGGCGCTCGAACTTGGTGCGGTCGGCGACCAGCAGGCTTTCGCGGCAATTGGCCAGGATGGCCTGGCGCGCCAGCACCTCGCCGTCGTGGAAGTCCAGCAGGCTGCCGTCGGCCTCGATGGCGCCGACGCCGAAGATGCCGACGTCGACCCGGTACTTGGCGAAGAAGTCCTCGGCGGTGCGGCCGATCAGGTCGAGATCGGCCGGCCGAAGCTGGCCGCCGGCGATGGTCACCTCGAAGTCGGGATTGGTGGCGGCCGCGGCGGCCAAGCGCAGGTTGTTGGTGAAGACGCGCAAGCCCCGGTGCGCGGTGAGCGCGCGCATCACCAGCTCCGGCGTGGTGCCGATGCCGAAGGCCAGCGAGGCGCCGTCGGGAATGCGGGCCGCCACGGCCCGGGCGATGGCCTGCTTGCGCGGCAAGTTGAGCACCATGCGGGTCTGGTAGCCGAGGTTGCCCTGGCCGTCGTGCGGCCGCTCGACCCCGCCGTGACGGCGCAGCAGGATGCCTCGATCGCACAAGGCGTTCACGTCGCGCCGGATGGTCTGCGTGGTCACGCCATAGCGGGCGGCCAGATCGTCGATCGTCTGGAAGCCCTCGCTGCGGACCAGCTCGGCAATCTCGGCCTGACGGGATCCAATGTTCATTCGGACCACCCAAGTGAACTTCAGAATGTTCAAATGAGCATTAGATGCCGCATATGACGGTCATATGAATGTCCGATGACAGAGAAACGAAACCTGACATGTTGCACGCCAGATTCTCCTCCAACGCAATTGTCAATGCGAATCATTCTCACTATTTAACTGCGCTTATTGAGAGGGCGACCCTTCGGCCGTCGAACAAAGGAGCTGTCATGTTCGTTGCGATGAATCGTTTCCGGATTATCAAAGGCCAGGAAGAAGCCTTCGAGGAAGTGTGGCGGAGCCGCGACGGCCGCCTCAAGGGGCTGCCCGGCTTTGTCGAGTTTCACCTGCTCAAGGGCCCCGAGGCCGAGGACCACGTGCTCTATGCCAGCCATACGATCTGGAACAGCCGCGCGGACTTCGAGAATTGGACGCGCTCGGACGCCTTCCGCCAAGCGCACAGGAATGCGGGACAGACCAGCGGCATGTATATCGGCGGCCCGCACTTCGAAGGCTTCGAAGCTGTGCCACAGATAAACGAGAGGGCCGAGTAAGGCCGCTCAGGTAGCAGAGGCTTTTTTTGCCGGGGCCGCGGTTTAAGTCTGCGGCCCCGGACAAATGACTTGGCGTCAGGCCTTCTTGCCGGCCAGGGCGATCATGACCATGGCCCAGCCGCTGAAGATCAGCTCGATGCCGACCAGGAGGCCCAAGACCCAGATGGCGGCTTCGGGCAGGGCGGCCCAGATGATGACGCCGACGATGACGCCCAGGATGCCGCTGAACATCAGCCAGCCCCAGCCTGCGGAGGGGCGCTGGCGAAAGGCGGCCATGATCTTGACGATGCCCTGGGCGACGAAGAAGGCGGCCAGCAGGATGGTCAGCGTCAGGACGCCCTGCAGGGGGTAGAACAGCAGGATGGCGCCGAGCGCCAGCGCCAAGAGGCCGCCGAGCACCTGCAAGGCGAAGACCTTCCAGCCTTTGGAGCGGAAGGCCTGAACGAGCTGGGCGATACCGCCGATCAGAAAGAGGACGCCGAACACCATCTCCACCGCCAGCGTCGCGGCGAAGGGCATGATGATCGCCAGGGTCCCAAGGATGATCCAAAGAATGCCGAGCGCCAGGAGCCACCCCCAAGCGGCATGGATTTCTTTCAGACCCGGGATGGGGCCTGTGCCTTGGTCTTTCGTCGGTGTTTCCTCAGTCATCGTCTCGCCTTCTGTGGAATGGTCCGAACGTGGCCGCAGGGCCGTCGGAGACCTTGAAGCCGTCCTTCATGGCCTCCGCGAGGTTCACACAGTCGCCAGGAGTCAGGCACGTTCCATAACGACCTGAAACTGCGCCTTGCCGAACCTGCGCAATCAGCCGGCTTTTACACCAGTTCGCGAACAAGGGCCAAGACCCGTTTGACGCAGCCCATTTCAATTGGGAGAGGGCAGGCCCGTCCGGCGCGCCACGGCGCCCGAAGCAGCTATGCCCCGAACGCCATGAGGCCCGTCGCTTTTCGCTATGTTTGGCCGGGTGCAGCCGTGATAGGCTGTGGGGTGAGTTGACTGAAGGATGCGCGCCCCGGCCGGAGCGCGAAGGGAGCGAATGCCATGAACTACCAGCCTCCTCAAAACGACTATCGCGAGTTCATCGAAGCGGACCGCGCGCACGTCTGGCATCACCTGAGCCAGCACAAAAAGTACGAGACCGTCGACCCCTTGATGATCATCGAGGGCAAGGGCCTGCGCGTGTGGAACGCCGAAGGTCGGTCCCATCTCGATGCGACCTCGGGCGGCGTCTGGACCGTCAACGTCGGCTACGGCCGCAGCGAGATCGCCGAGGCGGTGCGCGAGCAGTTGGTCAAGCTGCCCTACTTCGCCGGCGCCGCCGGCACCATCCCCGGCGCGCGCTTCGCCGAGCGGCTGATCTCCAAGATGCCGGGCATGAGCCGGGTCTACTTCTCCAACTCGGGCTCCGAGGCGAACGAGAAGGCCTACAAGATCGTCCGCCAGATCGCGCACAACAAATACGGCGGCAAGAAGCACAAGATTCTCTTCCGCGAGCGCGACTATCACGGCACCACCATCACTGCCCTGTCGTCCGGCGGCCAGGAAGAGCGCAAGGCGCAGTACGGTCCCTTCACACCGGGCTTCGTCGAGGTGCCGCATTGCCTCGAGTACCGCAGCCAGTGGGGCGAGGTGGCGGACTACGGCATTCGCGCCGCCAACGCGATCGAAGAGGTCATCCTGCGCGAAGGACCGGACACGGTCGGCGGCCTGATCCTCGAGCCGATCACCGCCGGCGGCGGCGTCATCCCGCCGCCCAAAGACTATTGGCAGCGGGTGCAGGAGATTTGCCACCAGTACGACATCCTGCTGATCATCGACGAGGTGGTCTGCGGCGTCGGCCGCACCGGCACCTGGTTCGGCTACCAGCACTACGACGTGCAGCCGGATATCGTGACCATGGCCAAGGGCGTCGCCTCCGGCTATGCCGCCATCTCCTGCACGGTCACCACCGAAGCGGTCTTCGAGGCCTTCAAGGCCGATCCGGACGACCCCATGAGCTACTTCCGCGACATCTCGACCTTCGGCGGCTGCACCGGCGGTCCCGCGGCGGCGCTGGAAAACATGCGGGTCATCGAGGACGAGAACCTGCTGGAGAACTGCACGGCCATGGGCGAGTACCTGCAGGAGCAGCTCAGAGCCCTGCAGGGTAAGCACGCGGTCATCGGCGACGTGCGCGGCAAGGGCCTGTTCCAGGGCGCCGAACTGGTCGTCGACCGGGAGACCAAGGAGCCACTGCCGGAAGCCATGGTGCAGGGCGTGGTGGCCGACTGCATGAAGACCTCGGCCGTGATCATCGGCGCCACCAACCGCTCGCTCGCGGGGCTCAACAACACGCTGTGCTTCAGCCCGGGCTTCATCGCCACCAAGTCGGACATCGACGAGCTGGTGACGGCGGTCGACGGCGCGCTCGACCGGGTGGTCAACGCCTAGGCAGTGCCGGCCGGCTTAGGACGCTTAGGAGGCGGCCGCTTCAGCCTGCTGCTGGGCGGCCTCGAAGGCAGCCCGCCAGTCGGCGTTGTGCACGGACAGCACCTCCGAGCCCTGGGTGACGAAGAAGATCGGCGGATAGACCCGCCGAAGCTGCGGCGCAGCCTCGCGCAGGATGGGGTCCGCGTCACCGAAGGACCCGACCGTGGCCACGTCGCGGGTCCGCGCGATGACGTTCACCGCCACCTCGAAGCCCATCTCCTCAGCCACCGCGGCGACGTCCGGCAGGTGGTTGCGCTTGAAGGCCATGCAGGGCGCGCAGTTTTCCGCGCCGTAGAAGTGGAAGGTGATGTCCGACGCGGCCGCTTGTCCGGCAGCGACCTGGCTGCCACCGGCCAACGCGGGCGCAAGGCCTGCAACGGCAAGGGCGGAAACGGTTGCGACGGCCGCCATCCTGCGTGTCCAAGACTTCATCGTTGGGCTCCTCAGGTCTGCCACGTCTCAAGCCGGCGCGCGCCAAGTGCGGCCACCACCATATCCCTAGCAGATAGGGTGCCGCGTCCGCCGATGCAGCCCGAGGGCGCGTGCCAGAGTGCACAAGCGCGTGAGGTCGGCGGCGCCTCGATCGGATTGCGGTGAAAGGAGATCGTCCATGGATAAGGCCTTCGACCCGGCAGAGCCGGACGGACGCAACGCGAGCCTGGACAGCGCGATTGCGCCGGACGGCAGACCGGCGACCGGCGAGACCTACCTGGTGCCGGCGCGCTGCGGCGTGGCGGTCGCGCTCGAACCCGGACAGCGTCTGGTCATCGTCAACAGCCACGGGACGCAGGTCTGCGACTTCTGGGCCTTCAACGCCGAGGATCTCGACGAGCATCTTTCGATGGAGCATCTGCACACCCAGCTCGGCTCGATCTATCCCAAGCCGGGCGATCCGCTGGTCAGCAACCGGCGCCGGCCCCTGCTGTCCTTCGAGGCCGACAGCTCCCCCGGCGTCCACGACACGGTCGTCGCCGCCTGCGATCACCATCGTTACCGCCAGCTCGGCTGCACGGACTATCACGACAACTGCACCGACAACCTGCGCATGGCACTGATCGCCGTCGGCCGACGAGCGCCCGCCATCCCCGCGCCCTTCAATGTCTGGATGAACACGCCGGTATCGGCCGACGGCAGGGTGTCCTGGCTGCCGACCGTCGCCAAGCCGGGGGACGAGGTGGTCTTTCGCGCCGAGAGGCCCTGCCTCGCCGTCATGTCGGCCTGCCCCCAGGATCTCATGCCGATCAACGGCGAGGGTTGCCGGCCCTGCGAGCTGCACTTTCGCGTCGAAGGCGGACAGACCGGGCCCTAGGCGTGTCCGGCCTTGGCCCAAACGCTGCCCGTGGCCAGGTAGCGCAGCCCGGCCCAGGCACCGAGAAAGATCGAGGCGAAGGCGATGGGCGCGGACAGCGAGAGGGTCGATAGGCCGGTGAGGCCCTGGCCGATGGTGCAGCCGAGCGCCGTCACGCCGCCGAAGCCCATCAGACTGGCGCCGGTGAGGTGACGCAGCAGCTCGCGGCGGCCATCGAAGCCCTCGATGCGCAGCTCGCCCTTTGACCAGCTCACCAGAAAGGCGCCGAGCACCACGCCGAAAACGCTGCCGATGCCGAAGTTGGCGGTCGCCCCGGTGAAGGTCATGAGATAGACCAGCGCTTCGCCGACCGGCGTCACGAAGGTCAGCGAGCGCAGCGGTGCCGGCTCGAAGGCATCGGCGCCCAGCACGCCGGTGGCGAACCAGCCCGCCGAGATCAAGACGCCCATGGCGAGCCCGCCGAAGATCGCCGCGCGGGACTGACGAAAGCCGGCATCCTGCCAGCAGTAGACCAGGAGGCCGGCAACGATCAGCAGCACCACCGGCCAGCGCAGCAGCTCCGCCGAGCTGTTGGAGAGGTAGGCGAGCACGTCGACGAGGCTCTGACTGCCGACGGCGTCGAGCTGGATGTTGGTCGGCTCGATGAAGGAGATACGCAGCACGCCGAAGAGGCCGCGCAGAGTCATGTAGGCGGCAACGGCCAGCACGAGGAAACCGACCAGATAGCGCAGATCGCCGCTGCCGAGACGCACCAGCGAGCCGTAGCCGCAGGTCCCCACCAGCGCCATGCCGAAGCCGAAGCAAAGGCCGCCGACGATGGCACCGAACCAGGAGAAGTCCGGCGTCAGGTAGATGGCGCGATCGAGGTCGATCAGGCCGCCGGCGGCCATCCCCTGCGTGAGCAGGATGGCCACGGCGATGGCCAGCAGCCAGCTCCTCAGCCGCCGCCGGTCCGCCGCCAGGCAAGCGTCCGCGATGGCCCCCAAGGTGCAGAACTCCGCCAGGCGCGCGGTGGCGCCGAACGCCGCACCGATGATCAGGCCGAGACCCGCCATCTGAAGCGAGATGGGCAGATCGAGCATCCCAGGGCACTCCTCCCACGGCCACGGCGTTGCTTTGTTTTTTGGCGCCGCACCGATAGCGCGCCGGTCACCCGGCACAACCGACAGATTGATTTAAGAGAGCGGTCAGCTCAAGCCGTCGACAGGCGACAGGTCGCTGCCTCGGCGACAAGCCAGCGCTTCTCCAGTCTTTTCATGTATATCAAAGCGTTGTACTGAAGTGCGGTATCCTCTAGTGTCGGGTTCACCTAGGAACAGTGCGTGATGCACCTGCGTCTTGTTGGCGCGCATGGCGGCCGATTGGCCAAGCTTGCCTGGGATTTCGAGAACGGCGGGCGTATATGGAGCGATAGGCGGGTCTGCACGGCAGACCGACATCGCCATTGGGACGTTGGGAATGGACGATCTGAGCACGAGAGAGATGGCCGAGCTGTCCAAGAGCGCCGACCGCGCCGCGGACTTTCTCAAGGCCCTGGCCAACCGCAATCGGCTGACCATCCTCTGCCTGCTGTCCCAGGGGGAGCGCAGCGTCAGCGACCTCGAAGCCTTTCTCGGCATTCGCCAGCCGACCCTCTCGCAACAGCTCGCGGTCCTGCGCGAGGAAAACCTCGTCGCCACCCGGCGCGACGGCAAGGCGATCTACTATCGCCTGGCCAGCCAGGAAGCCGTGCAGGTCATCGGCATGCTCTACGACCTTTTCTGCAAGCAGCCCGCGCCGGCCAAACAGCGCGGGAAGGCGAGAGAACTGGCCCTGGCCGACGAGGCCGACTGACCGGCGCATCACGCGGTCGCCCGACAGGGTCTCGCGCAAGGCTCTAGTCCAAAACCGGCTGTGCCTCGTCGGGCGTCACGTCGAGAATGACGGCGCGGCCGATCACCTCGACGGCATCCTTGCAGTCCTTCATGCAGGGCTCGCCCTTCGGCACGTCCGGCTGCTCACGGACGAAGAAGCCAGCTTCATTCGGCATGCGGATCTCTGAAAAGTTCTCCTGGCTCAGGACGAACTCCTCATCGACCACGTCGTTGAGGTACAGCAGATAGGCCGTCACGGCGTAGGTGTCGTCCGCCGACAAGGACCGCGCGAACCCGAAGGGCATGGCGCGGTAGACATAGTCCCAGACGGTGCTGGCATAGGGCCAGTAGCTGCCGACGGTCTTCTCCGGCCGGTCATCGACGAGAGTCTCGAATCCGCCCATCAAGACCGGGTAACGTCCGGCGCCCTCGCCGAACTCGCCGTGGCAGACCGCGCACTGCTCGAGGTAGATCTCCTCGCCGACCAGCACGCTGCCGCTGCCCGGCGGCAAACCGTGCCCGTCGGGACGAATGTCCACGTCCCATCCGGCGATCTCTTCGGCGGTCGCTACCCGACCCAAGCCGTACGTGCCTTCGGCCAGCACGGGACCGGCCAGCATGCAGAGGGCGGCAGCGGCGATGGCAGGCTTAGCCCAGGCGAACATTCTCAACCACTCCGTCCGGATTGACCTGCCAGGTCTGAATGCTGTTGTTGTGATAGATGGAGTTGACCCCGCGCACCTCCTGCAGGCTGGCGATGTCTGGCTGGACATAGCCGGTCTCATCGACGCAGCGGCTTTGCAGCAGCGCCGGCTTGCCGTCCCAATGCCAGTCGAAGGTGAAACGGGTGAGGCATTTCGGCAGGACCGGGCCGTGCAGTTGCGCCGTCTGCCAGTTCATGCCGCCGTCGAGTGAGACGTCCACTCGGGCGATCTTCCCGGCGCCGGACCAGGCCAGGCCCTTGATCACCTGGAAGCCCTCCGTGGTCACCGGCTTCTCCGGGCTCGGGCTGGTGATCACCGACTTGGCCTCCATGGTCCAGGTGAACTTGTAGGCGTCACCGGAGGGCAGCAGATCGGTGTATTTGGAGGTTTCCTCCCGGTGATACCAGGCGGCATCGCCCACCTCGATGCGGCGCAGCCACTTGACCCACATGTTGCCTTCCCATCCGGGCACGACCAGCCGCAGGGGATAGCCCTGCTCCGGACGCAGCCGCTCGCCGTTCATCGAGTAGGCGACCAGGCAATCGTCGAGCGCCTTCTCCATCGGGATAGAGCGGGTCATGCCGGAAGAGTCGGCGCCTTCTGCCAGGATCCAGGAGCCCTTGGGCTTGAGGCCGGCTTCGGCCAGGAGCGTCCGGAGAGAGACGCCGGTGTATTGCACGCAGTGGATCATGCCGTGGGTGTACTGCACGCCGTTCAACTGCGCGCCGCGCCACTCCATGCCGCCGTTGGCGGCGCACTCCAGGAAGTAGAAGCGGTTCTCTTGCGGGAAGCGCTTGATCTCATCGACCGTGAAGAGCAGCGGCCGTTCGACCAGGCCGTGGATCATCAAGCGGTGATCCTGCGGGCTGATGTCGGCGCGGCCGCCGTGATGGCGCTCGAAGCAGAGGCCGTTCGGGGTGACGAAGCCGTCGAGCTCGTGGATGGGCGTGAAGTTGACGGAAGACTCTGGCGTGGCGGTCAGCCATTCGACCCGTCGCCGCACGACATCCCCTTCGTACTCCGATGGCGTGCCGTAGGGCCGGGCATCGACGCCCTCGCCCAGATAGACGCTCCAGTCGGGCGTGTTGGGCGGCAGGTTCTCCGGCGAGCCGGCAGCACGCAATCCAGGCGCCAGGGCCAGGGACGAGACCACGCCTCCTGCCGCAGCGCCGCCCAACAAAAGCCGGCGGCGGTCGAGCAAACCAGGCGCCCGCGGTTCCTTTGGGGTGTCGCTAGACATGGGCACTCTCCCTTGAACGTCTTGCCACCGATAGACCTTTCGACGGTATCTTTGACCGCAAACTTATTCGATGCTGATAATTTATCAAGATTGAATATGTTTTCACAGACCGATCCTGCCTGCGCCGCGCTCGTGGCTTACGAGCCCGAGTTTTGCCGCAGATAGTCGTTGAAGCCGATGGTCTCGTAGGCCTTCTCGCGGACGAAGCGGAACATGGCCAGGAAGTGCGGCGGACGGAAATAGCCCGGCATGCGCGCGACCTCGGCCTCGCTGCCCTTGCGGCTGGCGACTTGGTCCAAGGTCTCGGGGAAGAACTGCGTCGTCGGCGTGAAGCGCACGCCCCACTTGCGAGCGAGCGCGCGCTCCTCCATCGCCTCGCCGTCGAAGTCGACCACCTCGCGCGAGCCGATCAGGTTGAGCTGCAGGATATCGAAGTTGCCGCTGACGAAGTCCCGGATTTCCGGGTCGGCGAAGTTGACCAGATGGGTCTCCTTGCAATAGGGGCAGCCCCTGAGCTCCCACATCACCGCGAAGCGCTTGCCGCTGTCGGCCGCAAGCTCGAGGTCTTCGGCAAGGTCGAGAAAGGACTGGACGAAGAAGGGCTGCTCGTAGAGCCCGTCGTCGTTCAGGACCGGAGCCTCGGCGGCCGCCGGTCGTGCCGTCGCGCCGAGGGCGCTGCCGGCCAGTCCCAAACCCAATCCAAGAAATCCGCGGCGCTCGATCATCCCAAACTCCCTTTTGGCATTGGGCGTTTACCTCGACCCTTGGACAACATATTCTAGTCGATGAATATGTAATTGCACGTGGAAAACACGAGCAGAAGGGGGGAGCGTGGCAAGCCTGCACAGCGGATCTCACGAGCAATCGGTCGCTGCGGCTGCCGCCTTGCCGACGGGAAGCGCCCTGCGCCGGGCGGCCTACGCCGCCGCCGTCCTGCTCAGCTCCGCCGGCGGCCTGATCCTGGAGATCGTCGCCGGTCGTATGATCGCGCCCTATGTCGGCATGTCGCTCTATACCTGGACGGCCGTCATCGCCGTGGTGCTGGCCGGCTTCTCCATCGGACATTGGATCGGCGGGCGACTGGCCAACCGAGGCCATGCCGCCTCCTGCCGCATCCTGGCCTGGCTGCTGGCGCTGGCCGCCGTGACGACCGTGGCCTGCCTGCCGCTCATTCGCCTAATCTCCCCCTTCGTCCTGGGCGCCGGCTTCCACCCCATCACGGCCATCGTCCTGCTGACCAGCGCGCTCTTCATTCTGCCCAGCCTCTTCGTCGGCACGCTCTCGCCCATCCTCACCAAGCTCGCCATCGAGGAGCAGCCGGAGTCGACCGGGCGGGCGCTCGGCCTGATGTTCGCCAGCGGCGCGATCGGCAGCATCGCCGGAACGCTGGCTGCCGGCTATGTGATGATCTCCTGGATCGGCTCCATCGGCTCCGTGCTGGCCGTCGCCGCCGGCTACCTCCTGATGGCCGGCGGCTTCGCTTGGGCCGCGCGGCCGAGCCCGCGCCGCGCCTTCGCCTCGGCCCTGGTCGTGCTCGCAACCGGCGGCTTGCTGCTCGGCCTGTCGAGCCGCCTCGAGGCCCTCACCAGCCCCTGCAAGGTCGAAAGCCAGTACTACTGCATCCAAGTGATGGACTTCTCGCCGCAAACCGGCCGGCCGTCGGCGATCATGGTGCTCGATCACCTGGCCCACGGGATCAATGACGAGGCCGACCCGACCTATCTTCACTCACCCTATCTGGAGCTGACCGACAGCTTCCTGCGGGACCGCTTCGGCGACACGGAGGACTTCTCGGCTTTCTTCGTCGGCGGCGGCGCCAACACCCTGCCCCGAGCCTGGGACGCACGCCATCCCGGCGCCTCGCTGCTGATCGCGGAAATCGACCCGGCCGTCACGCAGATGGCAGAGGACGCCATGTGGTTCACGCCGAGCGAGCGGACAGAGGTCGCGCACGGCGACGGCCGCCTGGTCCTGCGCGATCTGCCGGAGGACGTGGTGTTCGACAGCATCATCGGCGACGCCTACCACGACATCTCCGTTCCGCAGCATCTGACCACGCAGGAGTTTGCGCAGCTCATCCATGACCGTCTGGCGCCGCAAGGCTTCTACGCCGCCAACGTGATCGACAGCAGCAAGCGGCCGCTGTTCCTCTTGGCGCTCGCCCGCACTTTGCAGTCCGTGTTTCCCGAGGTGCAGGTCTGGGTCCATCCGGAGCAGGTGATGGAGGGCGCGCGCGCCACCTATGTGGTGACCGCCGCCCGCGAGGGCTTTGCCTTGGACGAGCTCCGGACCGCGGACGGCCAGGCCCTGTCCTGGATCCTCTGGCCGCCGGAGGAGCTCGCCCGCTCGATCGAGCGCTCCGGCGTGCCTCTGCTCACCGACAACTACGCGCCGGTCGACCGGCTGATGCTGCACGTTCTCGCGGAGGAGCCGTGAGCGTGATGCCGCGAAAGGACTGATGAGATGACCCGGGCCGCCCATCGCAGACTCGGCGCAGCGCTTCTGGTGCTGCTCCTCGCCAGCGCACCGGCCGCAAGCGCCAACGAGCTCGCCCGCTTCAATGCCGCGGTGGCGGAGGCCATGACCCACTATCGCGGCGCGCTCTTCTACCTGCGCACCGAGAACCCGGCCGTGGCCGAGTTCGAGCTGCAGGATGCCGTGGCGCTCTGGACGGAGAAGGTCATGCCCTTCCGGGAGGCCGCGCCCGATGCCTTCGCCGACGACCCGACTTGGGCGGAGACGCTGGACCAGGTGAGCGAGGGCTTGCGCCAAGGCCAAGACTTGGCCCGAGAGAGCGACATCGCGGCGGCGGAGGCAGCCTTGCAGCCGCTTCAAATCGCGATGTCCGACCTCAGGGCGCGCAACGGCGTGCGCGTCTTTGCCGACTGCATCGACGAAGCCAACGCAGCGATGGAGGCGCTCTGGGTGTTTCGCCACAATCCCCCGGACTTCGCCGACAGCGAGGCGGTCAACGACCTGCGCGCCAAAACGGCCGTCACCGCCTATCTCTACGCCCGCTGCCAGGAAACCGCCCCGCCGGAGATTGCCGAGGCGCCGGAGTTCCAACGCATCATGGAGGGTAGCCTTCTCTCGCTGACTCGCATGTGGCCGGCCATCGACGAGGGGAACACGGAGGCCGTCATCAACATCCTGCGCGAGCTGCGCTCCTTCGACCGGATGCTCTGGCTGCAGTTCGGCTGACCCGTACTCGATCAGCCGATGCGCTGAAACGCCGGGAAGGTCTCGAACAGCCAGTAGGCGATGTCCTGCATCGAGCCGGTGATGAAGAGCACGCCGGTCACCACCAGCAAGGCGCCCATGGCTTTTTCGATGGTGCCGAGATGCCGGCGAAAGCGCTTCGAGAAAGCGATGAAGCGCTGCACCGCGAGCGCGGCGAGCAGGAAGGGAATGCCGAGGCCAAGCGCATAGGCCCCCAGCAACGAGGCGCCGTAGCCGACGGAATCCCCGGTTCCTGCCACCATCAGGACCGCGGCGAGCACCGGCCCGACGCAGGGTGTCCAGCCGAAGGCGAAGGCCAACCCCACGACATAGACGCCGAGCAGCCCGACCGGCCGGGAGTCCACCTGAAAGCGCGCTTCCCGGAAGAGGACGAGGATGCGGAAGGCGCCGAGGAAATGCAGGCCGAGGATGATAATGATCACGCCGGCGAGCGGCGCCAGCACGTTGATGTGCTCGATGATCAGCCCGCTCAAGGCGGAGGCGGTCGCCCCCATGGCGATGAAGACGGTGGAGAAGCCCAGCACGAAGACCAGGGCCGCCGGGACCACGCGGCGCAGGACCTGCGCCTGCTGCTCGCCGACGTTCTCCTCGTGCAGCGCCATGCCGCTGATGAAGGCGAGATAGGGCAGCACCAGGGGCAAGACGCAGGGGCTGAGAAAGCTCAGAGCGCCGGCGCCGAGCGCCGCCAGGTGGGAAACCTCCATGCCCATCTGGGCGCCGACCTCCGTCTTCCGCTACAGCCTTGTCAGCGCCACGGCTGCATCCTCACGCGAGAACGCGGATGCTCTGGTTCTTGGGCACGACGATGCTCTGCTGCTTCCGGATGTGCTCGCTGACCACGTCGTAGATCGGTGGCCCTTCGGTGCCTTCGTTGACCGAGGCCCAGCCGGAAACGATGTAGTTGCGCCCGGCATCGATGGCCGAGCCGTCCTTGAGCAGCGTCATGTCCGAGATGCGCTCACCGATCGGCTTGTTGACGGCGATGCTGTAGGCCAGGCCGCCGACCCGCACCATGTCCCCGCCCTGCTGGTAATAGGGGTCGGGATTGAAGAGGTTGTCGGCCACGTCCTCCAAGACATCCTTCAGCATCTGGCCGGACATCTCGATGCGATAGGCGTTGGGATAGGTGATGGCCGTCATGTTGTAGACGTCCTCCACCGTGATGTCCTGACCCGGCAGCAGGCTGGCACCCCAGCGGAAGCCGGGCGAGAGCGCGATCTCCGCATCGCGCTCGGTCAAGAGCGCCTGACAGATCAGATCGTCGAAGGTGCCGTTGAAGTTGCCCCGGCGGTACAGCAGGCTTTCGCTGCGGCCCAGCACCGTCCGCAAGGTTTCCTCGTGGGGTGCGCGGATCTCATCGATCACCGCCGCCATCTCCGGGTCGGGGGTGATGGCATCCGAGACGACGGGGATGAGCTGATAGCGGAAGTCGGCCAGCGTGCCGCCTTGCACGTCGAGGTCCAGGCGCGAGAGGAACTTGCCGTGGCTGCCGGAGGCCACCAGGAGCGTCTTGTCGACCTGCTCGACCCGCGGCAAGGCGTCATGGGTGTGCCCGGTGAGCACCACGTCGATGCCCGGCACACGGCCGGCGAGCTTGCGGTCCACGTCGAAGCCGTTGTGGCTCAGCAGGACGACCAGCTCGGCGCCCTCGTCGCGGGCTGCCTCCACATGCTCGGCGACCGCGTTCTCGCGAATGCCGAAGGACCAGGCCGGGATCTTGTAACGCGGGTTGGCGACCGGCGTATAGGGGAAGGCCTGCCCGATGACGGCAACCTTCACGCCGCCGCGGTCGAAGTACTCGGTCGAGGAGAAGACCGGCTCCTCCCAATCGGTGTCGACCACGTTGCCGGCGAGGAAGGGAAAGTCCAGCTCGCCGATCAGCTCCTCGACCCGATCGGCCCCGTAGGTGAATTCCCAGTGCGCGGTCATGGCATCGACGCCCAACGCGTTCATGGTGCGCACCATGTCGCTGCCGTCTTCGAGCAAGGAGGTGTAGGAGCCCTGCCAGGTGTCGCCGCCGTCGAGCAGCAGGGTGTTGTCCGGGCGCTCGGCGCGAATCGCCTTGACCAGGGTCGCCATGCGGTCGAGGCCGCCAACCCGACCGTACTCCTGGGCCAGCGCCGCGAAGTCCTGATCGCTCAGCAGATAGGCGTCGCGCGAGCCCGGCGCCAAGCCGTAGGCCTTGAGAAAGTCCGCGCCGGTGATGTGCGGCGGCAGGCCCTCGACCTCGCCGACTCCGAGGTTGATCGAGGGCTCGCGAAAGTAGATCGGCTTGAGCTGGGCATGCAGGTCGGTGAAGTGCAGCAGCGTCACCTGACCCAGCGGGTCGAAGCGCAGGAGGTCGTCCTGGCTGATCGCCTGCTGCGCCGCCACCCGCGAGAGATGGCCCTTGGCGCCGGTCAGGGCCGCGGTCGTCGCGGCGAGAACCATGAAGTCACGGCGGCTGAACATGCTCTTCGCAACCTTTCGTCAGAGTGTCGTGTCGTCGGGCCGCGCGGCCAGTGCCGGCAGCGAGGTTGCCCATCCCGTCAAGAAAAGGGGCTGCCCGGAGGCAGCCCCGACAGGGTTAGGCGTCAGTTCCGAACCGAGGGCGTCTCCACCGGCAGGCCGTTGGCCCGATGCGAGATGAAGAGCTCCAGGTTCACGTATTCGTCGGAACCGGACTTGTAGGGCTCGGCCCGAACCTGCCGGTTGCAGCCTTTGATCCGGCGGTGCAAGGACCCCATGTTCTGCCATTTCAGCCGATAGGTCGGGAAGCCATTGGGTTGCCCCTGGCTCAGCCGGTTGGCGCGCAACTGCTCGCCGGCATGGTCTTCATGGCAATTGGCGCAAGCAAGATCGAGCTGACCGCGACGCTCGAAGTAGAACTCCTTGCCTTTCTCGTAGAAGGGGGCGGCCGGGCCGTCGATGGCGACGTTCATCGGCATGCCGCGGGACTGCAGCTTGACCAGCGCGGTCATGCCGAGCAGCCCCTTCGAGTCGTACTTGAGAGGCTCGGCCTGCATGTTTTCGGTGCGGCACTCGTTGATGCGCTGCTCGACGTTGATCATCTTGCCCCAGCCTTCGTGGTAGACCGGATAGGTCGCGCCAACGCCCGCAAGGTTTTCCACGTCGCCGTGGCAGTCGGCGCAGGCCTTGTCGAGCTCGCCGTCGGGAATCGACCACTGCTCCGCCGCCAGGTCGACCAGCAGGAAGGCCGGGTTCTCGAAGTCGTCGTCCTGCATGGCCTGCGTCTCAGGCTGGGCATAGGTGTAGCCCGAGCGTTTGTCACCGACCTGATAGGCACCCCAATCGCCGGCCTGCGTGAAAGCAATGCCCACGAAGCCGAGGCTCAAACCGACCGCGCCGGCCAAGACAGCCGTCCTATGGCGCATCTTCCTCCCCTTTCCGGTCTTTAGCTGACCGTTATCTTGCTTACTTGGGAATAGACCGAGCCGTCATCGTCGACCCAGGTGAACTCGAACTCACCGCTCTCTTCGACCTTCACGAAAAAGGAAAAATAAGGATTGGCCGAAATGGCCGGGTGCAGGTCCGCGCTGAAGACCTCGTTGCCGTTATAGACGCAGGCGAACTTGTTGATGATCTTGCGCGGGATCAGCTCGCCGGTCTTGCGGTCCTTGCGCTGCCCGGACTCCATGGGATGGGAGATCAGAGTCTTGATCTCGATCACTTCCCCCTTGTCCGCTTTCTTGGGAACGCGCACGCGTGGCTTTGGTTGCGCCATGTCTTTTCAGTCCTCTTCAGATTCGATCGGGATCAACCGCCGCAACCGCCGATGGTCACCTTGACCTCGGCGCGCGTCATGTAGGCCTTGCCGTCCGACATCTCGGCGATGGCGATGATGTCTTGCGTCTTGGCCAAGCGCATGCGGGTTGCCGCCTCGGCATAGCCGTTGGACGGCGAGAAGTTGAAGCTCGCCACGTCGGGCCGAGGATTGCCGGCGGCAAAGAGATGCACCGAGGTCACGTGATCGGCTTCGGTCATCGGGCTGTCGATGCTGATGCCGAGCGGCACGGTGTTGCCGTTCTCGGCAATCTGCGGCAGCTCCAACGTGATCACGCTGGCGCCGTCCATCAGCTCCTTATCGCCGACCACATGCTTGATCGCTTCGTCCAGCGTCTTGGCGTCTTCGGTTGCGAAGACCGCGCTCGGCGCGGCAAGGGACAGGGCGGCCGCGGCCGCCGAGCCCGCCGCCACGGTGATCACGAACTGTCGGCGGCTGACGGTCTGCGCCGCGAGGGTTTTGCTCATAGTGCTCTCCTGGTTTGCCGCCATCTTCGCGCACGTCACGCGGTGGCGAGGACGGCAGTCCTCTACTCTTCCTTCAGGGTCATCAAATAGGCGACCACATCCTCGACCTCCTGGGCCGTGAGGATCGGCTTGCCCGCGAAGCGTTCCATCACCCGGTGAAATCCTTCGACCCGATAGAAGGCCGGCATCATCGTATAGGGATTGATCGACTTCGAATCGACGACCCTCAGACGCAGCTCGCCTTCGGTGTAGCGGTCCGCGACACCGTCCAGATCGGGGCCGGTCTCGCCGTGAAAAGGCTGCTCGGGGATCGGCATCACGTGGCAGGCAAGACAGTTGCCGAGCCGTCGGTTGATGGCCACCTCCCGGCCCTTCACCGGGTCTCCCGGCGCCCCCGTCAGGGACTCGGGAATGCTGAAGTCGTCGACGATCGTGTAGGTGACAAGGCTTTCCGCCGAAGCGGGTCCGACCACCGCCATGGATGCGCAAAGCGCAATCGCGGATAACGCTCTCCTCAGGCTCAAGGTTTCCTCCTCCCGGCTCGTGCTGTGCAGTTGGCCTGCCTCTTGCCGGATGCCTCGTTTATTTGCTTGCAGCATCGTATTCGGTTTTGACAATATATCAAGAATGAATGTGAAGTGCCGATGACGGAACCGCAACGCGCAAGAGCCACGCCCCCAAGAGTCATGGGCCACCGTGCCGCTCTGGCGGTGGCGGCCGGCTGCATCCTTGCGCCGATGATCGCGGTCTCCCAACCCCTGGCGGCGGCGCAACTGGTGATGTTCGAAGAAGCCGGCTGCATCTGGTGCGCCGCCTGGCAGCGGGACATCGGCGGGATCTACGACAAGACCGAGGAGGGACAGCAGGCCCCCCTCAGGCGCATCGACAAGGCCGACGAACGGCCGGCCGACCTGCGCGCCATTCAAGCCATTCACTTCACGCCGACCTTCGTTTTGGTGGAGGACGGCGAAGAGATCGGTCGCATCGTCGGTTATCCCGGCGAGCACTTCTTTTGGCCGATGCTGCAAGACCTCCTGGACCGTCTCGAAGAGCGCGCCGGGAGCTAAAAGAACGCTACGGGAGAGGGAGCGCAAACTATGTTGAGGCGTCACGCAATCGCCACCGCAATCATGCTCGGCCTGACCGCAACGGCCCTGGGTCCGGCCCTGACGCCGGCTCTGGCAGAGGACGATGCTCTGGTCACCTTCCAGGTGCTGTCGCCGCATCTGGCCATAGAGCTGGCCGAAGCGGCCATGGAAGACTGCAACGAGAAGGGCTTCCAGGTTGCCGTGGCGGTGGTCGACCGCTTCGGCGTACCGCAAGCCCTGGTGCGCGATCGCTTTGCCGGCCCGCACACGCCCGAGACGGCCATTCGCAAGGCCTGGACCACGGTCAGCTTCCGCGCCGACACCTCGGAGCTGGTCACGGCGACCGAGGGCGACTCGCCCCAGTCCGGAGCCCGGGACATCACCAACGCCCTGATGCTCGGCGGCGGTGTGATGATCTCCGTTGGCGGCGCGATGGTCGGTGCGGTTGGCGTGTCAGGCGCGCCCGGCGGTGCAGAGGACGACGACTGCGCCAAGGCAGGCATCGAGGCAATACAAGACCAGCTGCCCCTCTAACAGGGCACTGCAAATCGACCGGCCCCGGGACAAGCCTCACCCGAGACAGGGAGCCGGTATGGGAGGTGACATGGCTCACCTGACACGTTTGGCCCACCTGCTTGGCGCCGCTCTCGCGGCGCCTCTGGTGATGGCTGCCGCCCCGGCGCCGAGCGCGGCGGATGAGCTCTTCGAGTACGGGCAGTACCTGTCCTCGCAGTGCTCGACCTGCCATCGCCTCGACGCCTACGAAGGCGCCATCCCGCCCCTGGGGCATCTGCCGCAGGACTACTTCATCGTGGCCATGCGGGAATACAAAAGCGGCCGCCGCAGCAACCCGGCCATGGTCAGCGTCGCCAATGCACTGAGCGACGAGGAGATCGAAGCCCTGGCGGTCTACTACACGAGCATTCGGGAGTAGCGTTAGAGACAGAACAACAAAGCAGAACGGGAGGAAGATAATGACCATTACGAGACGGCGCTTCGCCAAAGGAATGGGTATCGCTTTGGGCCTCGGCACGCTGGCCGCGCCAGCGGTTGTCAGAGCGCAAAGCAAGGGACGCCTGGTCGTCATCGGCGGGGGCGCCGGCGGCGCCACGCTCGCCAAGTACGTAGCGCGCGACAGCAAGGGCGAGATCGACGTCACCCTGGTGCAGGAGACGCCGCTCTACAGCACCTGCTTCTATAGCAACCTCTACATCGGCGGCCTGCGCAACTTCGACTCGATCACCCACGACTATTCGACCTTGGCGAACAAGTACGGGGTCAAGCCCGTCTACGAGCGCGCGGTCGAGGTCGACACCACGGCCAAGCGGGTGCGCCTCGCCAGCGGCGCCACGCTCGACTACGACGCGCTGGCCGTCGCGCCGGGCATCGATATCATCTACGACGCCATTCCGGGTTACAGCAAAGCCGCGGCCAACGTCATGCCGCACAGTTGGCAGGCCGGGCCGCAGACGCTGCTGCTCAAGAAGCAGCTCGATGCCATGGAAGATGGCGGCCTCTTCGTCATGGCAGCGCCCCCCAACCCCTTCCGCTGCCCGCCGGGGCCTTACGAGCGGATCAGCATGGTCGCCCATGTCTTTAAGCAGCATAAGCCGAATTCGAAGATCCTCGTCCTCGACCCGAAGACGAAGCACTCCAAGCAGGCGCTGTTCCAGGAGGCCTGGGAGAACCACTACGAGGGCATGATCGAGTGGGTTCCCGGGGATTTCGGCGGCGAAATCGAGTCGGTGGACGCCGCCAACATGACGCTCACGGCCGGTGGCGAGACCCACAAGGCGGCGGTCGCCAACGTCATCCCGGCGCAGCGGGCCGGCGCCATCGCGCAGGCGGCAGGTCTCACGGATGACAGCGGCTGGTGCCCCATCGTGCCGGCAACCATGGCCTCCAAGATGGCCGAAGGCGTCTACGTGGTGGGCGATGCCTGCAATCCGGGCGACATGCCCAAGTCCGCCTTCTCGGCCAACAGTCAGGCCAAGGTCGCGGCCATGGCCATCCGTCACGAGCTGACCGGGTCGCGTGTCTTCCCGGCCAAGTTCCGCAACACCTGTTGGAGCACGGTGGCACCGGACGATACGGTCAAGGTGGGCGCCAACTACGAGCCGACCGACGAGAAGATCTCGAAGCTCGACGGCTTCATCAGCGAGGTGGGCGAGACGGCTGACGTGCGCGAGCAGACCAAGCTTGAGGCCGACGGCTGGTACGCCGGCATCACGGCGGACATGTTCACCTGACCGTGGGGCAGCGGATCGCGCGGCGAAGCAACTAGCCGGCGGTCCAGCCGCCGTCGACCATCAAGGCCGTCCCCGTGACGAGCGCGGAGGCGTCCGAGGCCAGGTAGACGGCGGCGCCCATCACGTCGGAGATCTCACCGACGCGGCCGAGCTTGATCTTCTCCTCGATCCAACGGACCCGGTCGGGATCGTCGAAGGTCGCCTGGGTGAAGGGCGTGCGCACGAAGGTAGGGCAGAGCGTGTTCACCCGGATGCCGTGGCCGCCCCACTCGATGGCCATGGCCTTGGTGAAGCCTTCGACGGCGAACTTCGAGGCACAGTAGACCGCACGGTCGATGCCGCCGATATGCCCCATCTGGCTGGAGACGTTGATCAGCGAGCCCGGCTTGCCGGCGGCGATCAAGCCGCGGGCGACGGCCTGGGTCAGGAAATAGGCGCCGCGCAGGTTCAGGTTCATCACCGCGTCGAAGTCGGCCGCCTCGGTCTTGTCGGCCGGGCCGTGACGCGCGAGCCCGGCGCTGTTGATCAGGATCTCGAAGGGTCCACGCGCCGCCACCGCCGCAGCCGTCGCCTCGATGTCGGCGACGTCCAGGGGCAGAGCCTCCGCCTGCCAGCCGCGCGCGCCGAAGGCCTCGACCAGAGCATCCAACCGATTCGCGGTTCGTGCCGCCAGCGTCACCTGCGCGCCGGCTGCGGCCAGCGCCACGGCGCAGCCGAGCCCGATGCCGGAGCTGGCGCCGGTGACCAGCGCGCGGCGCCCGTCGAGACGAAAGCTCGGCGGTTCGGGCAGCTCTATATCGGACTCATGGCCGGTCATCGACGAAGCCTCCTCAGCGCGATGGATCGCGGACTCCGTTAGCCGCTATTCGGCCGCCGCGCCATAGGGGACGTTCTTGCGGCCGTAGCGCCGAACCCGCACGTTGGCCTGCTCGGCATGGGCGACGAAGCCCTCCAGCATGCTGAGACGCGAGCAGTAGGCGCCGATCTCTGCGGCGGCCTCGTCCGAGGTGACCTTCTGATAGCTGTGGGTCTTCAGGAACTTGCCGACCCAGAGCCCGCCGGTGTAGCGCCCCGCCTTCTTGGTCGGCAGGGTGTGGTTGGTGCCGATCACCTTGTCGCCGTTGGCCACATTGGTGCGCGCACCGAGAAAGAGCGCGCCGTAGCAGGTCATGTTGTCCAGGAACCAGTCGTCGCGCTCGGTCATCACCTGGACATGCTCCGAAGCGATCTCGTCGGCCACCTGCAGCATCTCCTCATAGCTGTCGCAGAGGATGACCTCGCCGTAGTCGCGCCAGGAGACCGCCGCGGTATCGGCCGTCGGCAGGATCTCCAGCAGCCGGTCGATCTCGACCATGGTCTGCTCCGCCAGCCGGCGGGAGTTGGTGACCAGGACGGCCGGCGAGTTGTAGCCGTGCTCGGCCTGGCCGAGCAGGTCGGTCGCGCAGATCTCCGCGTCGACCGTCTCGTCGGCGATCACCATGGTCTCGGTCGGCCCGGCGAAGAGATCGATCCCGACCCGCCCGAAGAGCTGGCGCTTGGCCTCGGCGACATAGGCGTTGCCCGGCCCGACCAGCATGTGCACCGGCTTGATCGTCTCGGTGCCGAGCGCCATGGCGCCGACCGCCTGGATGCCGCCCAAGGCATAGATCTCGTGCGCGCCGCCGAGATGCATGGCCGCCACCACCGCCGGGTTGGGCTCGCCCTTGAAGGGCGGCGTCGCGG
Source organism: Rhodovibrionaceae bacterium (assembly GCA_028282405.1). GTDB lineage: Bacteria > Pseudomonadota > Alphaproteobacteria > Kiloniellales > DSM-21159 > JANQMX01. The sequence continues at coordinate 24,001 of JANQIA010000327.1, forward strand.
CCGCGATGCGCGGAACACCCGCAACGGACGCTGTGAGCACAGACATGTGCGCCGAGGCCACCATGGGGAACTTGCCGGCCGGGACATAGCAGCCGACCGACTGCACCGGGATGTTCTTATGGCCGAGCACGACGCCGGGCAGGGTCTCGATCTCGATATCCTGCATGGAGGCCCGTTGCGCTTCGGCGAAGGTGCGCACCTGCTTCTGGGCGAAGGCGATATCCTCCATGTCGCGCGCGGAGACACGGTTGATGAACGCGTCGATCTCGGACGGGGACAGGCGGAAGGAGGGCGGGCTGTAGTCGTCGAACTTCTCGCTGAGCTCCCGCACCGCTGTATCGCCGCGTGCGTCGATGTCGGCGAGGGTGCTCTCGACCACTGCCCGCACCTTGGCATCGTCGGCCGCGCGATCCGCTTCCTGCTTACCCCGCTTCAGGTATTCGATCATCCTATCCTCGTGTGTTGTACAGTCAGTGGCTGCCGCCGAACGCCGGGCGTCGGTTCAGCATACGGCTGCCGAATTGGAACGGTAGACGGCAGATTTGATGAAACCGGTCGTGCGACCGCCCTTGATCGCGTCCGCCAGCTCGCCGTTGGTGCCGCGCACCCAGTCCGGCTCTACGCCGAGCAGCTTCATGCGCTTCAAGTTGTCGACCGTCGCGCCGGTCTCGACCACGGAGGCCTGATAGCCGTCCGTCCCGGAGACGATGAAGGCCAGGCGCGTCTCGGCACTGGCCGTTCGAGCCACGGCCGGCGGAGCGATGGGCACGACAGCCGCCAGGCGCATGCAGGATTTGAGCGTGATCCGTAGACCTCCCTAGGCTCGTTTTCTTCGTTTGCGAAACGTCACGTCATTCCTCCTTATCGCCTCAGAAAATATGTTGCAAAGCTTTTCATTTATATCTGAAAATCTGACAATTGAAACGGTGATGCGCTCCGCTCTACGGTTCTTCGCCAAGATGAGCAACTGCAAGAATCGATGAGATTCAGAAAATAGTATCGTTATATCAAATCACTAAACTTCCATTTTCTCGACAACGAGGGATGCTGCAGTGCTTCGCCGACCACAGCGAGTTACGACGTCGGTTTGCATAGGTTTGCGCAAATTGGCATACTCAACCCCACCAAGACGTCAGAACCCTTCACGCTTTGCAGACGACGCGGGCGCCATCGCTACACTCACCCTGCGGTTCCGGTCGCATCCCGACCCGAAGCAAGAAAAGCAGGTGCCTTGAAACCCCGGAAGAACGGCAAGCCGAAAGGAGAGCGCACGACCGCCGCGGACGTGGCGCGCGCCGCGGGCGTTTCGATCAGCGCCGTCTCGCGCGCCTTCACGCCCAACGCCAGCATCGCCAAGCAGACCAAGTCGCGGGTGATGCAGGCCGCAACGGCGCTGGGCTATCAGCCGAACCCCCTCGCCCGCGGGCTGATCACCCGGCGCTCCGGCATGATCGCGCTGCTGATGAGCGAGGTGACCAACCCCTTCTACCCGGCGGTGCTGGAAACCTTCGCCCGCGCGCTCTCCAGCCGTGGAAAGCGGGTCATGCTGTTCACGCCCGGAGAGGATGAGCCCTTGGAGGCGCTGCTGCCCCAGGCGCTAGGCTACAGCGTCGAAGGCGTGGTCATCACCTCGGCCCGACCGACGGCAGAGATGACGGCGGCCTGCGAGTCGGCGCCGGTGCCCGTCGTGCTGTTCAACCGCACAGTGGAAGGCGCCGCACTCAGCGCTGTCGGCTGCGACAACGAGGCGGGCGGGCGCAAGATTGCGGACTTCCTGGTCGAGAGCGGCCGCAAGCGGCCGGCCTTCGTCGCCGGGCTGGCGGGCGCCTCGACCAGCCTCTACCGCGAGCGCGGCTTCACCGCCGGCCTGGCCGCCGCCGGCCTGCCGGCGCCACCGCGCCGCGTCGGCGACTTCACCTTCGAGGGCGGCCTGCGCGCGGCGGAGGAGCTGCTCGATCTGAAAGAGCGGCCGGACGCGATCTTCGCGGCGAACGATATCATGGCGCTGGGCGTTCTCGACGGCATGCGCCGCGTCGGTGGCCTGCGCGTTCCCGAGGACGTCTGGGTCGTCGGCTTCGACGACATCGCCGCCGCCGCCTGGCCCAGCTTCGGCCTCACCACCTTCCGGCAGCCGATCAATCGCATGGTCGCCGAGACCCTGCGTATTCTGGAGTCCTCCGACGACGGCGCGCCGGTGCTGCCCTCCACCGTGCTGGTGCCGGGCCGCCTGATCGAGCGGAACTCAACAGCGAGCTAAGACCGTGAAACCTGTTCGTCCAACGCCTTGATGCCGCTCGCAGCGGCCCGCGCGCCCGCCAGCATCCAGGCGTGCTCCGAGGCGACGAAGAACATGGAGAAGCCGAAGCGGCGCCAATCCCGCGCCTTGGCGACATCGGGCACGAAGGTCGCGAAGGCCTTGCCGGCCGCCTTGGCTGCGGCGGCGACCTTCTCGATCTCGGCCAGCACCTCCGGCATCGGCCGCGTGGCATAGCCCGCCCAGCGGGTGGAACCCGCATAGCCCCGGCCACCTGTCACAATGGCCGAAAGGCCGTCAAGGAGATCCGGCTGAAGAAGGCTTCGGTGTGGACGGCGCAGTGCGGCGGCGTCAGAGGCACAGACTGAGCCGAGATTGCCGCACCGATGGTTGCAAGCGGTGACTTGCGCTACCAATCTGACTACCTTGCCGCCTGACGCACAGCGAACACAAATCAGCCAACGATCTCAGAGAGACACGCACAGTTAGATGCGCAAACCGGGGAAGATTCTTTGGCGCGAAATTGAAGAGGTCTTGAGCGAAGACATCGCCAATGGCGTCTACAAGGCCGGCGACCGCTTGCCGAAGGAAGCCGAGCTGGCCCTTCGCTTCGGCGTCAATCGGCACACCATTCGCCAAGCGCTTGCCGCTCTGAGAGATCGTGGCGCGATCACCATCGAGCAGGGGCGAGGCATGTTCGTCAAAGTCCCCAAGCTCGCCTACCCTGTCAGCGAGCGCACCCGCTTCACCGAGAACATCGCGAAGCTGGACCTCAAGGTGAGGGGCAAGCTGCTACGCCAATGGGAGGAACAGGCAAGTCCGCAGATCGCGGAGGATTTGGCCATTGCCCCTGGCACGCCCTGCGTGGCGTTCGACGATCTGCGGGACATCGACGGTGAGGTCGTCACCTTGACCACACGCTATTTCCCCGCTGCGCGCTTTGCCGGCATCGCTGACGCCTTCGATCGCTTGGGCTCCGTTACGGCGGCGCTCAAGGCTCTGGGCATAGACGACTACACACGGCGCTGGACGCGGGTTCACGCCCGGGACGCGACCTTGGAGGAAGCGGCCGCGCTGCGACTACCAAGCGACTTCGCCGTCCTGGTGGTGGACACGGTCAATGTGGACAGCGACGGCGTTCCCATCGAGCGCGGCAGCAACCGGTCGCCCGGCGGTCGGTTCGAGTTGGTTTTCGAAACATAAAAAAGAAGATCTATTGATCTAGATGCAATCAGCTTGTCATGAAAGCCGCCTAGCTTAGCCACGCGGTAGGGCGGAGCGCGGATCCCTTCTCTCTCTCTTTGAGTGGAAGGGCCAACAAGCAGAGCACTCCTCCCCGGCCGCGCAGGCTTGGCCAGACGGAGGCATCCATGGACATTTCCATCACTCGACGTACGGCGTTCGCTGCGCTGACGGCGCTCAGCCTGGGCACGGCAGTCACGCTGCCGGCAACTGCCAAGGCAGAACCCGTAGAGCTTATCGTTCAGTATTCCCAGCCGCAGATCTTCGACGGGGTTTTCGAAGCCTTGAAGCAGGAGTTCGAGGCGCAGAATCCCGACGTCACCGTGACGTTCCGCGGTGCTCAGAAGAACTACGGCGACAACGTTCAAGCGCTTCTGCGCGATGCCGTCGTCGGCGACATGCCGCACGTCAACTACCTCGGACTGTCCTTTGTGCCCACCGTGGCCGACCGCAACCTGGCGGTCGATCTGGCGCCCCTGATGGAGCGGGACGGTGAAACCTTCGAAGAGAACGGCTGGTCCGATTCCTTGCAGAGCGTGGGCCGCTTCGAGGGCCGCCAGCTCGCGCTGCCTTTCGCGATTTCCATGTCGCTGACCTACTACAACGCCGATCTGGTGCGTCAGGTCGGCGGCGACCCCGACAACATGCCGACCGACTGGGACGGCATCATTGAGCTCGCCGGCAAGATCGACGATCTGGGGCCGGACTATGCGGGGATGTACCTGCCCTACGCGGCTAGCTGGTACGGTGCCTGGTATTTCCAGGGCGCTTTGTTCAGCAACGGCGGCGAGATGATGCAACCCGGTGCAGGCAAGGTCGCCTTGATCGACGATCCGGCCTGGCAGACGGCGATGGGTCTCTACGACCGGATGAGCGAGGAAGGCGGCATGATGGCCGTGGGCGATCAGGCTCAACGGCAGCAGTTCATCGCCGGCCGGATGGGCTTCGTCATCGACTCCATCTCGCGACTGTTCAACTTCGAGCAATCCATCGGCGACCGCTTCGAGCTACGCACCAGCAATCATCCCATGGGTGTCGCAAGCGGCCGTCTTCCCACCGGCGGCAACGTGGCGATGATCACGACGGCGGCCGAAGAGGACCCAGCGGTGCTCGATGCGGCCTGGCGCTGGGTGAAGTTCTCGACCGGCCCCGTTGGCACGACGGAGGTCATCAAGCTGGTCGGCTATACACCGGTCAACACGCTGGCCCTCGATGATCCGAAGCTGCTGAAGGGCTACTTCGATACGCGCCCCAATCACAAGACGGCGGTCGAGCAGATCTCCTTGGTGCGGGGGTGGTTTCAGTTCCCCGGCGAGAACAGCTTGAAGATCGACACCGTGATCGGTGAGCACCTCGAAAGCGTCGTCGATAACTCGCTAACACCCGAGGAAGCCCTGGTCTCCTTGGAAGAAGAGATCAATCGCCTGCTTCCCTGACGGGCAACGGGCTACTTTGAGACGGGTCCGGCCGCTTCGCGCGGCTGGACCTCTTTGCGGGTTGTGTCATGGCGCACATCGAGATCCTCAACCTCGAAAAGTCCTTCGGTGACACGCGGGTCCTCCGCGGCATCGACCTGTCGATCGCGCCTGGCGAGTTCGTCGCGATCCTCGGGCCGTCCGGCTGTGGAAAGTCGACCCTTCTGCGTATCGTCGCCGGCTTGGAGACCCACGACGACGGGCATGTCCTGATGGACGGGCAGGTCGTAGACGCCATGGCCCCCAAGCAACGGGACGTAGCCGTCGTCTTCCAGTCTTATGCGCTTTATCCCCACATGACGGTGGCGCAGAACCTATCTCTGCCGTTGGTCATGCGAGACCTGACCCGCGTCGAGCGCCTGCCTTTCGTCCGCCACGTCAGCGGCCGGGTGAAACATGTTCGCAAGGCGATACGGGAGTCGGTGGAGCGAGCGGCGGCCCAAGTGGAGATCGCGTCTCTGCTCGACCGTAAGCCGCGGCAGCTCTCCGGCGGCCAACGCCAAAGGGTGGCGCTGGCCCGGGCGCTTATCCGCCAACCCAAGCTCTTCCTGCTCGACGAGCCGCTGTCCAATCTCGACGCGACGCTACGCGCCAGCACGCGAGCAGAGATCGTCCAGCTGCAAAGAAAGCTCGGCACCACGGCGATCTACGTGACCCACGACCAAACGGAAGCCATGACCATGGCCGACCGCATCGCCATCATGATCGAAGGGCAGATCGTCCAGATCGGCACGGCGCGGGAAATCTATCATCGGCCAAGCGACGTGCGCGCTGCGCTGTTCATTGGCTCACCGAAGATGAACCTGTTCGAGGGCGTGGTGGAGCGAGGCTGTGTCCGGCTGACGGCGACGGGCAGCATTGTTGCCCGCACCGCCGCCGCGCACGACGGACCGGTCCAAATCGGCATACGCCCCGAGCACATCGCACTTGCGGCCGGCCGTGACGAGGGTGTGCCAGGGGCTACCATGGACGCGCTTCCGGTGGTCGTGACCCATCAGGAGTTTCTGGGCTCCGAAGCGCTGACCCACGTCTCGCTCACCGGGGCCCAAGCCGGCACCGAGGCGGTGGTCCGCGTGGACAGCGAGGCCATCGATCGCCTGGACGTCGGGCAGCAAGCCGCCGTCCGCTTTCACCCAGACAAGCTGCATGTCTTCGGCGACGACGGGAAGCGGCTTGCGCTCGTGCCCTCTCAGGAGCCGTCGGAGCCGGGCGACGCCATACCCCTCAACCTTCAGGCCAGCGATGACAGCGCTACACAGCTCGCCGGCGTCTGACATGCAAGTGCGCCACCGCGCCTTTGCGGCAGGCAGGCCCAAGGCGCCCCCGCACCTGTCGAATGCGCTGATCGGCTGCGGCTTCGTCGTCCCGTTCGTCATTGCCTTCAGCATCTTCGTGCTCGCGCCAACAGCGATCGTCGTCGTGATGTCTTTCACCGACTGGAAGCTCGGGGAAGCGACCGTGTCCTTCGCAGGCCTCGCCAACTACGAGCAACTGGTGAGCGACCGGGTGCCGCGCATCTCGGCGACCAACACGATCCTCTACGCTCTGATGGTGACACCGATCTCGGTCATGCTTGGGCTTTGGCTCGCCGTATTGGTCGAGAGCTCGCGCCTGGGCCGCGCCTTCTTCCGCTCGGCCTGTTTCTTGCCCGTGGTCTCGACCACCGTCGCCATGGCGATCGTCTGGGAGTTCCTGCTTCACCCAACCCTAGGGCCGGTGAACTCTGCGCTCTTGCTGGCCGGCCTGCCGGCGCAGCGCTTCTTGAGCGACGCGGCTCTGGTTCTGCCCACGCTCGCCGGCATCGCGATCTGGGAGAACGCCGGCTACACCATGGTGCTGTTCATGGCCGGCTTGAAGTCGATCTCCTCCGAGCTCTACGACGCAGCCGCGGTGGACGGCGCCGATCGGCCGTGGGAGCGCTTCTGGACCGTCACTCTTCCCCTGCTCGGGCCGACGCTGGTGTTCGTGGTGATCATCATGCTCCTGCGATCGTTCCGAGTTTTCGAAACGGTGGCGGCCCTGACCGGCGGCGGCCCACGGCGTGCCTCGGAAGTCCTGCTCTTCACCATCTATCAGGAAGGCTTCCTGTTCTTCCAGGTCGGCTATGCCTCGGCGATCACGGTCGTCTTCGTCCTCTTTCTGCTGGTCCTGACGTTGGTCAGCTACCGGCTGATGGACCGCTCGGTGCACTATCAATGACCCAGGCAATCAACAGCACCGCGACCAAGACACAGGCGAAACGCGGACCGCAGCGCTTTGCTGCCGGTCGCCTGATCATCCTGTCGCTGGCGGCCGGCATTCTGCTGCTGCCCTACATCTACATGCTCGGATTTTCGCTGAAGCCCGCCGACGAGATCTTCGCCGGCGGCTTGAGCCCGATCCCGGAGCAGTTCGCCGGACTGTCGAACTACATCGGCGCGCTCGATCAGGAGCCGCTGCTGCGCTACCTGCTCAACGGCGTGATCGTCTGTGCGGGCATCCTGTTCTTCCAGCTCATCTTCGCGGTGCCCTGCGCCTACGCATTGGCGAAGTTCCGCTTTCCGGGCCGTGGCGCGATGCTCGGCCTCGTGCTGTTCGGCCTCTTGATTCCCATCCAGGCCACCTCGCTACCCATTTTCATCGGCTTGGCTCAAACGGGCCTGACGGACAGCTATACGGCGCTCATCGTCCCCTTCATCTCCTCCGTCTTCGCCGTGTTCCTGTTCTATCAGTTCTTCCGCACCATTCCGGACGAGCTTCTGGATGCCGCAAGGATCGACGGCTGCAGCGAGGTGAGCATCATGGTCCGCATTGTGCTGCCGCTCACCATTCCGGCGGCAACCGCCTTCGGCATCTTCTCCGTGGTGTCCCACTGGAACGATCTGTTCTGGCCGCTGATCGTGCTGCGCTCGCCGGAGCTCAGCACACCGCCGCTCGGCATCCTCGCTTTCCGCTCCGAAGAAGCGGGCGATAGCTACGGCGAGCTGATGGCCGGCACGGTGATCATCACAGCCCCCCTGGTCGTCGCCTTTCTTGCGGCACAACGGCGCTTCATCGAGGGGATCAGCCTCGGCGCCCTGAAGGGATGACGTTGGAGACAAGACCGGAGATGACAGGGACGATGCCAAACAAACCGCTCAAGCTCTTGCAGCTCACCGATTGCCATATCGTGCCCGAGGGCAAACGCCTTTTCACGCTGGACCCGGCCGAACGGCTGTGCCAGGCGGTTGCGGACATCAATCGCAATCACGCGGACGCCGCGCTCTGTGTGCTCTCCGGCGACCTGACGGACGCTGCGGCCCCCGAGGCCTATCGGATTCTCAGGCAGATCCTCTCGGAGCTTCTCGTCCCCTATCGCCTGATACCCGGCAATCATGACGACCGGAGCGCGCTGAGGGCCGCCTTTCCAGACATCGAGGCCGATGAAGACGGCTTCCTGCAATCGCGCCTCGACACGCCCGCCGGTGTGTTTCTGTTTCTCGATACGGTGGAAGCCGGCATCCATTCCGGCGTCTATTGCAGGCAACGTTGCCGCTGGCTGGAGCGCGCCCTGACCGAAGCCGAGGACGAGCCCGTCTATCTCTTTCTCCATCACCCGCCGATGGAGATCGGCATGCCACGCCTCGACCAGTACCGGATCCTGCAAAGCGAAGGCCTAGCCGACGTCGTCGGCCGTTTCCCCAACATTCGCCACCTCTTCTTCGGCCATGTTCACCGGCCGATCGCTGGTAGCTGGCGCGGCATCCCCCTCTCAAGCGTGCCGGGCACCAACCATCAAAACAGCCTGGACCTCAGCGAAGGGCGCGCGAACGTGGTCAGCCTCGAGCCACCTGCCTACGGAGTCATCCTGATTGGCCCAGACAGCACCATCGTGCATCAGCAGAGTTTTCTCAGCGACGCCGAACGCTTCCAATACGACGCGCAGGCCGAACTAGATGCAGCGGGCGCCTGAGAAGCACTGGTATCGATTTTGGTTCGCTAGCTCTGCCGCAGAGCCTCGGGGTTGAAGACGACCTGCGGGTTCAGGCGCCCGTCGAAGAAGTCGAAGACGTTCTGCACCGAGATCTCCGCCATGCGGCTGAGGCAGGCTTCGGTGTGGGCGGCGCAGTGCGGCGTCATCACCAAGCCCTCCACCGCCATGAAGGGATGATCGGGGCCGGGCGGCAGCTTGTGCCAGACATCCGTGCCCGCCCCCAAGAGATGCCCGCGCCCGACCGCCTCGGCCAGGTCGGCTTCGTTCACCAGGCTGCCGCGGGAGACATTGACGAAGACCGACCCCGGCTTCATGGCGGCGAACTGGGCCGCCTGAAACAGCGGCGGCGCCTTGGGGTCCGCCGGCAGCGAGAGCACAACAGCGTCGGCCTCCCCCAGCGCGTCTTCGAAGTTCGCGACGTGACGGTAGCCCAAGCCCTCCACCGCCGCCGGTTCGACGAAGGGATCGGCCACGACGATTCGCATGTCGAAGGCGGCGGCCAGCGTTGCCAAACGCCGGCCGATGCGGCCGAAGCCGACAATCAGCAGGGTCCGGCCCTTGAGCTCCATGGTGCCGACCGCATCGCGGCTTTCGAGGAAGCCCACCCGGTCTGCGTCGCTGGCGCTCTTCACCACGGCCATGCAGTGCGGCAGGCGCCGCGCGACGGCGAGCAGCAGCATCATGGCGTGCTCGGCCACCGAGTCCGCATTGGCGGTGCCGATGGTGGCGACGGGAATGCCCCGCTCGGTCAGGAAGGGCACATCCATGTTGTCGCAGCCGACCCCGTGGCGGGAGACGATCTTGAGCCGCCCCGCCTGCTCCAGCACCTCGCGGGTCAGGTCCAGCTTGCGCAGGACGATGGCGTCCGCCTCACCGATGCGCTGCATCAGATCGGCGCGCACCGGGTCCTTGAACAGCACCCGCTCATAGTCCGGGCGGCTGTCGAACAGACGATGCCCGGCCTGGTGAATGTCTCCGACGAAGAGAACCTTCGGCATGATCGACCCTCGGCGCGGCTGGCTGTCAGCGATCGGCGAAAGCAGCGAGGCTCTCGGCCGCGCCCTTTTTGAGCAGCCCGACGTCGGAGCCGACGCCGACCATTCGGTAGCCCATCTCGACGTAGCGCTTGGCGTCCTCAGTGCCGAAGGCGAGCGTGCCGGCAGTCATGCCGTTCTTGTTGCAGACCTCGGCAATCTTGGCCATCTGCGCCTGCACCTCGGCGGCGCCGGGATTCATCAGGTGGCCCATGCTGGCGGCCAGATCGCCCGGCCCGATAAAGACCGCATCGACCCCCTCGACGGCGCAGATCGCGTCCAGCCGGCCCGCCGCCTCGATGGTCTCCACCTGCACGAGCAGGCCGATCTGCTCGTTGATG
>JANQIA010000373.1 GCA_028282405.1 Rhodovibrionaceae bacterium
TCCGCCTGCTGAACGTCAGCTTGGATGACGGGATCGTCTTTGCGCTTTGCTTGGGTCATTGGATCGCCTGAGCTCCATCCTGGATTTGGCGCTGGTCCAGACTCACCACTTGCTGGTCGCGAGCGGTGGCATCCGGCGCAACGAAGCCGAGCCGTGCGGCCCGTTCGGCATCGACCTTGGCTTGGCACGCAATATCTTGAACAAGAAAGAGCGGGCGCTGCTTGGACTGCATGTACAGGCGCCCGAGGTACTCGCCGATCACGCCGAGAACGAACATCTGCACGCTGCCGAGCACGACGACCACGGCCATAAGACTGGTCCAGCCGGCCACGGTCTCATTTGCCAGCCAAGCCACAATGACATAGGCGACGAGCAGCGCGCCGAGCGCGCCCAGGACCAGGCCGATCTGACTGGCGAAGCGCAGCGGCTGGATGGAGAAGCCGGTGATCGCGTCGATGGCGAAGCGCACCATCTTCTTGAGCGGATACTTCGTGGTTCCGGCAAAGCGCTCTTCGCGGTCGTAGGGCAGAGCCGTTTGCGGGAAGCCAATCCAGCTCACCATGCCGCGCACGAAGCGGTGCTGCTCAGGCATGGCCAACAGCGCATCCAGCGCACGCCGGCTCATGAGGCGGAAGTCGCCGGTGTCGAGCGGGATGGGCGTTTCGCTCAGGCGCAAGAGGACGCGGTAGAAGAGACTGGCGGTGGACTTCTTGAACAGGCTCTCGCCGGCGCGCTGGCGCCTTTGGCCGTAGACCACGTCGAAGCCCCGGTCCATCATGGCCATCATGTCTTTGAGGAGCTCTGGCGGATCCTGCAGGTCGGCGTCGATCACCAGAATCCGATCGCCTCTCGCCATGGTCATGCCGGCCGTCAGGGCTAGCTGATGGCCGTGATTGCGGGTCAGGTTGACCCCCAGGATATGCGGGTCGCGCGAGGCGTAATCCTGGATCATGGGCCAGGTCCGGTCGCCTGAGCCGTCGTTGACAAGAACGATCTCGTAGTGCTCCGTGCACGCCGCACAAGCGGCCGACACGCGCTGATACAGCTCCGCCAGACAGTCTTCTTCATTGTAGCAGGGAATAACGACTGATAGCTGCGGCATAGCCGCCAACCCTCCCTCAAGATCCGGCTTAGCGTAGCGTTAGAGTGTTACCTCTAGAAGCTTAAGGAATGAATACGGGGGCGTGACGGAGATGGTCCGATAAATGGCAAGCATTTCAAACTCTACCGGTACGTCAACGTCCGCTTACGGCGCCCTGCCTCTCCTGGCAATACTAGCACTTGCGGTCCTGATCCGGCAGCTTTTCTTTGGCGGTCCGGTCGGCTCCGACGACGTCGTTTACTTGGGGCGGACGATTGACGTGGGGGAGGGATTGTGGACGGCCGCGCACTACAACGGCGGCCTCAGATACGGCTACAATCTGCCGTCAGGTGCGTTCTGGGCGGTGTTCGGGCCGGGCATGCAGAGCGCCAATCTCTTCTCGCTTGTCAGTTCTCTGCTTGAAATCGTCCTCGTTTACTTCTTTGCCATGAAGATCTGGGGGGTGCGAGCTGCCTGGATTGCTGCTCTTATCATGGCGTTCTTGCCCATGCATGTTCTCGGCGCAACGGCGATTCACGCCGATCCGGCCGCTGCTCTTTTCATCAGTCTGTCAGTTGTTATTTTTTACTTTGCTGAACAGGCAAAGAGTCGGCTTCTATATTTTGTATGCGGACTGTCGGTCGGCTATGTCTTCTGGGTCAAAGAGCTGATTATCGTCTATGTGCTGATATTCGGGCTCTATGCTTTGGTCTATTGGCGCTGGAGCAATCTCTGGTTCTTCGTCGGGTTCGGCGGGCTTGTGATGCTCTTTGGTCACTTCGCCATCATGTGGGCGACAGCGGGAGACCCTTTCCACGGCTTCCGCATCTACTTCATGCAGATCTCGCGGGATTTCATCGGCAGCTACAAGGAGACCGAGCCCTTCTACTACTTCCGCTATCTGCTGTTCGATGTCCGGCATACGGGTCTGCTCGGGCCCTTGGCGGCGCTGGCCGCGGTTGTCGCTCTGGTGAGGTTTCGCAGCCGCCTCGACCCCGGCCTCGCCTTCGTGCTCTGGTGGGCGGCCGGCTTATTGGTCGTGTTTTCCTTCACGCCGATATCGCTCGCGCCTTTTCAGTTCATCACCAAGCAATCGAACTATCTCAACCTGTTCTTTGCTCCGCTGACCCTGCTTGCCGCCTGGCTGCTGTCGCAATGGTCGCTGCGGTGGAGCCTTGCCGTCCTGCTGCCGCTTGCCGCGCTCTCGGTCCTCCTGACCGGCCTGAAGCAGCAGGACAAGCGCGCCTTCGTATCGAACAGTCGGGCCGTTATCGAGTTTGCGCGGGCCAATCCGGAGGCGGAAGTCTACGCCAGCGTCAACAACCGGAACATGTCCACCTTCTACACGCGTCTGGGAGAGCCTGTGCCGACGATCCGCACGTTGGGCGAGCTTCAGAACAGGCCGGCGGATACGCGCGTTTTTGCCGTTTTCGACCCTGTCACTCAGGGTTGGAGTCCCAGGGACGTGGAGGTCGAGGAGATTCCTGCCTGCTGGACCCCCTATACGACGCTGGAGCCGATCGGCTTCGGCACAGGCCGCCTGGTCACGCTTGTCGCGGCCACGTTCGCCGGGGTCGCGCCCGGCCCGCTCGGAGCAAAGGCGTCCGGGATCTTCCAAGAGCTCTTGTCGCCCGAGCCCGCCCAGGTCTACGTCGTTCCGACCGAGAACCCCTGGTGCCAAGGCTAGCCCGAAAGGCTCAGTCGAGGCAGCGCGCAAGGTCGGCGCAAAGATCCTCCGGGTCCTCCAGGCCGATCGAGGTGCGGAAGACCCCGGCTCCGGCGAAGGCGCGGTAGCTTTCCGCCGCTTGTCCGCCGAGCTTGTAGGACGATCCCAAGAGCTCCTCGGTATCGAGCCAGTAGATCAGGCTGCGCTGATGGCCGAGCGACACGGCGTAGTGAAAGACCTCAAGCTCCTGCATCATGCGCTGGGCAACCGCCGCGCCGTCCTCGACCTGGAAGGCCAGCATGCCCGAGAAGTTGGCCATCTGCCGCTTGGCGAGCTGGTGCTGCGGATGGGACTCGAGGCCGGGATAGATCACCCGCTTCACCTTGGGATGGCCTTCCAGGAAGCGGGCGACGGCCATGGCTCCTTCTTCGTGCGCCTTCATGCGCAGGGGCAGGGTGGTCATCCCGCGCATGATCAGCCAGGCGTTGAAGGGGCTGAGCACGCCGCCGTGGTGTATGCCGGCTTCCAGGCGCAAGGCGGCGATGGCGTCGAGCCCGCCGATGACGGCGCCGCCCAGCGCATCGCCATGGCCGCCGATGTACTTGGTCAGGGAATGCACCACATAGTCGGCGCCGAGCGCCAAGGGGCGGGTGGCGATGGGCGTTGCGAAGGTGGAATCGACGGCGAGCGCAATGCCCCGCCCGCGCAGCAGGTCGGCCGTGGCTTCGATGTCGGCAAGACGCAGGATGGGATTGGCCGGCGTCTCCAGCCAGACCAGCTTCGTCTCCGGTCGGATGGCCGCTTCGAGGGATGCCATGTCGCCTGTATCGACGGGGGTCACCGTCATGCCGAAGCGCGGCAGGGTTTCGCGAAAGAGCTCTGCCGTGCCGGCATAGTTGGTGTCGCTGCAGACCAGGTGGTCCCCGGCCTTCATCAGGCTCAGCACCAGGCCGGCCGAGGCCGCCATGCCGGAGGCGAAGGCGAGACAGGCCTCACCGCCCTCGAGCGCTGCCAGCTTGGTCTCGAGCTGCTGCACCGTGGGATTGCCCCAGCGGGTATAGATGAAGGACTCTCGCTCGGCGGCGCCGTGGGCGGAGAAGGCCAGCAGCTCCTCCTGCACGAAGGTGGTCGCCATGGCGATGTTCGGGGCCGAGGCGCCGGTCGTCTTGTCGGGCTCTTCCCCGGCGTGGACGGCCAGGGTGCGCAGGCCCTTCATGGCGTTCTGGTCTTTTCGCATCGACGCTCCCCGTCTCAGACAAGCCGCTTAGGGTGGCGGGCTATTTACACTTTTCTCGGGCAATCGCTTGCACATTCGGCCTCTCGATGCCAAGGCCTCTCTGCTATGACGAGCGACAAACGCGTCTATCTCTTCGACACCACGCTGCGCGACGGCGCGCAGACGCAGGGGGTCGACTTCACGGTGCCGGACAAGCTGGCGATTGCCGAGGCCTTGGACCGCATCGGCGTGGACTACGTGGAGGGCGGCTGGCCGGGCGCCAATCCGACCGACGACCGCTTCTTCGAGGCTCCGCCGGCTTTCGAGACGGCAACCTTCGTCGCCTTCGGCATGACCCGCCGGCCGGGCCGCTCGGCGGAGAACGACCCCGGCCTGGCCTCGCTGGTCAACAGCAAGGCGCCGGCGGTCTGCATGGTTGGCAAGACCTGGGATTTCCACGTCGATCTCGCGCTCGGCGTGCCGCTCAGCGAGAACATCGACATGATCGGCGACAGCGTCGCCCACGTCGGCGCCCGCAAGGCCGAGGCAATGTTCGATGCCGAGCATTTCTTCGATGGCTATAAGGCGAACCCGGGCTACGCGCTGGACTGCATCAAGGCCGCCTACCAGGCCGGTGCCCGCTGGGTCGTGCTCTGCGACACCAACGGCGGCGCCCTGCCGCACGAGGTCGAGCGCATCGTGGCCGAGGTCGCCGAGGTCATTCCCGGCGAACGACTGGGCATCCATACGCACAACGACACGGAAAACGCCGTCGCCAACTCCCTGGTGGCGCTGAACGCCGGGGCCCGTCAGGTCCAGGGCACGATCAACGGGCTGGGCGAGCGCTGCGGCAACGCCAACATCATCTCCTTGATCGCCAACCTGGCGCTCAAGACCGACTTCGAGATCGGCCTTGGCGAGGAGCAGCTTACGCATCTGACGGCGCTTTCCCGCCTCTTGGACGACCGTCTCGACCGCCAGCCGCAGCGCAACGCCGCCTATGTCGGCGAGAGTGCCTTCGCCCACAAGGGCGGCCTGCATGTCTCGGCCATCGCCAAGGACCCGAAGACCTACGAGCATGTGCCGCCGGACTCGGTCGGCACCCGCCGTCACGTGGTGGTCTCCGACCAGGCCGGGCGCTCCAACATCCTCGCCCGCTTTGCCGAGTGCGGCATCGAAATCGACCCCAAGCACCCCAAGGTCGGCGGCCTGGTGGAAGAGGTGAAGCACCGCGAGTTCGCCGGCTACGCCTACGACGGGGCCGAGGCCTCTTTCGAGCTGCTGGCCCGGCGTACGCTGGGGACCGTTCCCGAGTACTTCACCCTGCAGCGTTTTCGCGTTATGGACGACCGCCGCTGGAACGCGCGCGGGGAGCTGGTCACCGAGTCCGAGGCCACGGTAACCCTCGCTGTCGAGGGGCGGGACATGATGACCGTGGCGACCGGCAACGGCCCGGTCGACGCCCTGGACAAGGCCCTGCGCAAGGCCCTCACCCCCATCCATCCTATTCTGGAAACCATGTGGCTGGTCGACTACAAGGTGCGCATCCTGACGCCGCAGGCCGGCACCGAGGCCGTCACCCGCGTGATGATCGAGAGTGGCGGGCGAGGCGGCCGGCGATGGCGCACCATCGGGGTGTCGCCCAACATCATCGATGCCTCTTTCTCAGCGCTCTATGACGCCATTACCTGGAAGCTCTTTCACGCCAGCGATGCCAAGGACAAAGACGCCGGCGTCAGCATCGCGGCGTCCTGAGCCCTTCGTTCGCTCTGCTGGCTGTGGGGGCTGACCATGGCCGGGACCGATAAGACGCAAGCCGCCGATCATGCCGACACGGCCGCGCCCGCCGTCATTCTCGTTGGCCCTCAGCTTGGCGAGAACATCGGCATGGTGGCGCGGGCCATGCTGAACTGCGGCCTGCTCGACCTCAGGCTGGTCCGGCCGCGCGACGGCTGGCCCAACCCGGCCGCCGAAGCGACGGCCTCGGGCGCCCTGGCGGTGATCGAGGGGGCCAAGGTCTTCGACAGTGTGAGCGAGGCCGTGGCCGGGTTGAACCGGGTCTTTGCCACCACGGCACGGGCCCGAGACATGGTGAAGCCGGTTCTGACGCCACGGGCGGTGGCGGCCGAGCTACGGGCGGCCGAAGCCGTGGGCGAGGGGACGGGCCTGCTCTTCGGGCCCGAACGCTCCGGCCTCGACAACGAAGACCTGACCTTCGCCGACGCGCTGGTGACCGTACCGCTCAATCCGGCGTTCTCCTCGCTCAACCTGGCCCAAGCCGTCCTGCTGCTCGGCTACGAGTGGCGCATGGCGGGGGATGCGACCCCTGACCGAGCCCTGCCGACCGGCGAGTCCCGCCCGGCGACCAAGGAGGAGCTGATGAACTTCCTGGGCCGGCTGGAGCAAGCCCTTGATGAGATGGGATTTTTCCATCCCGTCGAGAAGCGCTACATCATGGTGCGCAACCTGCGGAATGTCTTCCAGCGGGCCGAGGCGACCGAGCAGGAGCTGCGCACCCTACACGGCGTGATCTCGGCCTTGCGCGGTGCCAAGCTCGGCAAGGGCCCGCAAGACTGACAGGGCCGGTCGGGCGCGCTTGACAGGGCATGCGCCATGCCTATAGTCCCGCGCTTCTTCCTGGGAACGTGTGTACGGGATATTTGCCCGTGCCCCGCCGCGAGCGGCCGCTGGCCGTTCGGGGACTACCGGGACACCAAAGCGAAAAGCGAGAGACCATGTCCAAGCGTTTGAATTCCAAGTACAAGATTGACCGCCGGATGGGCGAAAACATCTGGGGTCGGCCGAAGAGCCCGGTCAATAAGCGCGAGTACGGCCCCGGCCAGCACGGCCAGCGGCGCAAGAAGCCCTCCGATTTCGGCACCCAGCTTGCCGCCAAGCAGAAGCTCAAGGGCTACTACGGCAACATCGGCGAGAAGCGCTTCCGCCGCTACTACGAGGAAGCCACCCGCCGCAAGGGCGACACCGGCGAGAACCTGATCGGACTGCTGGAATCGCGGCTCGACGCCGTCGTCTACCGCGCCAAGTTCGTTCCGACCGTCTTCGCCGCGCGGCAGTTCGTCAATCACGGCCACATCAAGGTCAACGGCAAGCGGGTCAACATCCCCTCCTACAACGTCAAGCCGGGCGACGTCGTCGAGGTGCGCGACAAGAGTCGCGAAGTGCAGATCGTGCTGGAAGGCGTCGCCTCGGCCGAACGCGAGGTGCCGGACTACATCGATGCCGATCATAAGGCGATGAAGGCGACCTACCTGCGCGAGCCCAAGTTGCTCGAGGTGCCCTATCCGGTGCAGATGGAGCCGAACCAGGTCATCGAGTTCTATTCGCGCTAAGCATCGCGAAGAGAGCACAGCAAAAGGGGGCCTTTCGGCCCCCTTACTCGTTTAGGGGAAGATAGGTCTCGCTACTGCAGGACCTTGGGGCCCTTGATGTCGATGGGGCCAGCCTCGGGCAGCACGCCGAGGCGCCGGGCGACTTCCTGATAGGCCTCCTCGACCCCGCCGAGGTCGCGTCGGAAGCGATCTTTGTCCAGCTTCTCGTTGGTCTCCACGTCCCAGAGCCGGCAGGAATCGGGGCTGATCTCGTCGGCCAGGACGAGCTGCATCTCCTCGTTCTCCCACAGCCGGCCGAACTCCAGCTTGAAGTCGACCAGGCGCAGGCCGACGCCTAGGAAAAGGCCGCAGAGGAAATCGTTGATGCGCAGGCCGAGCTGGAAGATCTCGTCCAGCTCCCGCGGGTTGGACCAGCCGAAGGCGGTGATGTGCTCCTCGCTGACCAGCGGGTCGCCGAGCTCGTCGTTCTTGAAGTAGTACTCGACGATGGAGCGCGGCAGGGTCGCCCCTTCCTCCATGCCGAAGCGCTTGCAGAAGCTGCCGGCGGCGACGTTGCGGACCACCAGCTCCAACGGGATGATCTCGACCTCGCGCACCAGCTGCTCGCGCATGTTGAGCCGGCGCACGAAATGGGTCGGGATGCCGATCTCCGCCAGGCGCATCATCAGGTATTCGGAGATGCGGTTGTTCAGCACGCCCTTGCCGGTGATGACGCCCTGTTTCTGGTTGTTGAAGGCGGTGGCGTCGTCCTTGAAGTACTGGACGATGGTGCCGGGCTCCGGCCCCTCGAACAGCACCTTGGCTTTGCCCTCGTAAATTCGCTTGCGGCGCATGGTCGGGGTCCTGTGTTGGGAAGGCGCGCTCTATATCAGCGTGCCTCCAGGAACACAATCTACCGCCTTTGGCCTCGGTCGTAACCCAGCTCAGGCCAGAGAAATGTCCTCAAAAGCCGTGCGGTCGGGCGGGCCGGGGGCGAAGCGCCAGATCGGCCGGGTGGTCCGCAGCTCCGGCTTGCGGGTGTCGGGCAAAGCGATCAGCGAGCTGGAGACGGTGCAGAAGCCGCTCTCGGTTTCCACGGTCATGGAAGAGGTCGGCTCCTCCGGGTCGCCGCGCAGGCGGTTGCCCAACAGCGTCTCCCAAGCGGCCCATTCCCGGGTGGAGGGCTCGGGAGGCGGCGTGCGGGCGAAGAGCGGCAGATTGAACCGCGTGCGGGGGCTCCTGGCCGTATCGTTGAGGTCGTGGGCGGTCAGCATGGAGAGGCCCTCGGGAAGCTCCCGCCGCTCCAAACGCCCGTCGGCAAGCCGCAGCCAATAGGCTTCTTCCAGATCGGCCACAACCAAGTTGAAGGGGCGGTAGGCCTCGGGATTGAGCTGTTCGAGCGCCCGGGCGGCGTCGGCGGCCGTGGCGTGGTCCAAAGCTTCCAGGACCAGCTCTCCACGGCTGCGCTTGCCGCTGGTCGGCCCCAAGGTGCCGACGCGGTTGAGCACGGCAGCAGCAAGGCCATCTTGGTTAACGCCAAGCCAGGAGCCGCCGGCAAGCTGGTCGCGCCCGGCCACCACGCCGGGACGGTCGGGCCAATGCTCGCCCGGCGCGTCCCACGGACGATCCTTCATTTCGTCCCGGTTTGCGGCCAGAATGAGGGGCCAGTCTGCGCCGCTCTGTCGGAGGGTCACCAGGGTACACATTGGCTCGGGGGCAGCTCAGGTTGCGGCGAAATGCGGTCTCACCAGTAGTTTCACTGGGGGCTTTGAGTCGCTATATGACAAGAGAGAGGGTTCGTCCACAGGGCGCAAGGCAAAGCCTGGCGGGACAGGGAAAGGAGAGCAAGGAATGGTGACGACATTCAACGACCGGGAAAAGGCCTTCGAGGACAAGTACCAGCATGATCAGGAGCTTCAGTTTCGCGTCGAGGCTCGGCGCAACAAGCTGCTGGGGCTTAAGGTCGCCGAACTGCTGAGTCTTCAGGGCGACGCTGCGGCTGCCTACGCCAAGGAGGTCGTCGCTTCGGACCTCGAGGAAGCGGGAGACGAGGACGTGTTCCGCAAGGTCTACGGCGATCTGCAAGCCAAGAACGTCGATTTCTCCGAGCATCGTCTGCGCAAGCTGATGTCCGAACTGCGCGACGAGGCAAAAAGCCAGGTGATGAGCGAATAGCGCTTCGCTTGGTCAGATGACAGCACTCTGACGGAGTGCCTTTTTCGTATGGAAAAGGCCCGCGACAGCGAGTGTCGCGGGCCTTTGTCGTTTGCGGCCAGTGTCATTTGTGGCCGGGCAGGGAGCGGGATGGTTAGCCGCGCCAGAAGGGCTTCAAGGCTTCCTGCCGGGCGTCATGCCGGCTCAGGCCCATGTCGCGCAGCAGGCGGTCATCGAGCTCGCGCAGGTGATTGCGCTGCATTTGACGGTCATTCCAAAGCGAGAACGTGGCGTAGGTCGCCTCAACCGCCCGCTGCAGCAGGTCGCGCAGGGCGTGCGTTGGCTGGGTGAGGGCGCTGCTCGACACCTGAGGCAGGATGCTGTGCGTCGACATATCAAATCTCCTCATTCGAATAGCTGCTATGCGGAAACGTCTTGAGCTAAGTTTCGATCTCTTGGGATTGAATCTGGCCGAATCTGTCGATTTGCACAAACGATGTTAATTGATGTACGGATTAGGGAAGCTAATTTAAAAGAAAGCGAGTCGCATGCCCCGCCGTCTGCCGCCGCTGAACGCCCTGCGCGCCTTCGAGGCCGCCGCGCGACATCTCTCCTTCACCGAGGCGGCCCAGGAACTCAACGTCACCCAGGCCGCCATCAGCCACCAGATCAAGTCGCTGGAGGAGCATCTGGGCACGGCGCTCTTCCTGCGCATGAACCGGGCCTTGGCGTTGACCGACGCCGGTGAGCGCTACTATCCGCCGCTGCGCCAAGCCCTCGACCTGATGGATGTCGCCACCCGCGACCTGGTCGAACGGGACGCCATGGGGCCGCTCAAGGTGACGGTGCTGCCGTCCTTCGCCGCCCGCTGGCTCCTGCCGCGCCTTGCCGACTTCCGTCAGGCGCATCCCGAGATCGATGTGCTGATCTCGGCCGACGACGAGCTGGTCGACTTCAGCCGGGCCGAGGCCGACATCGGCATCCGCTACGGCCGCGGCGACTATCCGGGCCTGGAGACCGATTTCCTGATGGGCGACCGGGTCTTCCCGGTGTGCAGTCCCAACTTGATCGACGGCGACCCGCCGCTCCGCGAGCCCAAGCACCTGGTCCACCACACCCTTCTGCACGACGACGTCCTCGGCGGGGAGGACAGCCCTGACTGGGCGCTGTGGCTCAAGCGAGCGGGCCTGGAGGACCTCGATATCGACCCGCGCCGCGGGCCGGGCTTCAACGATTCCGCCATGCAGGTGCAGGCGGCTGTGGACGGGCAGGGCGTGGCCTTGGCCCGCAGCGCCCTGACCCTGGACGACCTCAAGGCCGGGCGCCTGGTTTGCCCCTTCGGGCCGGAGATCAGATCCCGCTTGGCCTACTATCTGGTCTCGCCGCCCTCAGTGCGCTCCTGGCGCAAGGTGAAGATCTTCCGCGACTGGCTGATGGCCCGCGCCGAGGCCGACCGAGCCGAGGGCGAGGCGCTCAGGAGCTGAGCCTCCCGCGCGCCTCAGCCCTGCGTTGCCCCGGTCGGCCCTGGCCCCGTCCGCGCCTTTCCGCTATTTCCTTAGGCTTTCCAATAAGCCGCTCTTGGGAGGGCCCATGTCACAGCCATCGGCCGGCGCGCTGGAGATGATCCGGCAGCTCATCGCCTTCGACACCACCAGCCGCAACTCCAACCTGGAGCTCATCCACTTCGTGCGGGACTATCTCGCGGGGCTGGGGGTCGAGAGCGAGCTCATCCAGGGCGACGATAAGGAGAAGGCCAATCTCTTCGCCACCCTCGGTCCGACCGACCGGCCGGGCATCGCGCTCTCGGGCCACACCGACGTGGTGCCGATCGACGGGCAGGAGTGGGATACGGACCCTTGGACGGTGACGGAGAAGGGCGGGAAGCTCTATGGCCGCGGCACCTGTGACATGAAGTCCTTCGTTGCCGTCGCCCTTGCTCACGCGCCGCGCTTCCTGGAGGCCGATCTCAAGACGCCGCTTCACTACTGCTTCTCCTACGACGAGGAGGTCGGCTGCCTTGGCGTGCGCCCCATGCTGAAGCGCCTGTCCGAACGGGAGATCAGGCCGGTCATGGCCATCGTCGGCGAGCCCACCGACATGAAGGTGATCAACGCCCATAAGGGCAAGCTCTCCTACCGCTGCCATGTGCGCGGCCTGGAGTGCCACTCCTCGCTCGCGCCGACCGGCGTGAACGCCATCGAGTATGCCGCGCGCCTGATCGGCAAGCTGATGGAGATGGCCGAGCGCAAGGCCAAGGAGGGGCCTTTCGATCAGGAGTACGACATCCCACACACCACGGTGCACACGGGCATCATCAGCGGCGGCACGGCGCTCAACATTGTGCCAAAGGACTGCTACTTCGATTTCGAGTTCCGCAACCTTCCGGAAGAAAGCGAGGCCGCGCTGCTCGAGGAAGTGCAGGACTACGCCACCTCGGTGCTGCAGCCGGCCATGCAGCGCATCGACCCCGACAGCGGTTTCCGCTTCGAGTTTCTCAGCTCTTTCCCAGGTCTCGACACCCCGGGCGATCACGAGGTGGTGCAGCTCGCCAAGGCGCTGACTGGCGCCAACGCCACCAGCAAGGTGGCCTTCGGCACAGAGGCTGGGCTGTTCTCGCAGCACGACATGCCGGCGGTGATCTGCGGGCCCGGCTCCATCGAGCAGGCGCACAAGCCCAACGAGTTCGTGGCGTTGGAGCAGGTCGCGCTCTGCGAGGCCTTCATGGAGCGGCTGACCGAACGGGTCTCGGCTGGCTGAGACCTTGGCCGAGGCAAGCGACAGAACGGAAGGCGAAGCAGAGGCGCAGGCGCCGAGCCTGCTGCGCCAAGTCTATTCGGTAACGCTGGCACTGGGCATAGGAACGGCCGGGGGCTACGCCGCCTATCTCCTGCAGCTACCTTTGCCCTGGATGATCGGGGCCATGTCGGCCACCACCCTGGCGGCCCTGCTCGGCGCGCCCATCGCCATGGCCAAGAGCCTGCGTGTGGTGATGATCACGGTGCTGGGGGTGCTGCTCGGCAGCGGATTCACGCCTGAGATCGTCGCCCACCTGACGAGCTGGATCCCAACGCTTGCGCTGCTCTTCCTCTATGTGACGCTGGCCGGCGGGCTCGGTGCGCTCTACTTCCAGCGGGTCTGCCGCTACGACGGCACCACCGCCTACTTCTCGGCCATGCCGGGCGGCCTCTCGGAGATGATCCTGATCGGCGCCGAGATGGGCGGCGATGCGCGGCGTATCGCGCTGGTGCACGCCTCGCGCCTGCTGCTCGTCGTCATGCTGATTCCCTTTCTCTACAACTATGTGCATGGTCTGGCGCCGAGCGACCGGCCGCCGAGCGGCCCGTCGATCACCGAGCTGCCACTGGACGACCTGCTGCTGCTGACCATGTCGGCGGTGGTCGGCTACGCCCTGGCGCGCAGCCTGCGGGTTCCGGCGGCGGCCGTGGTGGGCCCCATGCTGGTCAGTGCCCTCATCCACCTGCTCGGCTGGACGGCGGCCAAGCCGCCGATCGAGATCGTCGGCGCGGCACAGGTCGCGGTGGGGGCGGCCATCGGCGCGCGCTTCTCCAACACGGAGATGCGGCTCTTCTGGACAACTCTGCTGCACGCGGCGGGCGGCACGGCCATCCTCATGGTCCTGGCAGCGGCCTTCGCCGCCGGCATCAGTCTGGTCCTGCCGCTCTCCGTCGATGCGGTGCTGCTGGCGTTCTCGCCCGGAGGGCTCGCCGAGATGAGCCTGATCGCCATCGCCATCGGCGCCAACACCGCCTTCGTGGCGACCCATCACATCGTGCGGATCATTCTGATCGTGGTTTTGGCACCGCCGGCCTTCAAGCTGCTGCGCCGTTGGGAGCGCAACGCCAACTAGGCGAACTTCGCGGTAATGCCGCCGTCGACCAGCAACTCGGTCGCCGTCACGTAGTTGGCTTCGTCGCTGGCGAGGAACAGGCCGGCGTAGGCCACGTCCCAGGCGTCGCCCATCTTTCCGGTCGGGCACTGCGCGTCGCGCAACTCGACCATCTTCTCGAAGTTCCCGTCGGCATAGGCATCCTTCAGGGGCTCGCGGATCATCGGCGTGTGCATCAGGCCGGGCAGGATGGAGTTCGCGCGGATGCCCTTCTTGGCGTACTGCAGGGCGACGCCGCGGGTGAAGTGGATGACCGCTGCCTTGCTGGCGTTGTAGGAGATGTAGGGCACGCCGGTGTAGCGGATGCCGGCGATGGAGGCGATGTTGACGATAGCGCCGCCTTTACCGTTCGCTTCGAACTGGGCCTCCATGATCGGCAGCACGTGCTTGCAGGTCAGGAACATCGACTTGATGTTGATATCCATCACCCGGTCCCAGGACTCTTCGCTGGCTTCCACCGGGCCGCCGACTTCGACGATCCCGACATTGTTGTGCAGGATGTCGATGCGTCCCAGGGCCTGATGGGCCGCGGCGACCATGGCTTCCACCGGCTCTGCCTTGCTGACGTCGGCTGCGTAGGCCTCAGCCGTGCCGCCTTCGCCGCGGATGATGCCGGCGGTCTCTTCGGCTGCCGCCTGATTGATGTCGACGCAGAAAACCTGAGCGCCTTCGCGGGCGAAGAGGACGGAGGTCGCTTTACCGTTGCCCCAGCCGGGGCCGACCGAGCCCGCCCCGATCACCAGGGCCGTCTTGCCCTCCAACCGTCCTGCCATGCTTGCCGTCCTCCCCAGCTTTTGGCGCACCACCTGACCGCGCGCGGGGCGTAAACTCGCCAAGACAGTGCGGATTTGCAACTGCGCAGGGTAGGTACGCTTGTCAGCATCCGGGCCGTTGGGCAGGAATAGGCGTTTAACGCCCCCTTGGCGGAATTGGCAGACGCATGGGACTTAAAATCCCTGGCCCGAAAGGGCGTTCCGGTTCGAGTCCGGAAGGGGGCACCAGCCTTCGCAGC
>JANQIA010000390.1 GCA_028282405.1 Rhodovibrionaceae bacterium
CCAATGATCCTCACCTTCCCGGACCGGGTGCACCAGGGCTGGACCCGGGCTGAACTGGCCGAGCTGGAGCGGTTCCAGCGCTTGGCATCGAGTCCTCTGATCAAGACGGAGCTGACCACGGACGTGGATGACATGGGCATCCACTTCGCGTCTCTCTCTATTGTCGGCGAGGACACCCGCGAGACCTGTCTGGCAATCGTCACCAAATGCCCGACGGAGTACGAGCTTCAGCTCGGCGGACGCCATCAGGGGCTCCGCGGCCGGGACTTGCGCAGCCTCATCGACTCGGTGCTGCAAGAGGCGGCCAGCGGCAGCGCTGCCTAACAGAGGGTAGCGCTCTCACGCTTATGTGAGCTGCCTCACGGACAGCGTTTTGTGCAAGGCTACTATGTCCTCAGAACAGGAGTGAGGACCCATGGCAAGCTGGCTCGACGATCCTGCCGTCAAGGCGATGTTGCCCCACAGCAAGCTGCTTGAGGAAGCCTTTGGCCTGACCGAGGCCGAGGCCAAAGCGCCTGTCGGAACCGAACGCAAGGACTGGGCAGTCCGCCGGCATTCCCCGCGCGCACTGGCCCGAAAGAGACCGAACCGAGCGAGCCCGTCTCGCGCGATCAAGCCGGCCGCTTAGTCAGCTCTGCCTCCCACGGTCTCTGCCTTTTCATTCTCGTTGTATCACTGCACGGTCCTGCGCGAGGAGATTTCTACGCGCCATTGGGAGCCGGCAATCGTCGTTGCCGATGGAAGGCCACACTGTTTATAATAGTTTTGCGCGAGCATTCTCATTTTTTGCGCGATAAGGTTGTTGTTAATCTAAGATCGTTAGCAAGGAAGCTGAATTCAATTCTTCGAGCGCGCCCGACAGGTGCGGCTGACGAGGAAGGTTGAATACAGGAGCTTCCATGATCTTCAACAAATCCATCGGCAATCTGACGCTGGGAACGCGCCTGCGGCTGCTGGTCGCTGTGCCGTTGCTTGGCAGCCTTCTCCTCGGTGGGTTCGTCGCCAGCTTTCTCTGGCAGACGACCGCGACCGTCGGCCGCGCCGTTCCGATCACTCTGGTTGCCGAAGCGTCGAGCGCTCTGGCGCATGAGCTGCAGAAGGAGAGGGGACGGTCGGTTGGTCTGGTTAGCGCCGGCTTCGAGGAGAGGCTGCGCGCACCGCTGCTCGAGCAGAGGGCGCTGAGCGATGCCGCGCACGCGGCCTTCCTGCGCACCCTGGATGAGACCGAGCTAGAAAGCATGTTGCCTGGCCGGGCAGAGCAGATCGCGACCGTACGCACCGATCTGGCCCACATCGATGCGATACGCCAGGCTGTCGACCAAGAGTCTGCTCCTCGCGGCGAGGTGGTGCGGACCTATACCGAACTCGTCGAAGAGCTGATCGAGCTGATCGCCGTTAGCCTGTTCAACAGCCCCGACCAGCGACTGACCCAGCAACTGGCCCCCTATCTCTCGCTGGTCCGCGCCAAGGAACACGCCGGATTGGAGCGCGCGCTGGGCAGTGCCGTCTTCAACAAGGCGGCTGCAGGAACCTTCGATGAGAGGCTTTATGAGAACTACCTCAAACGTTTGACTGGCGAGCAGCTCTTCATCGGGCAGTTCCGGCAGCTTGCCGACGATGAAGCGCTGCGGCTGTACGATGAGACTGTGCAGGGCCCCGACGTGTTGCAGGTCGAGGTATGGCGAGAGGCTCTTGCGCAGATCCCGCATACACGTGATGGCCAAGGTATCGAAGGCGCCGCGTGGTTCGATGTGGCGACCAAGCGCATCGACTTGATCAAGGCGGTGGAAGACCAAATCGCCGTGCGCACCCTGACTCTGGCGGAGGAGATAGCCGCCGACGCTCAAACCGACATGCTTGTCGTCATCGCCTTTCTCGTCATCGTATCGATCGCCGTCGTGTTGATGACTCTCTCGCAGACACGGCGCGTCACCTACGCCGTGAAGTTCGTCAGCGGACGTCTAACCGAGGTCGCCAACGGCAACTTGGATATCGATGTGACTGAACGGCGCGAAAGCCAACGCAAGGACGAGATCAGCGCGATGTACAACGCGCTCAGCAAGCTTAAGGAGAACGCGGTACGAGAGCGCGAAGCGCGTGAAGAGAAGCTCCGCGCGAGTGAGGCGGCCGCCCGTCGCGCCAGCCATATGGAAGGGGTCGTTGCCGCCTTCGAAGCCGACATGGCTGGAGTGGTGGGTGCTTTGCAGGACAGCGTCCGGTCGCTAAGCGAAACCTCCGGCTCCTTCTCTGCGACGGCGGAAGAGACGCAAGCACGCACAGGAAAAGTGGCCGGTGCATCGGAGGAGGCCGCCTCCAATGTCGGAACCGTCGCGTCCAACACGGCGCAGGTCGCCACATCCTTGGCCGAGATAAACACCCGCATGGCCAAGGCCGGAGAGATCAGTAGCGAAGCCCAACGTCTCGGTGATGAAGCCAATACCCATATCCACTCGCTGACCGAGCAGATCGTCAGCGTGAAGGACATCGTGAACATCGTGTCCGATATCGCAGAGCAGACCAATCTCTTGGCGCTCAACGCAACCATCGAGGCGGCGCGCGCCGGCGAGGCCGGCAAGGGTTTTGCTGTGGTCGCGTCCGAGGTCAAAGGTCTGGCGAATCAAACTGCCAAGGCGACCGCCGAGATCAGCGAGGTCATTGCTGGCGCTGTCTCGAGCACCGAGTCCTCGGTCGGCTCGGTGGGGCGGATGCTGGACATCAATACGGAGCTGAAAGAGATCAACACGGAGGTTGCGGCGGCGCTCAACGAACATGAAGCCGCGACTCAGGAGATCAGCCGCAACGTGGCGGCAATCAGTGAAGCCGCTCAGCAGGTTTCCAGCAATATCGGCTGGGTCGCTCAGGCCGCCGACGAGACAGCCAAAGGTTCGTCTCAGTTGGCCGAGGCCTCCGACTCCCTCAGCCACCAGTCGGACAACCTCAGGAGCAAAGTGCAGGCCTTCTTGAAGGAGGTCTCGGCCTAGAGCTGTCGTTGTGTTCCACCCAAACGCGCCTCTAGGAGCGGTCTCCGGTCCCGCCAAACCTCAATGAAGCGCGACCGGGCCGAGCTTTGCCAGCTTGTCGGGATTGCGCATGATGAAGATGTCGGTGACCTTGCCGCTTTCGTCGTAGGCGAAGGTAACGATCGCCACCGTCGTTCCGCCCTTCTCCAACACAAGAGCGCGGCCGCCGTTGATATCGGCAACATGCCAGCCGAAGTCGGCCCAGAAGCTGTGCAAGCCCTTGGCGATGAAGCCGAGGACCTTGTCCTGTCCGAGCAGAACCTTGCGGGCTGCCGGCACCTTGCCGCCGCCATCGGCACTGAGGCGAACGTCATCCGACAGAAGCGTCGCAAGCTCCGCCGTCGCGCCGCTGGTGACCGCTGTCTTGAAGGCCGCCAAAAGCTGCTCCTGCCGTTCCGTCGACGTTCGGTGCCGGACCTTGGCCTGCTCGACGTTGGCGCGCGCCCGGGACACCAGCTTGCGGCAGGCGTCCTGTTCTATCTCCAGCGTCTCCGAGATCTCCCGATAGGAGGCGTCGAAGATGTCGTGCAGCAGATAGGCTGCCCGCTCTTTCGGCGTCAGTCGTTCCAAGACCAGCAGAAAAGCCGTCGTCAGGGAGGCGGCCCGCTCCAAGTCCCGCTCGGCATCGCTGTCGCTTGGGGTTTGTATGGGCTCCGGCAACCAGGCGCCGACATAGCTGACCCTGCTGCGGTGCGCGGCGCGCAGCAGGTCGAGGCTGCGCCGCGTGCAGACCGTCGTCAGCCAAGCGGCGGGATCTTCGATCTCTTCGAGCTCGGCGCGGTCCCATTTCAGGAAGGTGTCCTGCACCGCATCCTCGGCGTCGGATAGGGAGCCGAGAATGCGGTAGGCCAGCCCGAGAAGCTGTGGGCGCAACGCAGCGAAGGTATCGCTCGGGTCAGCTTGAGCCATGTCGGTGGACCGAGATGCCGATGCGGTTCCAGAGATTGATCATGGCGATGGTGGCGGTCAGCACGCCGATCTCCTTGTCGCTGAAATGCTCGCGTAAGACGGCACGCAGTGCCCCCAGGTCGACCCTCGGCTCAAGTATCGTCAAGGCTTCCGTCCAGGCCAAGGCGGCCCGTTCCCTTGGCGTGAAGTCTCCCACCTCTTCCCAAACCACCAGCCGGTCCAAGCGCTCGTTGGTTTCCCCGTCTTGCCGGGCTTCTTTCGTGTGCATCTTGACGCAGGAGCTGCAGCGGTTGAGCTGGGAGGCGCGCAGCTGCACCAAGTGATGCAGCGCACGATCGAGCCCGTGCCCGTCCATGGTCTCGTTGACCGCGGCCATCGCCTGCAGGATGTCCGGGATCTCGCGTTCGTAGTTCACCACGTTTTTGTCGCTCATTGTCGTCCTCTGTCACTACCGAGAATGTCGTCTCAGCCAGGTGACGATTGAGCAAGCGGCTTTGTGACGCCTCGCGACGAAGACGTGGTGGAAGGCCTATCTGGCCGCGATCAGCGGGCCGTCGCTATTCCGCCGCGACGGCTGCGCTGGTCAGCATGTCGCCGCCGATCTTGGCTTGATAGAGGGCGGCGATGGCGCAGGAGGCGAGGCGCGCCTGCTCGTCGTCGGCGCGGCTGGTCAAGATGATCGGCACCTTGGCGCCCATCACCAAGCCGGCGCCGTGCGCTTGGGCGACGAAGACGAGTTGTTTGGCCAAGAGGTTGCCGGCTTCCAGGTTCGGCACCACCAACACATCGGCGCGGCCGGCGACCAGAGAGGTGATGCCCTTAGTGCGGGCGGCCCCCAGGTCCATGGCATTGTCCATGGCCAGCGGCCCATCGACCAAGCCGCCGCGAATCTGCCCGCGCTCAGCCATCTTGGAGATAATCGCTGCGTCCAAGGTCGAGGGGATCTTGGGGTTCACCGTCTCGACGGCGGAGAGGATGCCGACGTGGGGCTCCTTGACCCCGAGGGCTTGGGCGAGGTCGATGGCGTTCTGCACGATGTCGACCTTCTCCTCGAGCCCGGGTGCAATGTTGATGGCCGCATCGGTGACCATCAGCAAGCGGTCGAGACCGGGCACGTCGAACGCGAAGATGTGCGAAAGGCGGCGCTCCGTCCTGAGGCCGTGGGCGCGGGCGAGGGCCGCGCGGAGCAGCTC
>JANQIA010000435.1 GCA_028282405.1 Rhodovibrionaceae bacterium
TCTGGTCCGGCTCCTTGAGGACGACGGCAATCTCCGGGTGGCTTTCCAGTTTTTGGAAGAAGCGGTTGACGTTGATCGGGCCCCAGCGCCGGGCGAAAGCCAGATGCTCGTCCGGCGTCAGCTTCTGGTCGCGGATAACGATGACAGAATGCTCGATGAACGCGTCACGGATCGTCTCGAAATCACTGTCGCGCCGCACATCTGCGCCGAGCAGCTCCGCGCCCAGCTCTCCCGTCAGTGGAACGATCTCCATCGCCGCCTCCATGCCAGCCTGCGTCTCCTATGCAGAGACTACGGCAATTGCGGCCGATGGGAAATTGCAGAGTGCGAATGCCGTCTGCGCGCCCTCTGCGCTCAGGATACTGTCGCGAAAAGGTGCAAGAGAAACCCAAGAGTGATCATGGCCATGGCCATCGTCGTGCGCGTCAGCATTTCGCCCCCAATGCGCGGTTCCTTATGCTCAATAGCTCTACCTTGCTTACAGAGCTGCTCAATGAGGCACCTCACACAAGCGGAATTTCCTGTGATGATGCCGGGATGGCCGGTGCTTCGCTCGACCATGCAAGGCCACGTCGCAGGGCCGATGTTCGGCGTCCGTTCCCATGGTCACGTTAACGGCGGATGACTCCGCCATGAGCGCCAGATGAGAGGCGCATTAGCTTTCCGTTATTTCCCTTCTCTCCCCATCGATTCGCCTGTAGCCCAATCCGATAAACGATAAGAGGTGTCCTCAATTGGGACGTGGGTGCTTGAGGGCAAAGCCCCTGCGCCATTGCGAGACAGAGGCGGGAGTGCACGTGCCAGCTGGATCAGTGGAAACTCGGACACCAGTCAAACATGCACAGAGATCATTGTTCGGAGATGGCGGCGCTCCTACCGAGGCTGCGGCGCTTTGCCTTTGTCCTCGGTGGAAGCCGACGCGACGCGGAACGCGTGGTCGAGGCCGCCTGCCAGGTCGCTGACGGCGAAGCGGCTCGCGACAGTGCCGAGCCCAGGCTCGACCGCCGGATGTTCAGCCTAGTCTACAGGATTGCCGCCCGTCGGAGCCAGGACGGCGACAGTGTCTGGCCATCGTCCAACGAGGGCGCTGGTCCGATCGAGCGCATCAGGCGCAGGACGGCCTCGTTGACCCCAAACGAACGTGCCGCGCTCGCGCTGGTCGTGATAGACGGCCGCTCCTACAGCGAGGCGGCGGCCATCCTCTCGCTCGACGTGACGGCCTTTGCGAACCTGCTTTACAGCGCCCGCATGCAGCTCGTCGAAGCGCCATAACTGTCCGCACCGCTCAAAGAGAGAGGCCGGCGCCGTCGCCGGCGCCGGCCTCAAACAACAACTCAGACGACCTTAGTCGCGGGTCGGCGCAAGATCACCGATTGCATTCCGCAGCAGACGGCCGAAGAGCGTGGCGTACTGCATGCGATAGGCATCAGTGTTGTCGAAGCGCGCCGAGAAGCGGGACTGCAGCAGGCTCGCATTGGCGCCCTGCGCACGCGAGATGATGCCGCCGGCAACGTCCGCGCTGGAGGGGTAGCTCAGCGCGAAGCGCAGACGCTCCACTTGGATCGAGCCTTCGGTGCTGCCCGTGCCGTCCTCGAGCGGGCGGAACTGGAACAGGGCGTCCGGCTCGGCCTTGAACGGCGGGAAGACCTCACGGCCGCCCAAACCGTCGAGCGGGTTCGGCAAGCGTACCTCGCCCGGCAACTCGGTGCGGTTGGCGGAAACAGAGCCGACCGGCGCGTCCTCGTTCGACGAGCGGTTGAACGACACGACCTGCATCGCGCCGCCATCGCTGTCGGCCGCCGTCAGGATCATCGTCGGGAACTCGTCGTCGCTGTTCCTGAACAAGCCGCGACGCTGCTCGAGCGCGCGCAGCTCACGGATCACGTCATCCGAGCGCTTGAGGGCGCGCAGAGTGCCGATGCCGTTGGTGTTGTTGGGCATGTTGTCGGTCGACTCGACTTCCATGACCATGTGGAACGGCAGGTCGGCCTGACTGGCGCGCCGATCGAGGATGATCGAAGCCATGCGGACAAGCTCGCGCGGGCTCGGCGGGTTGACCGAGTTCGGCGTGTTGAAGGCGCTCTGGTCCTGTTCCGGGCCCCAGTTGCCATCCGGCGTGCCCCAGAGAACGAGGTCGCCGATCTTGTCGAGCGCCAAGTCCTGCGGCAGGCGACGGACCTCGTCCGGAATCGGCGTGGTGGCGCTGCGCACCAGGCCGGCGGCGCGGACGCGCTCCTCGGGCTGATCGTTGAAGGTGTCGTCGGCGGCGAAGACACCCAGGACTTTCGGTGCGTAGTCCGGGTCGTTGCGCAGCTTGCGGAAAAGCTGCTGGTACTGGCGGCGGGTGCGGATGACGACGTAACCGTCGTCAGCGGCTTCCTGCAGCAGGTTGCGGCTGTCGTCCCGGGTCGGGCCGTTCTCGACGATGGCCTCTTCCGGGGTCATGCCGTCACGCACGTCCTCGGCAGCGCCGATGGCGTCGAAATGGACGAAGCAGTCCAGGCGCGGCCGATTGAGCGTCAGGCGAGCATCGCCGCAGTACGGCGTGCCCTCGGGCAGGAAGAAGCGCTCACCGCCACCGAGGATGACGACCGGATCGGCGTCTTCGCCATCCGTGATGTCGCAGTCGGCGTTGGGGTCGTCCTGAGCATAGGTGTTGCCGTCCATCGTCTGCTCGAAGGGGCAGGTGCGCGGGCCGTTGAAGCCGGGACGCCCGCCGAGAAGCTGGAGCGACTGGGCCTCGGGCTCGCCGCGGGTGTTGGTCTCGGCAAAGAAGGCGCCGGTGCCCGGCTCGCCGGCGATGTCACCGTCGTTGACCAGGCCGGTCGGGTGACCCCGGTTCGCGGCCTCGCGCGAGATCGAGCCCGGATAGCCGGAGAGCGACAGGATCTCGCGGCCGTTGTCCCGGCCGTAGGAGTTGGGACCCGTGACCTTATAGCCGAAAGCATGCGTCGTGGCGCCGCCGTTCGAGGTACCGGTCAGGCGATCGGCCATGTGACCGCGATAAATCGCCATCCAGGGCATCCGGTCCCACTGCAGGAATCTGTCGGCACCTTCCCAGTACATGCGCGCGGCATTCCACTGCTGCAGCGCGGCACCGTCCGGGTGGAAGAACACGACGTTGCCGACCTCTAGTTCTTCGGCTTTGACGTTCGTTACGATGGCAGTCGTCGACATCGCTACTGCCATGGCAATCGCAAGGCGGCGATACATGGATGCTAACCTCCTGATTATTCGATTTTCGGGGAGCGCGCTCGTGCGCTTTAGGACAGCGCCCTTTGCGCGTTGCGAACGGTTAGCGCCGGAATGTGATGACCGCGTAAGAAAAACCAAACAATTTTGCGAAACCTTTATTAAAAGAAAGGGCATGCTATATTACAGTGTACATTCTCAATACAACAAAATGTGTGTGTTGAAGTGATGACTCCACGCTTTGTGTTCTTATACTTTGAAATGTCATAGAACTGTGATTGAGATTTTCATAGACTCTGAGCGCACCTCACGGTCATGGACAATAGACCTGCTGTGAAAGAAGCAAGCAAGCGGGACGGCGGTGTAGCGCTTTTCATCGCGATCTGGGTCCTTGCGCTGGTCGCGACCATTGCCCTGGCCGTCACGCGCGACGCCCGCACCTCGGCGCTGATCGCCGGCAACGAACGGAGCGCCGTCAAGGCGCGTGCGGCGGCCGAAGCGGGGATCGAGCGGCTCGCCCTCACCCTGCTCGCCGAGGCGGCAGGCAGGCGTCTCGCACCGACAGCCGCGGAGACAGCGCCGCCCTGGCTCGGCGACCGTTCGAGCGGCATTGCGCAGGAGTCCGCCACCCGCTACGCCGCGCTCCCGCTGCTCGGCAATGGGCCGGCGGTGGCGCTCGACGGGCGGCGCTACCGTCTCGCCTTCGGCGAGGTGCTCCTGATCCTCAGCGCACAGGCCGAAACCGGGAAGGTCGACCTGAACCGCGGCGATGCGACGGTGCTGCGCACTCTGTTCCAGCGACTCGACCCGGACGAGGGCCCGGCGGCGGCCGAGCAGGTCCTGGCGCGACGGGCTCGCCCCGCCGGCGCACGGGTGAGTCCCTGGCGGCTCCGCGCCGAGCATTTCAACCAGGTCTCCGATCTCGCGCGTCTCGGCATCGTGTCGGCACCGCTCTATGCGCGGCTCGCACCCTATCTGACCGTCACCGGCCGAAACCCGCTGCCCGATCCGCTCACCGCCCCGCCCCCGGTGCTGGCCTCGATGGCGCTTGGCCGCGCTGCCGCGGACGAGGTCGAGGCCCTGCGCAGCGCAGCGCAGCGTCCGCGCGACTGGCGTGAGGGCTTGATCTTGACGCTCCGCGCCGAGGCGGTGCTGCCCGACGGGACCCGGGCCGAAGCGCGCGCGCTGACGCGCATCTCGTCCTCGGCGGCAGGGTCTCTGACCTATCTGGAGAGAGACGCCCACGCCTATCCGACAGCGTGGTCAGCATCCCGATAGGCTTGTGGCGGTTCTCGCGGGATAAGGAGCCGGATCAGCGGCGCACAAGCGGTGCCGCGCCGAGGCGTGCCACGAAGCCCGGCTGGCGCGCCGCATGCTGCGCCAACGGCAGGTCATCGCGCCACTCGAGATCCAGCGCCACAAGCGACGGCAGGGCCGTGCCGCTCTCCCAGACGGGCTGCCAGCGCATCGGCAAGATGGCGTCTTGGTCGTCCTCCGCCGGCACTGGACCGAAATAGCGGAAGCGCGCCCCCGAGAGCCCCTCGACCAGCACGGCGCTCAGCGACTCTGGGCCGAGGGTGGGATTTGCATGGCCAAGCGGCGAGGCCCGCAGCATCAGCCGGTCGCCGACGAGGCTGAGCTCAACCAGGAAGTCCCCCGGCGGCGCCACCGCGGCCGGCAGCGGCGCGGCGAAGGTCACGCGGTCCGGCGTGCCGGCGAACAGGATGGCCGGCGCCTGCTCGGCCTGCGTACGCAGCGGGATCGGCCGCGCCCCGTCGAGCAGGCGGCGCACCGCTTTCAGTGCCTGGCTCGCCTCGGTCGCCGCGATGCCGGTTGCACCCCCGCGCTCCCACGCCGCGAGGCCGAAGCGAAAGCCCCCCGCCGCCATCGCGCCGATGAGGCCGAGCAGAGTCATCGCCACCAGCAGCTCGAGCAACGTGAAGCCGGCGCGGGAGCTCACAGCCACCCCTCCGGCACCGGGCCGATGCGCAGGCTCTCGAGCACCACCTCCGCCTCGTTGCTTCTCGGCGGCAGCGCTTCGACACGCAGATGCCAGAGCGCACGGGCGAGCGAGGCCCAAAGCGCCGTCTCTCCCTCCCGGATGGGATGCATGGTCACGCGCGCCCGCCAGCCATCGGCCAACGCGACCTCCCTGGTTCCGCGGCGCATCGGTAGCTCCGTGCCGATGCGCGCCAGCGTGCTCTCGGCATGCGCCGTGGCGGCCAGGACCTCGGCCACGCGGCCTTGGGTGCGCGCGGCGCTGCCGAGGCCCGGATAGGCCGCGCCGAGAACGACCGCAATGATGACCAAAGCCACCAAGACTTCCAGCAGGGTGAAGCCGCGGCTGTTCATGCGGCGATACGAGGCTCCTCCGCTCCCTCGGCGCGGGCACGACAAAAGCCCGCATCACGACAGCAAATCACAAAGCTGCCTGATAAGGCCGGCAACGGCGATTGAATGACAATGAAAGAACGATGACATTCGGTCCCGCTGGGCGGCCCGGTCTGTGCGGTCCGGCATAGCCAACGTGACAAAGAGGTGCGGCAGCGGACTGACGCGCTTGGAGGCGATCACGCCTCCTCTGTCTGCTCGTAGATCCAAGCCAGATACTGCGGATCGACGTCTGCGACCTGTTGGGCTTGCACGCTCGGCGTCTTATAGGGATGGAGCCTGTGCACCTCTTCCTTAACGCGGGCGAACAGCTCGGCCCGCGTCTTCAAGAGCAAGGGCACCTCATCCCTCGTGTGGACCTCGCCTTCCCAACGGTAGCGGCTGGCGATCGCGGGATAGCGGTTCGCGGCGGCGATGAGCCGCGCCTCGAGAAGCTCTTCTGCGATCTCATCGGCAAGCGCTTGGGTGTGGCAGTTAATCCAGATGTAGATCATCTGCATGGCGATGGCCCCGATCTTCGCGACCCGACTCGCGAGCGAAAGACGATGGCTTGCCGAGCCGTAGCTCGCGGAAGAAAGAGCCCGCCTTCCCCCGGATTTAATCCGGGGCTCGGCGTGACAGCCTTCTCGCTAATCTCACTTCGCTCGATAAGCTGCGAAGGCGTCTGGCCTGCCGAGCCGAAGCAGCAACAAGTCCGCCTACGCTTCTTCGAAGCTACGGCGTGACAGCCTTCTCGCTAATCTCGCTTCGCTCGAAAAGCTGCGAAGGCTGGTGGGCGGTGCTGGGTTCGAACCAACGACCTTCTGGGTGTAAACCAGACGCTCTTCCAGCTGAGCTAACCGCCCGAAGACAGGAGCCGTCCGGCTCCAGAGTAACTCTGAGGGCACCCTTTACAAGAGCCGCAAGGCACAGCCTGGGCTGCACCAGCTTTAGCGGCGAAAGGGAAAGAGAGGCTTACCTGGCGCGGCCAGGGCGGCAGGGCAAAGAAGTGGGCCGGGCTCCAGCGAGGAGCCCGGCCACAAAAGCAAGACCTTCTTGGCCGAGGGGCCGGAGGCCGCGGGTCTTCTCGGACGACTGCCGAAAGACCGTAAAACCAAAGACGCCAGACTTAGTTGATGGCGTCCTTCAGGCCTTTGCCCGCCTTGAACTTCGGCTGGCGCGAGGCGGGGATCTGGATCGTTTCGCCAGTGCGCGGGTTGCGTCCCTCGGACGCCGCGCGATTGGTCACGACAAAGCTGCCGAAGCCCACCAAGCGGACCTCCGTTCCATCTTTCAAGGCATCGGTGATCGCCTCGAAGGTCGCGTCCACGGCCTTGCCGCTATCGGCTTTCGACAAGCCGGTCTTATCGGCAACGGCGGCAACGAGTTCGTTCTTGTTCACTCCATCCCCCTTCGGTTAGCGGATATCGTACTCAAACTGCAGGAATAAGGCTGGCAAACTATCGGCGTCCGAGGAGTCCCGTCAATGAGTCGGGGCGGCTGAATGGCGCTTTTATGACCATTCAAACCGCCCCGAAACCAAGGTTTTCTGTGGAAAACGGTGTTTGCAGCCCTTTAGTGGGTGATGCGGTCGCCCTCACCGCCGTCCGTCTTGGCGATCGGCTCCACCGGCTCGACCCACTCGATCGGGGTCAGCTCTTCCTTCAGAGCCCGCTCCAACACCTGCTCGACCGTCGTGCAGGGCACGATCTCCAGCCCGTCTTTGACGACGTCCGGCACATCCGCCAGGTCCTTCTCATTCTCACTCGGAATGAGGACCGTCTTGATGTTGCCGCGCAGCGCCGCCAACAGCTTTTCCTTGAGGCCGCCGATGGGCAGTACCCGGCCACGCAAGGTGACCTCGCCGGTCATGGCAACGTCGCGGCGCACCGGAATGTCGGTCAGGCGCGAGACGATGGCCGTGACCATGGCGACACCGGCGGAGGGACCATCCTTGGGCGTTGCACCTTCGGGCACGTGCACGTGGATGTCCCGCTTCTCGAAGATCGTCGGCTCGATACCGAAGTCCGGCGCCCGGCTTTTGACGAAGGACTCGGCCGCCTGAATGGACTCCTTCATGACGTCGCCGAGCTTGCCGGTGGAGACCACCTTGCCCTTGCCGCGCACGGTCACCGCCTCGATGGAGAGCAGCTCGCCGCCCACCTCGGTCCAGGCCAGACCCGTCGAAGTACCGACGGTATCCTCTTCCTCCGCCTCGCCATAGCGATAGCGGCGCACGCCAGCGTACTTCTCGAGCTTCTCGGGCGTGACCTTGATGCGCTTGGACTCACCGAGCTCGATTTCCCGCACCGCCTTGCGGATCAGGTTGGCGAGCTCCCGCTCCAGGTTTCGGACGCCGGCTTCCCGCGTGTAGTAGCGGATGAGGTCGCGCAGCGCCTCGTCGGTGATCGACCACTCCTTCGGCTTCAGCGCATGGTTCTCCACCTGCTTGGGCAGGAGGTGACGCTTGGCGATCTCGATCTTCTCCGGCTCGGTGTAGCCGGCGATGCGGATAATCTCCATCCGGTCGAGCAGCGGCTGCGGCATGCGCAGCGTGTTCGCCGTGGTCACGAACATCACGTCAGAGAGGTCGTAGTCGACCTCCAGGTAGTGGTCCTGGAAGGTATTGTTCTGCTCGGGATCGAGCACCTCCAAGAGAGCCGAGGAGGGATCGCCCCGCCAGTCCGCGCCCAACTTGTCGATCTCGTCGAGCAGGAACAGCGGGTTGGAGGTCTTGGCCTTCTTCATGCCCTGGATGACCTTGCCCGGCATGGAGCCGATGTAGGTCCGGCGGTGGCCGCGGACTTCCGCCTCGTCGCGCACGCCGCCGAGGCTCATGCGCACGAAGTTGCGGCCGGTGGCCCGGGCGATCGACTTGCCGAGCGAGGTCTTGCCGACACCCGGAGGGCCTACCAGACAGAGGATGGGGCCTTTGACCTTGCGGGTGCGCTGCTGCACCGCAAGGTACTCGACGATACGCTCCTTGACCTTCTCGAGCCCGTAGTGGTCGGCGTCGAGAACCTCCTGGGCATGCTTGAGGTCGCGC
>JANQIA010000450.1 GCA_028282405.1 Rhodovibrionaceae bacterium
CATCGTCCATGTCTTCCGTCCCGAGGTGCGCGCCTTCTACAATCTGGAGAAGATGTGGGCCATGCCGCTCATCGAGCGCAGCGCCCGCGCCTAGCGTACTTTTACGGCTGCGGCGGGCCTTAGCGGACCGCCGCCGAGACCCATGCGTCTGACCGTTATTGCCGTGGGCGGCTTGCGCAGCGCGCCCTGCAAGGAGCTTTGTGAGCTCTACAGCCGGCGTTTGCGCGCCGGGCAGCCCCTTGGGCCCTTGAGCTTCAAGGACGTCGCCGAGCGCAAGGCCGCGACCCCCGACAAGCAAAGAGAAGAAGAAAGCAGCCGGCTGCTGGCGGCCGTGCCGCCCGGTGCCCGAATCGTGGTGCTCGACGAACGCGGCAAGAACCGTGACAGCCGCGGTTTCGCAGCAATCCTGGGGCGCTGGCGCGACGAAGGCGTGCGGGATACCGCCTTCTTGATTGGCGGCGCGGAGGGGCATGACGCAGACTTGCGGGGCAAGGCCGACCTTTTGTTGTCCTTCGGCGCACTGACTTGGCCCCATGACCTTGCACGCGCCATGGTCGCAGAACAGCTATATAGGGCCAATTGCATTTTATCCGGGCATCCGTATCACAGGGATTGAGACCGGCAGGCAGGAGCGCAGGCATGAGGAACCGGAGCCGATGAGCAGCAGCGAAGCACCGCACGGGCGGCCTGGGGGGCAGCCTCCTCGGCCCGTCGTGCTCTGCATCCTGGACGGCTTCGGCTACCGCGAGGCGCCGGAAAACAACGCCATCGCCCAGGCCAAGACGCCGGTCTGGGACCGCCTGTGGCAGGAGGGCCCGCGCGGCTTTCTCGACGCCTCCGCTGGCGAAGTCGGCCTGCCGGCCGGCCAGATGGGCAATTCCGAGGTCGGCCATATGAACATCGGCGCCGGCCGCGTCGTGCTGCAGGACCTGCCGCGCATCGACAAGGCGGTGGCGGACGGCACTCTGGCCGAGATGCCGGCTCTGGCCGAGTTCGTCGCAAAGCTCAAGGCCAGCCGCGGCACGGCCCATCTCATGGGCCTGCTATCGCCGGGCGGCGTGCATTCCCACCAGGATCAT
The DNA here is from genome assembly GCA_028282405.1 of Rhodovibrionaceae bacterium. Lineage (GTDB taxonomy): Bacteria > Pseudomonadota > Alphaproteobacteria > Kiloniellales > DSM-21159 > JANQMX01. The sequence goes on from JANQIA010000450.1 coordinate 1,080, forward strand.
ATTGCGGCCTTGGCCAACGTCTTGAGCGCGGCAGGCGTACCCGTATGCGTACACGCATTTCTCGACGGCCGAGACACGCCCCCGCGCAGCGCCTTGGAGTATGTTGCGCGCTTCGAGGCGATGGCGCCCAAGGCTAAAATCGCAACAGTCAGCGGGCGCTACTACCCGATGGACCGGGACAAGCGCTGGGAACGCGTCTCCCAGGCGTACAGCGCCATCGTCGCCGCGAAATCGGCACTGCATGCCGGCAGCGCGACGGCGGCGATTGAGGCCGGGTACGTCCGGGAAGAGAACGACGAGTTCATCCAGCCGACGGTGATCGACGGCTACCGCGGCATGCAGGACGGCGATGGCATTCTGATGGGGAATTTCCGCGCCGACAGGGCGCGGGAGCTGCTGCATGCGCTGATCGACACGGATTTTGCCGAGTTCGACCGCGGCACGCCCATCCGCTTTGCCGCCTGTTTGGGCATGGTGTCCTACTCCGCCGCGCTCGATAAGCTGCTGCCCAGCCTCTTCGCGCCGCCTGTGCTGACCAACACCCTCGGCGAAACCGTCGCCAAGCTGGGCCTGAGCCAGCTCCGCATCGCCGAAACCGAGAAGTACGCCCACGTCACCTTCTTCCTCAACGGCGGGCGGGAGGAGCCCTTCGCCGGCGAGGAGCGCATTCTGGTGCCAAGCCCGAAGGTCGCCACCTACGACCTCAAGCCGGAAATGTCGGCCGTCGAGGTGACCGACCGGCTGGTCGAGGCCATCGAAAGCGGCCGCTTCGACCTGATCGTGGTCAACTACGCCAATCCCGACATGGTCGGCCACACCGGGGTTCTCGCGGCGGCGACCAAGGCCATCGAGACCGTCGATAGCTGCCTGGGCCGGCTGGAGGCCGCGGTGCGCAAGGCCGGCGGCGCCCTCTTCGTCACCGCCGATCACGGCAATGCGGAGATGATGCAGGACCCCGAGAGCGGCCAGCCGCATACGGCGCACACCATGAACAAGGTGCCGGCGGTGTTGGTCGGCGGGACCCGCGAAGCCGGCGCCCTCTCGAACGGCCGGCTTGCCGACATCGCACCGACCCTGCTCGACATCATGGGCCAGGAGCCGCCGGCGGAGATGGAAGGGCACTCTCTCCTGCCCGGCCGCGCAGCGCGCAGGGCCGCCGAGTAGTGGCAGGACACGCCGCCGGACCACCCCCTCTGGAAGCCTGCGGCGGTGCAGGCCGCCTCACCTGCGGGCTCGCGGCGGCCATCCTGGGCGCCGTCCTGGTCGTCGCGCCGGCCGGAGCCCAGCAATCGGACCGGGTCGAAAAGAAGCTGCGTTCCATCGAGCGGGAACTGGACGAAGGCACGAAAACCCGCGCCGAGCTGACCCGCCAGGCCGAGCAGGTCCGCGGCGAGATTCTGGCGCTTAGGGAAGCCACCATCTCCGCCGCCCGCCGCACCCAGGACCTGGAAAGCGAGCTCAGTGCCCTGGAAGTCACCGTCGCCGTCATGCAGAGCGAAGCGCTGCGCAAGTTCAACCGCATGGAGATCACGCGCCTGCGCCTCGACCAGGTGCTCGGCGCCTTGCAGCGTATTGCTCTGCAGCCGCCCGACGCCCTGCTGCTCGCCCCCCGGCCGCCGCTCGACAGCGTCCGCGGCGCCATGCTGCTGAACTACGCGGCGCCGCAGCTCCAGCAGGAGGCGAATCGCCTGCGCAGCGAGCTGCAGGAGCTGGAATCCCTGCGCGAAGACATCATTGCCCAGCGGCAGAGCCTGGACGACACCGCGCGCGACCTGGCCCGCGAGCAGAAGGCGCTGCTCGGCCTGATCGGCCGCAAGACCCAGCTCGAGTCCAACCTGCGCCGGCGCGCCCAGGGCGCCCAGCAGCGGGTTGCGACCCTGGCCGACCAGGCCGACGACCTGCGCGACCTGATCGAGCGCATCAGCCAAGAGGAGAAGGCGCGCCGCCGCGTCATCGAGCAGCAGCGCCTGGTCGAGGCGACCCTGCGCCTGGAGGCGGCGCGCAAGGCCGAAGAGGACGAGGCCCGCCGCCGCGCGGCCGAAGCCGAGGAGCAGCTTCAGGAATCGGTGGCTTTCGCCGATGCGAGCGAGGAAGCGCCCCTAAGGGCCGACCTGCGCCCGACCAATCTGCGGTCCTTTCCCGACCAGCAAGGTACCCTGACCTGGCCGGCCCGCGGTCGCATTGTCGCCCAATTCGGCGAGCCCAGTAACGAGGGTGGCACTGACGGCGTCCAAGGGCTGACGGTCGAGACGCGTGCGGGCGCGCAGATCGTGGCGCCGTTCGACGGCAAAGTGGTGTATGCGGGACCTTTTCGCGGGTATGGCCTTATCTTGATCATCGAACACGACGGTGCATATCATAGCCTACTCTCGGGAATGGACCGCGTTGATGCCGTGCTCGGCCAGTGGCTCTTGGCCGGAGAACCGATCGGAGCCATGGCGATAGACGAGGCTGTTAACCACCGACTTTACTTCGAGTTAAGGCGCGACGGGCAGCCTATCAATCCGCTCCCCTGGGTCGCTCAATTAGACGCGAGAAAGCAAGGCTGATGACCATCTGGAAAAAAGCTTTCATGGCGGCTTGCGCCGCAGTCTTCGTCATCACCCTGGCGCCGGCG
>JANQIA010000006.1 GCA_028282405.1 Rhodovibrionaceae bacterium
GCACCTTCGGTGCTGCACTGTTCCGTCCCACTCCCCCACCCGGCCACCCCACTGTCCACAATTCCGTGGGTGGCCGGGTGGGGGAGTGGGACGGAACAGAACGGCGCGCCTCTGTCAGAAGACACGAGGTGCCAAGGCTCCGGCGCGCCAAATCAAAAAACCGGCGCCCAACTCAAACGGCGAGGGAGTGGCGGGCTTTGCCGGCCTTGAGGTAGCTGTCGAAGCAGGCGGCGACCGAGCGGCGGAAGGATTGCCCTTCCTCGGTGAAAACGAGCTGCTGCCCGTTCCATTCGATCAATCCGTCGCCGCTAAGCTCGTCGAGGCCCTCGAAGGCGTCCGCGACTGAGTCGAGGGAACGATCATGCTCGGCGCAGACAGCCGAGACGTCGATGCGCTCGCCGCACATGACCTGCATGATCAGGCTGCGGCGCAGAATGTCGTCGGCGCTGAGGCCCAAACCACGCTGGGTGGGCAGCCGGCCGGCCTCGATGGCGCGGCGGTAGTCTCCCAGATCGGAGAGGTTCTGGGCGTAGCCCTGCGGCAGCGAGCCGATGGCCGAGGCGCCGAGGCCGATCAGCGCCGGCGCGGTGTCGGTGGTGTAGCCTTGGAAATTGCGGCCCAGCTCGCCGCGCGCGGCGGCCACGGCCATGGGGTCGTCGGGCCGGGCGAAGTGGTCCATGCCGATCGCCACGAAGCCGAGCTCCGAGAGACGGCGGGTGCCGGCCTCGGACTGCTGGCGGCGGGTCTCCACGTCCGGCAGGTCGGCCTCCTGGATCAACTGCTGGTGCTTCTTCATCCAGGGCACGTGGGCATAGCCGAACAGCGAGATGCGGTCGGGCTCCAGCGTCGCCGCAAGCTCGATGCTGCGGCAGAGGTCGGAGACCGATTGCTTGGGCAGGCCGTACATCAGGTCGAAGCTGATCTTCTCGGCGCCGGCTGCGCGCAGCCGCTGAACGCTCTCCGCCACCACCTCGATGGGCTGCACGCGGTTGACCGCCTCCTGCACCGCCGGCGTGAAGTCCTGCAGGCCGAGGCTGACGCGATTGATGCCCTGGTCCGCCATGGCCGCGATCATGTCGTCGCTCAGGCAGCGCGGGTCGATCTCCATGGCCAGCTCGGCATCCTCCGCGACCGCGAAGGCCGCGCGCATGTCGCGCATCAGGCCCGCGAAGTCCTCCGCCGCGAGGATGGTCGGCGTGCCGCCGCCGAAGTGCAGATGCGTCAGCGGCGGCGGCGCAGGGAGCTGCTCGGCCACCAGCGCCAGCTCGCTGCGCAGCAGCGCGGCGTAGGCGGAGACCCGCTCGGGCCGCTGCGTGACCGTCGTATGGCACCCGCAGTACCAGCAAAGCTGCTGACAGAAGGGAACGTGGATGTAGAGCGAGGCGTTGCTGCCGCTCTGCCAGTCCGCCAGCCAGCCGCCGTAGGTCTCGGCGTCGACCGCGTCGCTGAAATGCGGCGCCGTCGGATAGCTCGTGTAGCGGGGCAGCCGGGCGCTGCGATACTTGGAGAGGAGATCGCTCATGGCCAAAGGCTAGGCCTCCGGCCAGGTGCGTCCTTGACCTAGCTCAAGCGGCCTAGCTCAAGCGCTGTCCATCGCCATCGGGGAGGGTGTGGAAAAGCGCTAGAGGTCGAGCGGCCGGCGGTCGATGGCCTCTTCCCAGCTTTCAAGATCGTCGCCGAACACCAGGTCGGGGTCGTAGTCGATAACCTCCCAGGTGCCGGCCGCAATCTCGGCCTCCACCTGGCCGGGCCCCCAGCCGGCGTAGCCGAAGACGATGCGAAAGCTGTCCGGGCCCTGGTCCTCGGCGATCTGCTGCAGGATGTCCGCGTTGCCCGAAAGCGCCAGCCCGTGCTGCAGGCCGAGGCTGCTGTCCAGCATCACGTCGTCGCTGTGCAGGACGAAGAGCGCACCGGGACTGACCGGCCCGCCGTAGTGGAAGGTCAGCGGGGTGTCGCCGGTCTCTTCCATGTCGAGATGATCGGCCAGGACCTTGAGCGGCAGGCGGGCGACGAACTGATTGACCACCAAGCCGAAGGCGCCGCCGTCGTCGTGCTCGACAAGGTAAATAACCGCCCGCTCAAAGTTCGGATCCTTAAGATCTGGCTCAGCGACGAGGAGCTGTCCGGTGAGCTGCTGGGTCGGTTCGGCGGCGAGATCGCTGCGCTGCGCGGCAATCAGCACGATTGCCAGGACGAGCAGGAGGCGCAAGGCCAATCCCTTGAAAAGAAAACCCTTTTTCATTCCGTCGCTCCCCCAAGCGTGAACCCTGCGCGCCTCTGCGCTGACTCAGTATAGGGAAAATCGAGGCAAATGCGGCAGAAATTTTTCCACGGGGCGGGCCGGCGGAACGGCCGATTTGGTTAACGGAGCGGCGGCTTTTTGGTTAATCGGCACCGGGCCTGGAGCGGCCGGCAACCGGCAACAAAGGGATGCATCTGTGACGATTTTGTGCTACATTCCCACTTCGTTTGAGGGGATCGAAGCAAGCGCTGGGGTGAGCGCTGCATTCGGGAATTCACTGGTTGCACTTGGGGAGTGACACCGTGGTAAGGGGATTTCTTGCATTCGTCTTTGGGTGCCTGCTGTTGGGGTCGGGCCCGGCGAAGGCGGCCGGTATCGTGATCGATGCCACCGGTGAGGACACAGCAACCGAGCAGTCCTTCTGGGGGATCGCCTTCGAAAGCGGCGACGGCTTCATCGAATCCTTCACGATCGACATTTCCGATGCCGGTATCAGCTTCGACGAGGCGTTCTTCGACTTCGACGGCGGGATCTTCAACAACCAGCCCACGGCGCCGGTCTTCACAGAGCTGAACGGCCTGACCGAGGGCGACATTACGGTGGAAACCAGCGAGCCCGTGATGGGGCATGCCGGGCGTCCGAGCATCCTGACCCTCAACTTCGCCGAGGGTAGCTTCGGCGTCGGCGACTCCCTGCGGTTCTTCGCCGATACCGACTTCCTGATGTCGGATCCCTTGCCCGGCAGCGGTTTGGGCGAGGCGAGCGGCGTCGAGGTGCGGGTCAAGCTCTTCGATCAGGCCGAGATGGCGGGGCTCTTCGAGACCACGGACAGCGGCTCGGGCGATGGCGGCTCCTCCGCGGTGGACTTCGCGGTCCCGCCGGCGGCTGTGCCGCTGCCGGCTGCGGCTTGGCTGTTCCTCTCGGCGATCGGCATGCTGCTCGGCTGGCGCGGCCTGCGCGCCAGCAACGGATAGCAAGGCCGTCTCGTCGCAAGGCTGACCTTGCACGGCTGACCTCGCAAGTCTGCCGCTATCGCCGGTAAGACAAACCCGGCTCTTTTGCAGCGCCTCGAAAAGCCCTAAGTTGTATCCGGGTGTCTGGCCGGGTTTTCGGTCTTCGGTAAGTTCTGCCCGGATAGTCTGCCCGCGCACCGCATTGGTGTCTCTGTTCCATGCGCTCGGGTGTGACGGCATGCAGCTTCGCTTTTCCTTCGCTTCGCTCTTTCTGATTGCCCTCCTGCTTGGGGTCGGCTTCGCGCCAGGCCCTGCCGAGGCCAAGAAGGTCGACGAATTCCTGTCTTCCGCCGAGGAGGAGTCGGCGGCCGGTCGCTTCGAGGCCGCCGTCATTCATCTCAAGAACGCCGTCCAGGCCGACCCGGAAAACGCCGAGGCCCGTCGCCGTCTGGGCGAGGTCTATCTCAAGCTCTATGCCATTCAGCCGGCTGAGAAGGAGCTGCGCCGGGCGCGCGTCCTGGGCGACGACTCGCTTGAGCTGAGAGCCGCCCTGGCGCGGGCGCAACTGCTGCTGGGCCGCTTCGACGAGGTGCTCGTCTTGACCGACGAGGCGGATGCGCCGACGGGCGCCCTGCGCGACGAGCTCGACATTCTGCGCGTCCAGGCGCTCTCCGGCCTCGGCCAGCAAGAGGCGGCCGTGAGCCTGCTCGACCGCGTCATGGAACGCGGCGACAACGCCGCGGCGCTCGAGGTTGCGGCGCGTTTGGATATCGCCGCCGGCAATCTCGATGCGGCGCGGGTGAAGGCCCGCCGGGCCTACGAGCTCGATCGGGCCAACTCGGACGCGATCTCGACCTACGCCAAGCTCCTGGTGCAGGAGCGGGCGCTGGAAGAGGCCTACGACATCCTCGCGCCGCTGGTGGCCGAGGAGCCCTTCCGCCCCGACACCACCATCCTGCACAGCAGCCTGGCGTTGGAGCTGCGGCGCTTCGAGGAGGCGCGCGCGGCGCTGGCCGACATGCCGCGTCAGATCGCCCTGACCCCCGCTGCCCTAAATCTCAAGGCGCTGCTGTCGCTGCACGACGGCGATTACGAGACGGCGCTGGCCCAGGCCGAGCAGGCGCTCGGGCAGGCCGAAGACTACGCCGCCGCTCAGCGCACCGCCGGCTTTGCCAGCCTGGTGCTCGGCAAGACCGAGCGCGGCCGTGAGTATCTCTCGGGCTACGTCGGCCGCGTGCCGCAGGACCAGGATGCGCTCCTGCGCCTGGCCTGGGCGGAAACGCAGCTCGGCAATCCCGAGAAGGCCTATGACATTCTCACCCGGCGCATCTTCGCCGACAGCGAGTCGGAGGCCTACCTGCGGCTGGCGGCGGAGGTCGCCCTGCGCGTCGGCCGGCCGGCGGAAGCGCAGAGCTTCATGCAGCGCTACGTCGCCCTGCGCCCCGACGACCTGGAGGCGCGCTCCAGCCTAGGCCTCCTGCAGTTTTCGCAAGGCGAGCGGAAGTTGGCGCTCCAGGCCCTGGAGGATGCGGCCGAGTCCGCGCCGGAGTCCGTCAACAACCTGGTCCGTCTCGGCACCGCGCAGCTCAGCGGCCAGGACTTTGAGGGCGCCCTGGCCAGCGCCAAGGAAATCCAGAGCCGCTTTCCCGAGCTGGCCATCGGCTTCAACCTGGAAGGCGCGGTTCACCTGGCCCGCGAGGAGCGGGAGGCGGCCCGCAGCAGCCTGGAGCAGGCGCTGAGCATCGAGCCGGACAACATCCCGGCATCGATCAGCCTGGCGCAGCTGCATGTCGCCGAGGACCGGCCGGAGCTGGCCCGGGCGCGCTTGGACTCGCTGCTGGAGAGCCAGCCCGACAACGTGCAGGCGCTCTTGCTGCTGGCCCGCATCGACGTCGCCGCCGGGGATCTGGAGCGCGCCGAGGAGCGCATCGATGCGGCGGTCGATGTCGGCGTCGCCTCGCCGGTGCCGAACCTGGTGCAGGCGCGCTTTCTGCTGGCCACCGGGCGGCCGATGGAGGCCCGGGCCGCGGTCGTGCCGGCCGTCGAAGGCTATCCCGATCAGCCTGCGGTGTGGGAGACCGACGCCATCGTCCAGGCCGCCGCCGGCGACTTCCCGGCCGCGGTGACCGCCTACCGGCAGCTCGCCAACCTGCGCCCGCAGGACCCGCAGCCCCATGCCGCCGCGGCCGAGATGCTGCTGCGCGACCGCCGGCTGCGCGAAGCGATCTCGGAGCTGCGCACGGCGCTGGATCGGGACCCCGCCTACCTGCCCGCCCGCTTCGGCCTGATCCGCCTGCTGGTCTTCGACAATCAGCATGAGACCGCCTTCGCCGAGCTCTCCGGCCTGTCCGACGAGCGGCCCGACGACCCGAACGTCGCCGAGCTCAAGGCCTTCTATGCCCTGCAGGTCGAGGAGGATGCCGCCAAGGCCGAGGCCGAGGTGCGCCGCGCCTTCGATCTCGAGCCGAGCGGGCCGCGCGCCGGCCAGCTCGCCCAGTTCCTCTGGCAACAGGGGCGGCGGGACGAGGCCCTGGCTGGCCTGGACGCCTGGCTGGAGGCCCATGCCGACGACACCCAGATGCAGGACCTGCGGGCCCAGTATCACATCTTCGAGGGCCGCTACGGCGAGTCCCGCGTGTCCTATCAGCGGCTGGTCGAGACTCAGCCGGACAACCCGGCCTATCGCAACAATCTGGCGTGGGCGCTGTGGCGCGAAGGACAGACCGACCTGGCCAAGGGCGAGGCCGAGCGCGCCCTGGAGCTGGCGCCGGAAAGCGGCGAGATCATGGACACCCTGGCCGTCATCCTGCTCGACCTCGGCGAGACCGAGCGGGCGCTGAACCTCCTGGAGGAAGCGGTCGAGCGGGTGCCGCGCAACCCGGACATCCAGGTCCACTATGCCCAGGCCCTGATGGCGGCGGGCGAGACCGAGCGAGCGCGCAAGATGCTCGAGGACGTCCTCACCGACTACGGCGAGTTCTACGAGCGCGCCGCCGCCGAGCAGCTTCTGCAAGCGCAATAGTTTGCCGTCCGGACGGGCAGGCTGGTGCCTCCGGGACGAGAGGCCGCAGGTCTGCCGCTTGATCAAGCTCAAGGATAGGGCAATATCCCGGCTCTAGGCTTGTTCCCAAAGTCACGCCAAGAGATGACAGGGACAGAGAAGAACATGGACGGACAAGGCCCCTTCTTCCCCGACTACGAGAGCGTCTTCGGACAGGCGGTGGCCCGGGTGCGCGCCGAGGGCCGCTATCGCGTCTTCGCCCACCTGGAGCGTAAGGCCGGCGCGTTCCCGCGCGCCCATAACCACGGGCCGGGGCCCGACGAGGTCACCGTCTGGTGCTCCAACGACTATCTCGGCCAGGGCCAGAACCCGGTGGTGATCGAGGCGCTGAAGCGCTCCGCCGATCGCATGGGCGCCGGCTCCGGCGGCACCCGCAACATCTCCGGCACCCACCATCTGCACGTTCTCTTGGAGAAAGAGCTGGCCGCCCTGCACGGCAAGGAAGCCGCCCTGCTCTTCACCTCGGGCTACGTCTCCAACTCGGCGACGCTCTCGACCGTCGGCAAGCTCCTGCCCGGCTGCGTCATCCTGTCGGACGCGCTCAACCACGCCTCCATGATCGACGGCATCCGCCAGTCGGGCTGCGAGAAGCGCATCTTCCAGCACAACGATATCGCCGATCTCGAGCGTATGTTGGCGGAGATCCCGGCCGACCGGCCGAAGATGATCGCCTTCGAGTCGCTCTATTCCATGGACGGCGACACCGCTCCCATTGCCGAATTCTGCGATCTCGCCGACCGCTACGGCGCCATGACCTACCTCGACGAGGTGCATGCCGTCGGCCTTTACGGCCAGGGCGGCGGTGGCGTCTCGGAGCGGGACGGGGTGGCCCATCGCCTGACCGTCATCGAGGGCACGCTGGGCAAGGCCTTCGGCTGCATGGGCGGCTACATCGCCGGCTCGCGCGACCTGATCGACGCCGTGCGCTGCCACGCGCCGGGCTTCATCTTCACCACCTCCCTGGCCCCGGCCATCGTCGGCGCTGCGCTGGAAAGCGTGCGCTACCTGCGCGCCCACGACGAGCTGCGGCAGCAGCACCAGGCCCGCGCCGCCCGGCTCAAGACCCTGCTCACCGAGGCCGGCCTGCCGCTGATGCCGAGCGAGACCCACATCGTGCCGGTGCTGGTCGGCTGCCCGGTCAAGGCCAAGGCGATCACCGATAAGCTGCTCACCGAGCACGGCATCTACGTGCAGCCGATCAACTACCCGACCGTGCCCAAGGGCACCGAGCGCCTGCGCCTCACCCCGACGCCGCTTCACGATGACGTGATGATGGACCACCTAGTCGCCGCCCTAACCCAGGTCTTCGCCGAGGTGGAGGAAGAAGGCGCCGCCCGCCAAGCGGCGGAGTAGGCGATTTTCAGTAAACAGCTGCGGAAAATCGCGCAAGCCATTGGGTCTTTGCAGCTATCCCACTAGTTGCGCTTTGGCACGTGCGTCTAGCGGCATAGCACCCATTCACTAATGTTCCTCCTAGGCTATTGAGCCTCCGATCTTGATCGTGCCAAGCCTTCAATCCGCATGGTACTAGCTCGTTAACAATCATAAATGGTTGACATATCGGCAATTTCCCTTGTGTTTGTTGGCATGACAATCTAGCATGTTCATGATGTGTTCTAGATGATCGCGATGACACAGAGACAATTCGGCAGTGCAGAATCAACTGGCAGAAAGCTCGATGTCATCGGCGAGTATCTCGCGATGTATCAGAAGGCGCTAAGTAATACTGGCTTTCAGACCATCTATATCGATGGTTTTGCTGGCAGTGGTGAGGTGCCGCTTACCGAGCACAAGGACGATCTTTTCGATGAAGATGTCCGCGTTGTCTTGGCTGGTTCCGCAGACAGAGCTTTGGGGGTAGAGCCTCCGTTTTCCCGCTACGTCTTCATCGATGACCGAAGAAACTGCATCGATGCGCTCAAGGCCAAGTTTAGAGGGAATGCGAATGCGGCAGGTGCCAGCTATCTCATTGGCGACGCCAATGCATACATCCCAAAAATCTGCAGCGACGAACAGTGGCGTGGACAGCGCGGTGTTGTCCTGCTCGATCCTTTTGGAAGCCAAGTCGAGTGGGCAACGATCGAAGCAATTGCCGCAACAAAGGCAATCGACCTCTGGTACTTGTTTCCGGCAGGCTTGAGTGTTTTTCGCCAGATATCAAAGGACGGCAAAGTGGACCCGACTCATGAGCCGTCTCTGACAAGGCTGTTCGGTACGGAAGACTGGAAAACAGCCTTTCTGAAGCCCTCACGTCAGCATGACTTGTTCGGAGGGCCGGCCGGCCAGGAGAAAACGGTGACGCCTGAAAGCGCAGCCGAATTCATGAAGGGCCGTCTGAAGACCGTCTTTGCCGGCGGAGTAATGGAGGAGATGATACCACTAGGTAAACATGCATACGCATCGTATTACCTCTTGTTCGCTTGGGGAAACCCCTCGCTCAAAGCGTCAGCACTTGCGAAGAAGCTATCAAAGGCAGCACTGAAAGCAACAGACAGGAAGCATGGCAGGATTATCGGACATTGAATGGACAGATGCGACCTGGAATCCGGTATCGGGATGCCGTGTGATTTCCGCTGGCTGCACGAATTGCTACGCCATGCGTATGGCAGCGCGTCTGCAAGCAATGGGGCACCCCGCCTATGACGGCACCACGCGCAAGAGCGGGAAGCGCTACGTCTGGACTGGAAAGACACACTTGCTTGAAGAGACGCTAGACATTCCACTCAAGTGGAGAAAACCGCGTCTAGTGTTCGTCAATTCGATGTCCGACCTGTTTCAGGACAGTGTTCCCTTCGAATATGTCGACCGAGTTTGGCAAATCATGGAGCAAGCCCAGCTCCACACATTTCAAATCCTGACCAAACAGCCTGAACGCATGGCGGAGTTCTTACGTCAGAGAGAGGGATCGCCGCTTCAAAACGTCTGGCTCGGCACATCTGTTGAAGATGAGCACGTGGTTCATCGCGTTGCAGATTTGAAACAGTGCAAAGCGACCGTGCGCTTCATTTCTTTCGAGCCGCTAATTGGGCCTGTCGGCAGGGTCAGTCTATCCGATATTCACTGGGCGATTGTGGGCGGTGAGTCTGGGCCAAACGCAAGACCGCTCGATACGGCTTGGGTCGATGAGATCTTTCATCAGTGCGAAAAGTACAATACTCGATTCTTTTTCAAACAATGGGGCGGAGTAAACAAGAAACGCACAGGCCGCACCTTTAAAGGTCGCACATGGGACGACATGCCAAACGTGCATGTTCATGTGTGACAACCAATTTCAGTATCTGATTGAGGTGTACCGGCAACTTTAGTCCGGGGCTATTTGTGCCTCCCCGACCCTTTTCGCACCCGCCGGCGGGTGAGTGGGCTATTTCACAGTCAAGTTGGGGTCGATATGGCCTAGTGCCGGCCTGCGGCGTCCTGAAGAAACTTTCAGAAAACCTTCAGGATTCCCGCGGGGACCGCTCCTACGTTGGTCGGAAGCGAAGGCAAGGAAGAGCGAGAGGCACCGCCGCTTGCCACGCGTCTCCAAAGCTCATGAGGACCTGACGG
>JANQIA010000008.1 GCA_028282405.1 Rhodovibrionaceae bacterium
ATGATGAACGAAGGCCTCGTCTTGGAAGCCAAGGTGGCCGAGGGCCAGAGGGTGAAGGCCGGCGAAGTTCTGGCCCGTATCGGCGGCCAAGCGCGGGCCGTCCTGACGGCCGAGCGCACGGCGCTCAATCTCCTCTGCCACCTCTCGGGGATCGCGACGGCCACCGCGGCGGCGGTCGACGCCACGGCTGGGACCTTCGCCAAGATCGTCTGCACCCGCAAGACGACGCCGGGCCTTCGCGTGCTGGAGAAGTATGCGGTCGCCGCCGGCGGCGGCAGCAATCACCGCTTCGGCCTCGATGACGCGGTGCTGATCAAGGACAACCACATCGTCGCGGCCGGCGGCCTGGCGACGGCCGTCGCGCGCGCCAAGCACCACGCCGGCCACATGATCAAGATCGAGGTCGAAGTCGATACCCTGGAGCAGCTCGAGGAGCTCTTGCCGCTCGGGGCGGACGCGGTGCTGCTCGACAACATGCCGCCCGAGGTGCTGCGCCAAGCCGTCGACCTGGTTGCGGGGCGCATGATCACCGAGGCCTCCGGCGGCATCACGCCGGAGCGCATCGCCGCCGTCGCCGCCAGCGGCGTCGATCTCATCTCGCTGGGCTGGCTGACCCACAGCGCGCCCATTCTCGACATCGGCCTCGACTTCGAGACGCGCTAACGCCCGGCCTGGGCAGAGCTCGGCATCAGCCATCTCTCAAGGAATGTCACCCTTGGGCGAGCCGCACAGCGGCGAGTTCCCGAGGGTCCACGGGAAAGTTCCGTGCGGGCCGATGAGTGGATGCTCGGAACTCGGCCCTGGGCCTTGCGGCCCAAAGGGCCTCGCCCAAGCATGACAGAAGAGCCTCACTCCTTCGGTTTTTCGAAGGTGTGGTCCCGCTCCCACTCCAGGTGATGGGCGACGAAGCTCAGCCGGTCCTGGCCGTAGAACATCTCGTCGTCGACGATGTAGGTCGGCGCCCCGATCACCCCGCGCTCGATGGCTTCGCGGTTGTTCTCCTGGATAAGCGCCTTGGCCGCAGGCTCGACGGCGGCAGCCGTTAGCTTGGCCCCGTCCAGGTCATGCTCGTCGCAGATGGCGGCCATCACCTCCTGCTTGCCGATATCACGATCGAACCGCCACAGCGCCTCGACGATGGCAAAGGCGAGGATGTCGAGATCGTTCTGAGACAGGTCGGCCAGGATGGCGGCGGCCATGGTGCCGGCCGGATAGTCCATGGGACCGTAATGGTGCGAGGGCTCGGTCAGGATGGGAATGCAGCGATGGGCGCCCCAGCGCAGCATGTCCTGCGTCGCCTGGGTCAGGCGGGCCGGGTGGCGATCCTGAAACGGGACGCCCCCCGTGGCCGGGACCACGGTGCCGAGCAGGATAGGCTTGTGCACCAGGCGCCGGCCGTGCTTGCGGGCCAGTTGCACGATCTCCTGATGGCCGAGATAGGTGAAGGAAGAACGGACAGAGTAGAAATATTCGATCTCAGCGGTCATCTTGTCATCTCGCAATCACTCTTGGGGGCAACAGAGGTTGATGGAGAAAAGGTCCACCGTCCAGGTCTGGGATGTTCCCACGCGGCTCTTCCATTGGCTGCTGGTCCTGCTCATTGCCTTCTCATGGTACAGCGGCACCGAAGGCATGATGGAATGGCACATGCGCTCAGGCTACGCCATCCTGACACTGATCGTCTTCCGCCTTCTCTGGGGCCTCTTCGGCTCGCAGACCGCTCGCTTCGCGCAGTTCGTCAAAGGCCCCAAGGCCGTCATTGCCTATGCCCGGGCGTTGCTCGCCGGCCATCCGCCCCACCCGCTGGGCCACAACCCGCTGGGCACGCTGATGATTCTCGCGCTGCTG
>JANQIA010000015.1 GCA_028282405.1 Rhodovibrionaceae bacterium
ACGGTGCGCGGGAGGGCCGCAAGGTCGCGACCTGCGAGACCTTCGAGGACTCCTGCTATGTCCTCAAGGACATCTGGTCGAAGATCGCCAAGGCCTGACTGGCCGCCCAACAGAGTCTTTCGTTGCGTGCGGGTACCCTGCGACGGGTCGCGATGACGACATCGCTTCGTCGCAAGGCCGATTGCCGCCCCTTCGCCGCGGCCGCAAGCTGACCCGGTTGGACGCGCCGCTTGAAGCGGTGCGCAGAAACGGGAGGAAGGCATGGCCGCGCCGGAGCTCGATGCCAACGTCCGCAGCGGCTACGAAGCGCAAGGCTTCGAGGTGGTCGGCATCCACGGGCTGAGCTGCCCGACCCTGCAGGATATCGCGCAAACGCCCCTGCCGGACATCGAAGCACTGTTCCGGCAGGCCGATGCTGCGGCGGCCGACGCCATCGTGCAGGTCGGCACCGCCTTGCCGGTGGTCGGCCTGATCGATCAATTGGAACAAGAGCTTGAGCGCCCCCTGGTCGCGGTCAACGCGGCGACCTACTGGTATGCGCTGCGGCAAGCCGGCCTCTCGGACGGCATTGCCGGTTTCGGCACGCTGTTGCACGATCATTAAGGCGGCCGCGGTAGACCGGAGCCGAACGCGCTTTCTGCGCCCTTCCGGTCATGACCGGGTCATCGCTATAAGGTTGGCATGGCTCTGCCCCAGCTCGACGACTCCTACATCGTCTTCGCCATCATGGCCGCGCTCTTCGTGCTGCTGGTCTGGGGCCGCTGGCGCTACGACCTGGTGGCTTTCACGGCCCTGATCGTCGCCGTGGTGGTCGGCGTGGTGCCGGGCGATCAGGCCTTCGCCGGCTTCGGTCACCCCGCGGTGGTGATCATCGCCCTGGTGCTGATCATCAGCCGCGGCCTGTCGAACGCCGGCGTGGTCGACGTGGTGGTGCGCCACTTCGTGGATGCCGGGCGCAGCATCACCGCCCACATTTCGATCATGTCCACCGTGGCCGCGAGCCTGTCGGCGGTGATGAACAACGTCGGCGCGCTGGCGCTGCTCATGCCCGTCGACCTGCAGGCGGCGGCCAAGGCCAAGCGCAGCCCGGCCCTGACCCTGATGCCGCTGTCCTTCGCCACCATCCTGGGCGGCCTGGTCACGCTGATCGGCACACCGCCCAACATCATCATCGCCGCCTATCGCGAGGACGCGCTGGGCGCCCCCTTCGCCATGTTCGATTTCGCGCCGGTCGGCCTCGCTTGCGCCGTCGCCGGCGTGCTGTTCATCGCCCTGGTCGGCTGGCGCCTGATTCCCCAGGACCGGGCCAAGAAGGACACGCCCCAAGAACTCTTCGAATTGGAAGGCTATATCGCCGAGGCGCGGGTGCCGGAGGGCGCCAAGATCATCGGCCAGAAGGTGCGTAGCCTGCACCCCGAGGCCGACGAGAAAGAGGTCGCCATCCTCGGCCTGATTCGCGCCGGGCGCCGCCTGCCCGGCTTCGCCCGCCGCGAGGTGCTGCGCGAGGGCGACATCCTGGTCTTCGAGGCCCGCCCGGACGCCATCGACAAGTTCATCGCCAGCACCGGGCTGGAGTATGTCGGCGCCGGGCAGATCTTCTCCGACAAGCAAGGCTCGGGCGACCTCGGCCTGATGGAAGTGGTGGTGCCGGCCGGCGCCCGCATCGACGGCCGCTCGGCGCGCGAGCTCAACCTCTTGCAGCGGCAGAGCGTGCTGCTGCTCGGCGTGTCCCGCCAGGGGCAGCGCTTCCGCGATCGGGTGCGGCGCCTGACGGTGCGGGCCGGCGACATCCTGCTATTGCTGGGCCCGACCGAGCGCCTGACGCCGGCGACCAACTGGCTCGGCTGCCTGCCGCTGGCCGAGCGCGGCCTGCAGGTCACCCGCGACGGCAAGGCGCTGCTCGCCGCCGGCATGTTCGCCGGCGCCATCGGGCTCGCCAGCTTCGGCCTACTCTACCTGCCGATCGCGCTGGCCGCAGTGGTGGTCGGCATGGTGCTGACCAACATCATCTCCCTGCGCGAGATCTACGATCAGGTCGAGTGGCCGATCATCGTGCTGCTCGGCGCACTGATCCCGCTTGGACAGGCGCTCGAGGCGACCGGCGGCACCCAGGCCATCGTCAATCTGCTGCTCGAGCTCGCCGCCGGCGCCGGGCCGGTCATCCTGCTCAGTCTGCTGATGGTGCTGACCATGACGCTGTCGGACGTGCTCAACAACACGGCGACGGCGGTGATCGCCGCGCCCATCGCCCTGCAGCTCGCCGAGCGGCTCGACGCCAACCCCGACGCCTTCCTGATGGGCGTCGCCGTCTCGGCCTCCTGCGCCTTCCTGACCCCCATCGGCCACAAGAACAACACACTGATCATGGGTCCTGGCGGCTACCGCTTCGGCGACTATTGGCGCATGGGCCTGCCCGTCGAACTGATCGTACTGCTGGTGTCGATCCCGATGATTCTGCTGGTATGGCCGCTATGAGGGATGGCGGCACCCATAGCTCCTGGCTCTCCGCGGCGGCGATCTATCGCCATCCGCGCGTGCTGGCCATGCTGTTCCTCGGCTTTTCCGCCGGGCTGCCCTTCCTCTTGGTCGGCGGCACGCTTAGCGCCCTCTTGGTCGAGCGCGGCGTCGACATCGTCGCCATCGGCTTCTTCTCCTGGGTCAGCCTGTCCTATGCGCTCAACTTCGCCTGGGCGCCGCTGGTCGACAGCCTCTCGATTCCCTGGCTGACCCGCCGGCTGGGCAAGCGCCGCTCCTGGATGCTGGCAGCGCAGCTTGCCATCGCCTGCGGCCTGCTGGGGGTCGCCGCCACCGACCCCCTGACCAGCCTGCCGCTCTTCATCGCCGCCGCCCTGCTCGCCGCCTTCGGCTCCGCCACCCAGGACATCGCCATCGACGCCTACCGCATCGAGGCGGTGGAGGAGGAGCGCCAGGGCGCCATGGCGGCCGCCTACCAGCTCGGCTACCGCATCGCCCTCTTGGCGGCCGGCGCCGGCGCGCTCTATCTCGCCACCTATGGGCCGGCCGCAACGCCGGAGGTCGGCGACTGGGGCTTCACCTACATCTTCATGGCGGGGCTGATGAGCGTCGGCATCATCACCACCCTGGCGATCGCCGAGCCGGACCACAAGCCGCGCCCGGCCCCGGACCCGAGCCTGCGCGACCAGCCGGCGCCCGTGCGGCTCTTGCACTGGGTCCGCGCCCACGTGCTGGCGCCCATCGGGGAGTTCGTCACGCGCAATGGCACGACGCTGGGCATCGGCCTCATCCTCTTCATCTGCGTCTTCCGGCTGAGCGACCTGCTGCTCGCCCAGATGGCCTATCCCTTCTATTTCGAGATGGGCTTCACCAGGGAGCAGGTGGCCGATGCCAGCAAGCTCTTCGGCTTCTTCGTGACCATCTTCGGCGCCTTCGTCGGCGGCATCCTGGTCGGCCGCTTCGGGGTGCTGCCGCCGCTCGTCATGGCCGCCGTGCTGGTGCCGGTCACCAACCTCGGCTTCGCCTGGCTCGGCAGCTTCCCGCCCCAGGCCGAAGGCACCGGCACCCTGCTGCCCCAGCTCTACGTCATCATCGGCCTGGATAACCTGAGCGGCGGCCTGGCCGGGACTTGCTTCATCGCCTTCCTCTCCAAGCTGACCAGCCGCGAGTTCACGGCGACGCAGTACGCCGCCTTCACCGCCATCATGCAGCTCCCCGGCCGCTTCCTCGGCGGCTTTTCGGGCAAGCTGGTCGACGAGTTCGGCTTCACCCAGTTCTTCCTGCTTGCCGCCCTGGCGGGCGTCCCCGCCATCCTTGGCGCCCTCTGGCTGCTCAGGCATGCTCGCCGTCTGAGACGGACCGAGGAGAGGGACTCCCCATGCAGCGCCGCTCAAATCCTGCCTTGAACCAGGCCGCGATGAGCGGAACTCATCACGGCCTGTATGGCGTTCAAACGCCACGCAGGCTTTCCTCGCTTCGCTGCGGGCGCGCAGTCGCGCTTGCCACGCTGCGATGAGTGGAACTCATCCCAGCGTGGTCCTGGAAATCTATCCAGGTGACATCACGGCACTCGCGGTCGACGCCATCGTCAACGCCGCCAACGAGCGCCTCTTGGGCGGCGGCGGGGTCGACGGTGCCATCCACCGGGCGGCCGGGCCGGAGCTTCTGGAGGAATGTCGCACGCTCGGCGGTTGCCCCACCGGCCAGGCCAAGGCGACAAAGGGCTACCGCCTTCCCGCCAAGCACGTCATCCACACGGTGGGCCCGGTGTGGCGGGGCGGCGGCGAGGGTGAGCCCGCGCTGCTCGCCGGCTGCTATCGCAATTCCCTGGCACTGGCGCGCGATCTCGCCCTGCGCTCCATCGCCTTCCCCGCCATCTCCACCGGTGTCTACGGCTATCCCCTGGCGGCAGCCACCGAGGTGGCCGTGACGACGGTGCGGGAGGAGCTGGCGACGAACCCTGGCGATCTTCAGCGGGTGCTGTTCTGCGTTTTCGGGGAGGATGCGAAAGCGGCCTACGAAGCGGCGCTGGGGATGGAGGGCCGGTAAGCCTTCTGAGGCCGGACCCCTCCTCTTGTCATCCCGGCCAAGGGCGTTGCGACAGCAAGGCCCGCGAGCCGGGAACCATAGAGACGCTTGCGCGGGCGTCGACATGGACCCCGGATGTCGCCTCTCACGAGGCTCCTCCGGGGTGACGATGGAAGATAGAAGCGCACTGACGGCGCAACACCACAGACTGTCACCCCGGCCTTGAGCCGGGGTCCATGTCGAAGCCTGCGCGGGCCGATGAATGGATCCCGGCTCGCGGGCTTCGCCCTTGGCCGGGATGACAAATAGCGCTTCCCGCCTAAAACGCCGGACGGTCGATGGCGTAGCCGGCGGAGCGGACGGTGCGGATGAGGTCCGGCTCGCTGTGGCCGTTGAGCGCCTTGCGCAGGCGGCGGATGTGCACATCGACGGTGCGCGGCTCGACGTAGACGTCGCGGCCCCAGACCGCATCCAGGAGCTGCTCGCGACTGAAGACCCGCCCCGGATACTGCATCAGGTGACGCAGCAGGCGGAACTCGGTGGGGCCCAGATGCACGTCGCGCTCGCCGCGCCGCACCCGGTGGGCCACCAGGTCCATGAAAAGGTCCTCGAAGGTCAGCGCCTCGTTGGTCAGGCTCGGCGAGCTGCGCCGCATGACCGCGCGGATGCGCGCCATCAGCTCGGTCGGCGAGAAGGGCTTGGTGATGTAGTCGTCGGCGCCGGCGTCGAGGCCGCGCACCTTATCGAGCTCCTCGCCGCGCGCCGTCAGGATGATGATCGGTACGTCGCGCGTCTCGGTGCGACGACGTAGCTGGCGGCAGACCTCCAGGCCCGACATCAACGGCAGCATCCAGTCGAGCAGCACCAGGTCCGGCCGCTCTTCCCGGACCACCATCAACGCTTCTTCGCCGTCGCGCGCCTCGACGATGCGATAGCCGTCGCGTTCCAGGTTGTACCGCAGCATCGTAACGAGCGCCGACTCATCCTCGACGATCAGAATCAGGGGCTTCATGCTCTCGCGTCAGTCCTTTCCGCGGGCGTTCCGTAACTGCTGGTTTCGTCGAGATCGCCGCGCGGGCGACCGCCTTCGATCTTCTCACCGGTGATCAGGAAATAGGCGACCTCGGCGATGTTGGTGGCGTGATCGCCGATGCGCTCGATGTTCTTGGCAATGAAGAGCAGATGGGTGCAGCCGGTGATGCTGCGCGGATCTTCCGCCATGTAGGTCAGGGTCTCGCGGAACAGCGAGTTGTACATGTTGTCGATCTCGGTGTCGCTCTCCCACACCGCCATGGCCTTGGTGGCGTTCCGCTCGTTGAAGGCATCGAGCACGTCCTTGATGCGGCGCTGCACGGCGCGGCCCATGCGCGGCACCGATGCGACCGGCTCGATGCGCGGCAGATTGTTCAAGGTGGTCGCACGCTTGGCGATGTTCTTGGCGTGGTCGCCGATGCGCTCCAGGTCGCCGGCGATCTTCAGCGCCGAGAAGACGAAGCGCAGGTCGTCCGCCATCGGCTGCCGCCGCACCAGCATGTTGATGACGGCGTCGTTGATGGCTTCTTCGAGCTGGTCGACCTCGACGTCGCGGGCGATGGTGCGCGTCGCTATCTCGCTGTTGCGCTTGGTCAGCGCTTCGATCGCACCGGCGAAGCCGGCTTCTACCTGGCCGCCCATGCGGGCGATCATCTCGTTGAGCGACGTGATCTCTTGGTCGAAAGACGTGACGATATGGTCGGAGCTTTTCATCTTAACTGGTTCTCTGAGTATCCCGATGAACTATCGGGCTTACCTTAGCCGAAGCGGCCGGTAATGTAATCCTGGGTGCGCTTGTCCTTGGGGTTGGTGAAAATGTCCTCGGTGGAGCCGACCTCGACCAGGATGCCAAGATGGAAGAAGGCGGT
>JANQIA010000071.1 GCA_028282405.1 Rhodovibrionaceae bacterium
AAAGCGGCGGCAATGTGTGCTTGGGGATATGAGGGTTACTAGTCTTGGGGAAGGGCTAGTACGACGGAGGTTAGGCCGAAAATCTAAACAAAGTGTTAAGAGGCGTTAGATTACTGCCCCCCAAAACGCCAAAAAACAGGGAAAAAGACCCCATTTCCCAACAGGAATGGTTAACTAATCCGCGCTTTTCTTGAGGAGTTGCCGCCCGAGTCGGCTAATCACTAGCGATTCGGCGTTTAAAAAGTGAAGAGCCGCCGTTGGGGGGCGGCGGCTCTTCGGTGCTTGGGGATATGAGGGTTACACTAGTCTTGGGGAAGGGCTAGCGTTCCCTTGGTAACACCGAAGATATAAAAAATGAGTTAACGAAATTCCAGTGTTTTCTTTCGCTTTTCCATAAAAAATTTAACTTCCTATCGCGTCTAACGCGAAGAAGCTGATTTCTAACGATTATTTGGACTAAAAAATGAGCCGCAGTGGGGGCTGCGGCTCACTTGGGGATATGAGGGTTACACTAGTCTTGGGGAAGGGCTAGGTTTTTTTATGTCACCTAGTTGATGAAAAAGTTAATGTCCAAATAACGTCGATGCAAGGGAAAAACTTGTGATGAAAATTGGCCAATCTCAAAAGCTTAACCCGTCTTCAGTTTTTCCCCCTTTCTCTGCTTACAGTCATGCTGTGGAGTGTCGCGGTCCCCTTCGTTGGCTGCATATCTCCGGCCAAGTCGGAGTCGATCTCGAGGGCCGAGTCGCGAGCGACTCGGAAGCGCAACACAGGCAGACGTGGAAAAACCTCCTAGAAATCCTGCACGCGGCAAATATGAAGCCGCAGCATCTCGTTAAGGTCACAGCCTATATCACCGAGCAGGCGGACACGCCGATCTATCGCCAGGTTCGCGACGACTCTATTCCTGGAGTCGAGTGCGCTTCGACCCTGCTGGTGATCAGCGGCCTTGCCCATCCCGACTACAAGGTCGAGATCGAGGCGACCGCCGCCGCTCCGGTGGATAGCGGGGATAACTCCGAGTAGAGTCGATTTAAGCCGGAGCGCCTTCAGGTCGCGGTACCGCCGACGGTGATGGCGCTGACCAGCATGGAGGGCTGCCCGACTCCGACCGGCACGCCCTGACCGTTCTTGCCGCAGGTGCCGATGCCCCTGTCGAGCGCCATGTCGTTGCCGACCATGGTGACGCGGTTCATGACCTCGGGGCCGTTGCCGATCAGGGTGGCGCCCTTGACCGGACGGCCGACCTTCCCGTCCTCGATCAGATAGGCTTCGGTGCAGCTAAAGGTGAACTTGCCCGAGGTGATGTCGACCTGGCCGCCGCCGAAGTTGACCGCGTAAAGGCCGTTCTTGACGCTCGCCAGAATCTCGTCGCGGCTGTGGCTGCCGTTCAGCATGTAGGTGTTTGTCATGCGCGGCATGGGGATGTGCGCATAGGACTGCCGCCGCCCGTTGCCCGTCGGCTTCATGCCCATCAGGCGGGCGTTCTGCCGGTCCTGCATATAGCCGGTCAGAATGCCGTCTTCGATCAGGATGTTGCGCCCGCTGGGCGTGCCCTCGTCGTCGACCGTCAGAGAGCCACGGCGGTCGGCGATGGTGCCGTCGTCGACGATCGTCACGCCCTTGGACGCCACCTGCTCGCCGATGCGGTCGGAGAAGGTCGAGGTGCGCTTGCGGTTGAAGTCGCCTTCTAGGCCGTGACCCACGGCCTCATGGAGCAGCACGCCCGGCCAGCCCGGGCCGAGCACCACCGGCATCTCGCCCGCCGGCGTGTCGACCGAGCCGAGGTTGACCTCGGCCTGACGCAGCGCTTCGAGCGCCAAGTCCTGCCAGTCCTCCGCCTCCAGCAAGCGATCGAAGGTGAAGCGCCCGCCGGCGCCGGCGCTGCCGCTTTCCAGGCGCTCGCCGTCCTGCAGCACGACCGAGACGTTGAGCCGCACGAGCGGCCGAATGTCGGCGCTGCGCTCACCGCCGGCGCGCAGGATCTGCACCGCCTGCCACGACCCCAGGAGCGAGGCCGAAACCTGGCGGATTCGCTCATCCCGCTCACGCAGGAAGCCGTCGATCGCCGCGAGCACTTCTACCTTGTCCGCAAAGGGAATGGCGTTCAGCGGGTTCTCGCTGGTGTAAAGCTGCTGATTGGTTCCCGGCGGCGCGGCCTGCAGCGTTCCCGAGTGACCGGCCTGGACGGCCTTCACGGTGTCTGCGGCACGGCGCAGCGCGGCTTCGGAAAAATCGCTGGCGTGCGCGTAGCCCGACGCCTCTCCGGCAATCGAGCGCAGGCCGAAGCCTTGCGAGGTGTCGAAGCTGGCGCTCTTCAGCCTCCCGTCGTCCCAGCTCAGCGCCTCGGACTGGCGGTACTCCAGATAGAGCTCGCCGTCGTCGGCGCCGGCCAGCGCATCGTCGAGCAGCGACTGCGCGCGGCCGCGGTCCAGGCCGGCACGCTCGAAGAAGATTTGATCGGTCTCGGGGAGATGGGACATGAGGCAAGGTCCAAAGTGTTGCTGGATGACCGGGTCGGCCGTGTTATGCCATATAGGGCCAGCGAGCGGCCTTGCCCAGACAAGGCCAGGCACGCGAAGCGCCCTGCAGGCTCCTGCGCGGCTCCCCAAGCATCGGGAATGAGGATGACGGTCGAAGCGTTGAAGGGTCTCAACGAGCATCCGCTCAGGCGTGAGCTGTCGTCCGAAATCCACGCGCGCCCGTTCATCGCGCTGCAGCCGCCGGAACGGGTCAGCCACCTGGCCTTCCTGACCGGCGAGGTTGGCCGCGAGGAGGAGCTGGCCCACCTGAGCCTGCTCTGCAGCACCTTCAAGGTCGCCCCGCCGCCTGAGGACGCGCGCTTCTTCTATGCCGATCTCGGCCCCTTCCGCCTGCGTTGGGAACGCCACACCGAGCACACGACCTATACCTTCTTCGTGCATGAGCGCGCGCCTACCGCGCCGGACGGCAGCGTCGACCGCTTCCGGTCCCCGGTCATCGAGCGCGTGCCGGCGGACTGGCTCGGCAAGATCACTGGCGAATTGCTGGTTGCCCAGCATTTCGAGTTCGAGCCCTCCGACGCGCCCGAGCCCAGCGCGGAAGAGCTCGTGCGCCTGATGGGCGGCGAGAACTTCGCCGCCAGCCTGGTCTCGGGCGGCACGGCTCGGGTCTGGACCAACTTCGCCATCGCGCCGGACGGCTTCGGCCGCACCTTGGTGCAGGACCGGGCCATGCGCCCGCGGCAGGCAGGCCGCCTGATCCAGCGCCTCTGCGAGATCGAGAACTACCGCATGCTGGCGCTGCTCGGCTTTCCCCTGGCGCGGGAATGGGGCGGCGAGCTGACGCGCTATGGCGCCATGCTGGCCACCCTGATGACCCAGCCGCCGTCGGACCCCGAGTCGGCGGCCGTGGAAAGCGATCGTGCCGTGCTGAACGAGCTCAGCCGCCTGGCCAGCGAAGCCGAGCGCATTGCCGCCCTGACCAGCTATCGCTTCAGCGCGACCAAGGCCTACGGCGCCCTGGTGCAGCGGCGGATCGGCGAGCTGCGGGAAGAGCGCATCGAAGGCTATCAGACCTTCCAGGAGTTCTTCGAGCGACGCCACGCGCCAGCCATGCGGACCTGCGAGGCGGTCGCGGCCCGCCTCGAGGACCTGACGCGGCGTCTGACCCAGGCCGGGCAGCTTCTCCGGACCCGCGTCGAGGTGAAGCTGGAAGCGCAGAACCAATCGCTGCTCGAATCTATGGACCGCCGCGCCAAGCTGCAGCTTCGCCTGCAGCAAACCGTCGAAGGCCTCTCGGTCGCCGCCATCACCTACTACGGCGTCAGTCTGGTCAACTATCTGGCCAAGGCCGTGAACAGCGGCGGCTGGTCCATCCCGGTCGACTTGGTGACCGGTCTCAGCATTCCGGTTCTGGCCTTCCTCATTTGGATGGGCGTGCGGCGCGTGCATAAGACTTTGGTCCAGAACGACGGCTGAGCCGACCCAGCGGCCTGCCGAAAAGTCCCGGTAAACAGCGCAGAATCCCTGGCGATACGCGGTCGATATGCCGCAGCGCTTCGTGTTGAGAGAGTAACCCCCCTCGGCTACTTTGCGATAGCTAGGCGCAATGCTCCTGATAACAGGTGTCTAATCTGGACAGCGGGTGCG
Organism: Rhodovibrionaceae bacterium; assembly: GCA_028282405.1. Lineage (GTDB taxonomy): Bacteria > Pseudomonadota > Alphaproteobacteria > Kiloniellales > DSM-21159 > JANQMX01. The sequence continues at coordinate 4,131 of JANQIA010000071.1, forward strand.
CTTGGTGCAAAGTTGCCGCGGAGCGCGATTCCCCGCTCACGAAATGGAGAAATGGGACCCATCATGAAGCGATTGATGACCTATGCAGGCGTCGCCGCCGTCGGTCTTTTCGGTGGCGCTGGCCAGGCTCTGGCAGACAAGCTGATGGGTCAACCGACGCCGAACGCTCTCGGTCTGCAGCCGCCCGCCAACGACCTGGCGCGGCAGCTCTACGACTTCCACGACGCGCTGCTGATCATCATCACCTTGATCGCGCTCTTCGTCACCGCCCTGATGATCTACGTGATGGTGCGCTTCCGGAAGAGCGCCAATCCGACCCCCTCCAAGGTCTCGCACAATCTGCCGTTGGAGCTGGCCTGGACGATCATTCCGATCCTTATCCTGGTCGGTATCTCTTTCCCCTCCATTCGTCTGCTCTATGCGCAGGACGTCACGCCGCCGGATATCGAGCTGACCGTCAAGGCGATCGGCAAGCAGTGGTATTGGACCTATGAGTATCCCGACCACGGTTCCTTCGAGTTCGACTCGATCATGCTGACCGACGAAGAGGCGGCCGCAGCCGGCAAGCCGCGCCTGCTCGGCACGGACTATCCTCTGGTTCTGCCGGCCGATACCGCCATCCGCCTGCTGATCACCGCGGGCGACGTTCTCCACGCTTTCACGGTTCCGGCTTTCGGCGTGAAGCGCGATGCGGTGCCGGGACGGCTGAACGAGGTTTGGATTTCACCGGTCAGCGAGCCCGGCACCTACTACGGCCAGTGCTCCGAGCTTTGCGGCACCGGGCATGCCTACATGCCGATCGAAGTTCAGATCGTGCCCAAGGAAGAGTTCGAGGCCTGGGTGACGCAAGCGCAAGAGGAATTCGGCGCCATCGAACAGACAGAGCCAGTCAAGCTGGCCAACGCGCAGAACTAAGAGAAGCGGGGGAACAAAGCAGTCATGTCGGCCACTGACTACGAGTCCATCGGCGCGCACGCGCAGGACGACCACAAGCCCGGGTTCTTCGTCCGCTGGTTCTGCTCCACGAACCACAAGGACATCGGCACCCTCTATCTTATCTTCGCGGTGATCGCCGGTGTTATCGGCGGTCTCTTCTCGGTGCTCATGCGGCTGGAGCTGCAGGAGCCGGGCATCCAGATCTTCCAGACGCTGTCGAACGACCCCGGCCAGTTCTGGAACGTGGTCATCACGGCGCACGGCCTGATCATGGTCTTCTTCGTGGTCATGCCCGCCTTGATCGGCGGCTTCGGCAACTGGTTCGTGCCCTTGATGATCGGCGCGCCGGACATGGCCTTTCCGCGGATGAACAACATCTCGTTCTGGCTGCTGGTTCCGGCCTTCCTCCTGCTGCTCGGCTCCGCCTTCGTCGATCAGGGCGCCGGAACGGGCTGGACGATCTATCCGCCCCTATCGGGACCCTTGGCCCATTCGGGGCCGTCGGTGGACATGGCGATCTTCGCGCTGCATTTGGCCGGCGCCTCGTCGATCCTGGGCGCCATCAACTTCATCACCACCATCTTCAACATGCGCGCACCGGGCATGACGCTGCACAAGATGCCGCTCTTCGCCTGGTCCATGCTGGTGACGGCCTTCCTGCTGTTGCTCGCCGTTCCTGTGCTCGGCGGCGCCATCACCATGCTGCTGACCGACCGCAACTTCGGCACCACCTTCTTCGACCCGGCCGGCGGCGGTGACCCCATCCTGTTCCAGCATCTCTTC
>JANQIA010000075.1 GCA_028282405.1 Rhodovibrionaceae bacterium
AAGGCGCCCTTCAGGAGATCGCGGCCGATGCCCTGGTCCTGCCAGTCGGGGGCCACGTAGATGGCGTAGATCTCGGCCGGCTGCGGCACCTTGCGCCCGCGGGTCTCGCCCCAGTTGACGAAGCCGACGACGCCCGGGCCTTCGGCTGTGGCGACCAGAACCTCGCCCCTGCGGCCGCGGGCGATGGCTTCGCGCCAGCGCTCCGCCTGACTGGCCGCCGAAAGGCTCGCCAGATAGCGGTCCGGGAGCAGGCCCGGATAGGTGGCCTGCCAGGCCTCCACATGGACCTCGGCGATCTGCCGCGCGTCCATGGCCGTCGCCTCGCGCAGCTTGACCCCGGCCGCGGTCACCGCGCCTGCCTCTCGAAGACGGCGGCAAAGAAGCCGTCGGTGGCGTCGCGCCCGGGCAGCAACTGCAAGTACGGGCCGGGGCACGGCGGCTCGCCCGGCAAGGTCTCGGACCAGACCTGCTCCAGTTCGACGACGCGAAAGTCGTCATGCTCGGCCAGAAAACGATCGGCCTGGCGCTGGTTCTCGACCTCTAGGAAGGAACAGGTGGCATAGACCAGCCGCCCGCCGGGCCGGACCAGGCGCGACGCGCTGTCCAGGATTTCGGCCTGCAGGGCGATCAGCTCGTCGATATCGCTTTCGCGTAGCCGCCACTTGGCGTCGGGATTGCGGCGCCAGGTGCCGCTGCCGCTGCAGGGCGCGTCCACCAGCACGCGGTCGAAATCGCGCCGATGCTTCTTGACCCAGACGTCGCGGGCGCTCTTCAGGGGACGGCGATGGATGTTGAATACGCCGGCCCGCTTGAAGCGCGCGGCGCTGCGGTCGAGCCTCCCCTTGGAGGTGTCGCAGGCGACGATGTGCCCCTTGTTGGCCATCTCCGCCGCCATCGCCAGGCTCTTGCCGCCGGCGCCGGCACAGAAGTCGCAGACCCGCATGCCGGGGGCCGCCCCGGTCAGCAGCGCCACGATCTGCGAGCCCTCGTCTTGCACCTCGACCAGTCCCTCGCGGAAGACGTCGAGTCCGGCGATGGGCTTGCGGCCGTCGGCGCGCAGGCAAAGCGGCGAGAGCGTGCCGGGCAGCGTCTCGATACCGGCCTCGGCCAACTTGGCCTGTGCCTCTTCCCGCTCGCCTTGCAGCCGATTGACCCGCAGGTCCAGGCCGGCCGGCTGGTTGAGCGCCGCAAGCTCCACTTCCGTCAAACCGCCGAGGGTCGCCTGCAGCGGCGGCCAGAGCCACTCGGGCGTCTCCAGCCTGAGCCACTCCGGCTGCTCCGGATGATCGAGCGAGCGACCCTGCAGCGCCTCGCCCAGTTGCATCTCGTCTCCGCTCAGGCGTGCGGGCCCGAACTTGCTGCCGTCGAAGACACCGGCCGGCGAGTCCTCGCCAACGATCGCGACATAGGCGAGGACACGGCGCCGGGCGTCGAGCGCCGCGGCGCCGGCGCGATCGAGCCACCAGTCCAGGCGTGCCCGGGCGCGCATCACGCCGAAGATCATTTCGCTGATCGCCCGCCGGTCCTTGGAGCCGATGAAGCGGCGCTGGCGGAAGTAGTCCTGTACGATGCGGTCGGCCGGCGCCTTCGTCGCCTCCAGGGAGTCGAGAATCTCGATGGCGGCCTGCGTGCGCGCAGACGGAGTCATGTTGGCTACCTGGCTGGATACCTGACGGGGGAAGACTGGCGCGGGCCGTGCCCTCTGTTCAAGCGCTGTGGCGATAATTGGGCGCTTCCCGGGTGATGGAGACGTCGTGCACGTGGCTCTCGCGCAGGCCGGCATCGCTGATGCGCAGGAAGCGGGCGCGCGCCTGGAAGTCCTCGATGGTGGCCGAACCGGTGTAGCCCATGGCCGCCTTCAGGCCGCCGACGAGCTGATGAATCACTTGGCCGGCCGGGCCCTTGTAAGCCACCCTCCCCTCGATGCCCTCCGGCACCAGCTTCAGGCTGTCCTGCACTTCCTGCTGGAAGTAGCGGTCGGCCGAGCCGCGCGCCATGGCACCGATGGAGCCCATGCCGCGATAGGATTTGTAGGAGCGGCCCTGGTAGAGGAAGACCTCGCCCGGGCTTTCGTCGGTGCCGGCCAGCAGCGAGCCGACCATGACGGAATGTGCCCCGGCCGCAATCGCCTTGGCCATGTCGCCGGAATACTTGATGCCGCCGTCGGCGATGGCCGGCGTCCCGCTCTTGCGGCACTCCTCGACCGTATCCAACAGCGCCGTGAGCTGCGGCACGCCGACGCCGGCGACAATCCGGGTGGTGCAGATCGAGCCAGGGCCGATGCCCACCTTGATGGCGTCGGCGCCGTGGTCGATCAGCGCCTTGGCGCCTTCGCGTGTCGCAACATTGCCGGCGATGACCTGCGCCCGGTTGGACAGGCGCTTGACCTGACCCAGGGCGTCGAGCACGCCGCGCGAATGGCCGTGTGCCGTATCGATGACGATGACGTCGGCTTCCGCGTCGAGCAGCGCTTCGGCGCGGGCCAGGCCGTCGGTGCCGACACCGCAGGCCGCGGCGGCGCGCAAGCGGCCTTGCGCGTCCTTGCTGGCACTGGGATGGGCCTGCGCCTTCTCGATGTCCTTGACGGTGATGAGGCCGATGCAGCGGTAGGTGTCGTCCACCACCAGAAGCTTTTCGATGCGGTAGTGGTGCAGCTTGCGCTTGGCTTCCTCGCGCGACACCCCTTCCTGCACGGTGACCAGGTTCTCCTTGGTCATCAGCTCGCAGACCGGCTGACCCGGGTCCTCGGCGAAGCGCACGTCGCGGTTGGTCAGGATGCCAACCAGGCGCTTGTTCTCCCGCTCGACCACCGGAATGCCCGAAATGCGGTGGGTTTCCATCAAGGCCAGCGCGTTGCGCAGCGGCTCGTCGGGGTGGATGGTCACCGGGTTGACCACCATGCCGCTCTCGAACTTCTTGACCCGGCGCACCTCGTCCGCCTGTGCCTGAACGTCCAGGTTCTTGTGAATCACGCCGATGGCGCCGGCCTGGGCCATGGCGATGGCCATGCGGCTTTCCGTCACCGTATCCATGGCGGAGGAGATCAGCGGGATGCCAAGCTCGATCTCTCTGGTGAGACGAGTCCGCGTATCGGCTTGATTTGGCAGGATATTGGACTCCGCCGGCTCAAGCAGCACATCGTCGAATGTTAGAGCTTCGCGGATCTCCATGCCAAGACGCCTTTCTTGCGAGTTGGCGATGCGAGGTACCATATGCCCGCCGCCTCGCCAAGGCCGATAACGGCAAAGAGATCTGGCACGGGTGAGGGGCTGCCGTGCAGCGACGTCAGGGGCGGAAACCGGTGGCCAGCACGTAAAGCTCCGCCGAATCCTTGCGGCTCGCCTCGGGCTTGACGTGGCGCACCTGGGCAAAGTGCCGGCGCAGGTCGTCCAGGAGGCTCTTCTCGCTGCCGCCCTGCAGCACCTTGGCGAGAAAGGCTCCGCCCGGCGCGAGAACCTGCAAGGCGAAGTGCAAGGCTGTCTCCGCCAACATCATGATGCGCAAATGGTCCGTCTTGGCGTGCCCGGTCGCCGGCGCCGCCATGTCGGACATCACCAGGTCCGCCGCTCCGCCAAGCGCCGCTTTCACCGCGTCGTCCGCCCCCTCGTCGAGAAAATCCAGCTTGAGGACGACGGCCCCCTCCAGCGGCTCCATCTCCTGAATGTCGACGGCGACGACCTGCCCTTGCGGGCCGCAACGTTCCAGCGCCACCTGGGTCCAGCCGCCGGGGGCGGCGCCAAGGTCCACCACCCGGCCCTGCTTGGGCAGGATGCCGTGCTTCTCGTCGATCTGCAGCAGCTTGAAGGCGGCGCGGGAGCGATAGCCCCTGGCCTTGGCCTCGGCGACGTAGGGGTCGTTGAGCTGACGCTCCAGCCAGAGCTTGGACGAGAGCTTGCGCCCTTTGGCCGTCTTGACCCGCGTATGGAGCTGCCGGCCGGTCGGGCGCGTGCGTCGTCCACCGGCAGGCCGCCGGGAGCCGGCGGTCACGAGCCGTAGCGGCGTTGGGCCGGCGGCAAGCTTCCGCCGGAGCGGTCGAGCCCCATCATGGTGACCAGCAGCCCTTCGCGCAGGCCGCGGTCGGCCACCCGCAGGCGGTCGACAGGCCAAAGCCGGCAGATCGCCGTCAGGATGGCGCAGCCGGCGATCACCATATCGGCCCGGTCACGGCCGATGCAGGGATGGGCGCAGCGCCTGTCGTAGCTCATATCGGCAATGCGCCAGCAGACGTCGATGACGCTCTGCATATCCAGGTAACAGCCGTCGACGGCCGCCCGGTTGTAGCGCGGCAAGCCCTTCTGCACCCCGGCTAAGGTCGTCACCGTGCCGGAGGTGCCGAGCATCTGCACGCCGCCGGCCTCCACCAGGGGCCTGAGGCCGACTTCCGCCTCGAAGGGCCTCAGGGCGGCCTCCACTTGATCGACCATCTCCTCGAACACGCGGGCCGTGACCTCGCGGCCGCCGTAGCGCTCGGTTAGGGTGCCGACGCCGAGGGGCACCGAGTGCCAGGCGCGCAAGCCGGCGTCCTTCGTCGCACTATCCGGATCCGGCTGCCGGCCGCTGCGGCGCGACATCCAGGTGACCTCCGTCGAGCCGCCGCCGATATCGAACACCAGAGCATCGTCGATCGAGGCGTCGAGCAAGGGCAGGCAGCCGAGCAGCGCCAACTGCGCTTCCTCCTCGGTGGAGATGATCTCCAGTTCGATGCCGGTCTCCTGTTCCACTTGGCGCAGGAAGGACTCGCGGTTCTGCGCCCGGCGGCAGGCTTCGGTGGCGATGGCCCGCACCTGGGTCACCGACTTGCGTTCGATCTTACGGGCGCAGATGTGCAGCGCGTTGATCGTGCGCTGCATGGCGTCGTCGCTGAGGGACCCGCGGCGGCCGAGCCCTTCGCCCAGACGCACGATGCGGGAAAAGGCATCGATCACCCGAAAGCCCTGCGTACGAGGACGGGCGATCAAGAGACGGCAGTTGTTGGTTCCGAGGTCGATGGCCGCATAAACGTCGCCCCGCCCGTTGCCGGTCCGGCCCAGGCGCACAGCGTCGTCGAAACCGGCGCAACCAGACGACGTCACGCCTCCCCTCCTCTGCTCGTTCTCTCCGGTTTTCCCGGAATATGGTTAACAGTAAACGCAATAATGTCGCATTTGCCCGAGCACGGCAAATCCAAGCCGTCCCGATTGCGTCAAGCGGCGATGCCGGGAGCGCCGGGGCCGACCCGCGGAAGGCTTGCCAGCCTCGCCCAAGGCGCCTAGATACGACGATTACGCGCGGCGAAGGGGCCTCGGCCGACCTTCGCAGCGATGGGGGATAGTTTAATGGTAGAACGACGGGTTCTGACCCCGTTAGTCCAGGTTCGAATCCTGGTCCCCCAGCCAGTCTTTTCAAAGACTTAGCCAGATTCCACCACGAACGAAGCGTCAGCGTGCCTGACGTGCGCCGATGCGAGCTCTCGGCCTAATCGCCCGAGCGCAGCTTTCCGGGGGTCTTGCCCGTCGCCGCCTTCACGCGGCGGGTCATGTGGGATTGGCTCGAAAAGCCCGTGCGAAAGGCAATTTCCGAAAGCGGCAGGCTGCTGGAGCGGATCAACTCTATTGCCCGCTCGGTCCGCCGTTTCTGGAGGTACTGGGCGGGCGGCTCGCCCAGATGTTCCTTGAAGACCCTGGTAAAGTGAAACGGGCTCATGCCGACAAGCTCGGAGAGGTCGCTCAGCCGTAAGGGCTCTCCCAGGCGGTCCTCGATCGCCAGCAGGACGCGGCGCAGGTCGGTGCGACCGACCTCCGAGCGCTGCAACTCCACCAGCCGCATTCTCTTCTGGGTGGCGCGCAGCACGCCCATCGCGATCAGATAGGACCGCGCATCCATCTCCATGGAACAGGGCGGGTCGGCGGCGTCCATGGCGCGCTGAAGATAGGCTTCCGCATCCCGCGCCGCGGCGTGATCGGACAAGGCAAAGAAATCTTCCGGCTCGGCAACCTCGGAAATTCCGGCCTCGTCCGCCACCTCGCAGAGCAGGCTTTGCTTGAAATAGAAATGACCGTACTCGACCACGCCCTCTGAAGAGAACTTACCGCCACTGTGCGGCCGCTGCAGTGAGAGCGCCCCGGTTCGGGCCGTCGGCAAAGGGGAGTCTTCAAGGCGCCGGGCCGAAGCACCGCCGACATGGTAGGTGAGCACGTAGTGGTCGACGCCGCGGAAGTACATTCCGTGGCCAAGCGTCCGGCGATGGCGCGCCACCGGCATGTTCCACCGCTCTTGCACGCCCAGGATAGGCGGCATGTTCGGGCCCACCAGCGCCCGGTAAACACCGCAGTGTTCAGGTTCGTGCTCGAAAGAGTGAATACCCATCAGTGCCTCCAGGCGGGCTTTTGCACGCTAAGTGCTCGGCGCCGCTTACCGCAAGACAGTGCCATACGTCGTCGCAGCCACGTGCAAGACCCCAGCGCTCCTTGTCCTATTTCTGAAGGAAAGTGAAACACCATGCAGCCCGTGCAAGCGACACCAAAGACAAATACATAAGTCGGAATAAACATAATAATCTTCAATATAAACCTCAGTAATCATATCATTACTATCACCCCAAAACGCAATTACAGCACGAATACTGGAAATCAATGATAATGCTGAACCGAGACGCACGCACACAACTTCGAACCCGGAGCGCACAAACGATGAATGCAAAACTCGAGCCGCTGACGCCTGACAACAGTCAACTAATCATCATCGATCAACAGCCGCAGATGGCCTTCGGTGTGCAGTCTATCGACCGCCAGGTTTTGAAGAACAACGTCGTGGCCCTGGCCAAGTCGGCGAAGCTCTTCGATATCCCGACCACCATCACCACAGTCGAAACCGACAGCTTCTCCGGCCACACCTATCCTGAGATCCTCGCCGTTTTTCCCGATCACCCGCTGCTCGAGCGCACATCGATGAACTCCTGGGACGATCAGAAGGTGCGCGATGCGCTGGCCAAGAACGGCCGGAAGAAGGTGGTCGTTTCCGGGCTCTGGACCGAGGTCTGCAACACTATGTTCGCCCTATCGGCCATGGCTGAAGGCGACTACGAAATCTACATGGTCTCCGACGCCTCGGGCGGGACGACACAAGAAGCGCACGACTACTCTATGCAGCGGATGATCCAGGCAGGCGTCGTGCCGATGACCTGGCAGCAAGTCCTGCTCGAGTGGCAGCGGGATTGGGCCCGGCGCGACACCTATGATGCTGTCATGGACATCGTGCGCGAGCATTCGGGCGCCTACGGCATGGGCGTCGACTACTGCTACACGCTGGTTCACAAGGCCCCGGAGCGGGTACCCCACGGCCCACGCCTCGACCCGATTGCCGCCAGTGGAGCGGCCAAAGCCGCCGAGTAAAGCACGAGCTGCCAAGCCCGGCTCGTGCCAAGCGGGACGGGCTCGCCTCGCAGGCCCCACTCTTCGGAGACTGAGTAATGACTATACGCCGACGCACGGTCGTGGGCGCGCTCGCCGCCACGTCTGCTTTTGCCGGACTGCAGCCACGCTTCGCCTGGAGCCAGAACATGACCGACGCCCCCGACACGATCCTCAGGAACGGCCGCATCACGACCCTCGTTCCGGGCCAACCCGAGGCGACCGCAATCGCCGTCAAGGACGGGCTGGTGGCGGCCACCGGAAGCGATGCGGACATCATGCCGATGGCCGGCTCTGCGACCGAGGTGATCGATCTCGGTGGGCGCCGCGTCATCCCGGGGCTCAACGACAGCCACACCCACCTCATCCGCGGCGGGCTCAACTACAACATGGAGCTACGCTGGGAGAACGTTCCGTCCCTCGCCGACGCGCTCCGCATGCTCAAGGACCAGGCTGACCGGACGCCGGCACCGCAGTGGGTCAGGGTGGTCGGTGGCTGGTCGGAATTCCAATTCGCCGAGCGCCGCATGCCGACCTTGGACGAGATCAACGCGGCTGCCCCCAGCACGCCGGTCTTCATCCTTCATCTCTACGGCCGCGCCCTGCTCAACCGGGCCGCACTCGATGCGCTGGGCTTCGACAAGGAGACGCCCAATCCGCCGGGCGGCACCATCGAGCGAGATGCGAGCGGCAACCCCACGGGTCTGCTACTCGCCACGCCGTCGGCCTTCATTCTCTATTCGACCCTGGCGCGCGGCCCCAAGCTGCCGGTCGAAGACCAGATCAACTCGACGCGCCACTACATGCGGGAGATGAACCGCCTCGGCATCACCTCGGTGATCGATGCCGGCGGCGGCGGGCAGAACTTTCCGGAGGACTATGACGTCATTCAGCGGCTGCACGACGACGGCCAGCTCACCCTCCGCATTGCCTACAACCTCTTTGCCCAGAACCCAGGCGGCGAGCTTTCCGACTATGAGCGCTGGGTCGGCATGACGGAACCGGGCGCAGGCTCCGACATGCTGCGCATGAACGGCGCCGGCGAGAACCTCACCTGGTCGGCGGCCGATTTCGAGAACTTCCTGGAGCCGCGGCCGGACCTAGGGCCAACCATGGAAGAAAGCCTGGAGCCCATCGTGGCCCTGCTGGCCTCGAACAAATGGCCATTCCGCATCCACGCCACCTACGACGAGACCATCGATCGCTTTCTGACGGTCTTCGAGCGGGTCAACGGACGCCAGCCCTTCGAGACCCGCTTCATCATCGACCACGCCGAGACCATCAGCCCGCGCAACATCGAGCGCATCAAGGCGCTCGGCGGCGGCATCGCAATCCAGCACCGCATGGCCTTCCAGGGCGAGTACTTCGTCGAGCGCTATGGCGCCGAAGCTGCCCAAGCAACGCCACCCGTCGGCCGCATGCTCGAGATGGATCTTCCTGTCGGGGCAGGAACCGATGCCACGCGCGTCGCATCCTACGATCCCTGGGTCGGGCTCTACTGGCTCACGACCGGCAAGACGCTGGGCGGCATGCCGCTCTATCACGAGGACAACGTGCTGGAGCGCGAGACGGCGCTGAGGCTTTGGACTCATGGCTCGGCCTGGTTCTCCGGCGAGGCTGACGTGAAAGGCACCTTGGCGCCCGGCATGTACGCCGATCTTGCCGCCCTCTCGGCCGACTATCTGTCGGTCCCGCCTGAGGAGATTCGCCGCATCAACGCCGTGCTCACCATGGTTGGCGGCAAGGTCGTCTACGGCGAGCAGGAGTTCGCGGACCTTGCACCGCCCCTGCCGCCGGCCTCACCCGACTGGAGTCCGGTTGATGTTGCGCCAAGCCCGGGGATGCGGGCCGAGGCGACGGGCGCGCCCGCCTACGCAAGAGCCTGTCATGACGGCTGCAGCAATCACTGCAGCCTGCACGGCCACGATCATCAGATCGCCTGGACCAAGCCCATTCCGGTTGCCGACAAGAACAGCTTCTGGGGCGCGCTCGGCTGCTCCTGCTTCGCGGTGTAGGGACGGCGATGCCCAAGACAGCATCTGCGGCGCTGCTCGCTCTCCTGCTCGGCGCTGCTCCCGCGCTGGGCGAAACCCTGGAGTTTGAGGGCCGCGTTGAAGCCGCACATCATGCCGCGCTGTACAGCCACCTGAACGGCATCATCATCGAGATCGCCTTCGAAGGCGGCGAGGAGGTGAAAGCCGGCGATCCCATGATCACCATCGATCCCGCGGAGTTCAAGCTGGCGGTTGCCGAGGCCAAGGCTGCACTGGCGCGGGCGCGGGCCAACCAGACCCTGGCGGAGCAGCAGGCAAACAGAGTACGCGATCTCTCCGGCCGCGGCGTCGCGACCGAGGCACGGCAAGACGTGGCCGAAGCCGAGCTCGCCGTGGCGCGCGCCGAAACCATGATGGCGCAAGCGGCACTGGAACGCGCAGAGCTCGACCTTAGACGCACCGCCATTCCCGCCCCCATCGCCGGCTTTGTCAGCCGACCCATGGCTTTGGTGGGAACTTTTGTCGAAGCCGAGGCGGGGCCTCCACTGGGCATCATCGTACAGCTCGACCCGGCCCTCGTCGCCTACCAGGTTCCTTACGCGGTCCGACTGGAGACCATGGAGAAGAGCGGAGTGAAAACGCTCGACGAGCTCTTTCAGCACATCACCCTCAGGCTGGTTCTGCCCAATGGGCAGGCCTACCCGTCAACCGCGCGGCCGCGCTTCACGGATGCCACCGTCGATCCGGAAACGGGCGACCTGACTCTCTGGGCACACTTCGACAATCCGAACGGGATACTGCGACCGGGCATGGCGCTGACCGTGCTTTCCGAGGTGCCGCAGAGCGCGGGCGCCGACGTGCCGGCGCAATAGCGGTGCCGACAGCCACAGACGACAAGGCCGCCGCTCAGTCGGGGGCGTCGGCACCCTCGCCGCTGGCGCCTTTCGCCCATCGGGCCTTCGCCGTCCTCTGGGTCGCGACCGTCGTCTCCAACGTCGGCACCTGGATGAACGATGTCGGCGCGGCCTGGCTGATGACGGAGCTGGCGCCCAGCCCGGCTCTCGTGGCTCTCGTGCAAACGGCCACGACCCTTCCTGTCTTTCTCTTGGCCCTGCCCGCCGGAGCGATCGCGGACATCGTAGACCGCCGTAAGCTGCTGCTGCTCGTCAATCTTCTGATGGCCGTGACCGCCAGTCTCATGACCATCCTGGTCTGGTCCGGGGCCATGACGGTCGAGCTTCTGCTGCTCTTCACCTTCCTGCTCGG
>JANQIA010000085.1 GCA_028282405.1 Rhodovibrionaceae bacterium
CCGTGCCGTTCAGCAACCGGCCGGGCCGGCAGGCGATCGTGCTGTCGCACAACGGCTTCACGTCGATGGATCACTTCAACCACGAGTCGGAGAACTACGCGCTGCGGGCCGGCATCTACGTCGACCGTGAGGCGCTGCTCACGCGCAAGAAGGTCAAGGTGGTGGTCCGCCCGGGCCTGTACCTCAACGGCACGCCGGTCACGCTCTCCGTGCTCGAAGACGTGCGGCTGGCAATCAGTTCGACCGACCTGGACGGCACGGTGACCACCAAGGAAGTCACCGGGTTCAAACTGTTCGAGGACCGCGAGTCGATCTACGAATTCCAGACGCCCAAGCGGCTCTCGCAGATCGGATTCACCCTGCGGGCCAAGGTGAAGAACCTGAGCCAGGACAAGAAGATCGACCTGGGCGACGGCATGCAGGTCCGCCTCAACGAGATCGACCGGACGGAGAAGATCGAAGACCTACACCTGACCAAGTTCGGCGGCAGCTACGTCTTGGAACTGCTGGGCAAGACCGGCGAGGCGAAGGCGGACCGCCCGGTGCGGTTCGTCTTCAAGCACCGCGACTTCAAGCAGCACGTGCACGTCAACCTGCAGACCAACGCGCAGGGGCGCGTCATGCTCGGGGCGCTGGCCGACATCGCTTCGATCCAGGCCACAGGCCCGGAAGGTGTATCGCACACCTGGCGGCCGCTGCAGGACCAGCACACCTATCACAGCACGGTGCACGGCCGGGCCGGCGACACGGTGCGCGTGCCCTTCATGGGTAGCGCCAACGAGGCGAAGCGCAGCGACCTGTCGCTCCTGGAATTGCGGGGCGGGACGTTCGTGGCCGACCGCTACAACGCCGTCCGCCTGGTGAACGGCTACGCGCAGCTCGACGACCTGCCGCGCGGCGACTACGACCTGCTGCTGAAGTCGAGCGGCCAGCGCATCCGTGTTCGGCTGACCGAGGGTGAGCCGGGCGAGGGCTTCGTGCTGAGCGACTACCGCCAGCTCGAGGTGCGCAACGCCAAGCCACTGCAGATCGCCAGCATCAACACCGGCGAGAAGGCCGTGACGGTCAAGCTGCAGAACGCCACGCCCTTCGCCCGTGTGCACGTCTTCGCCACGCGGTATCACCCGGCCTACTCGGCCTATGGGCAGATGGGCAAGGTCCGCGACCCCGAGCCCTACATGATGACCGTGCCCCGGCCGAGGTCGGTCTACATCACCGGACGTGACATCGGCGATGAGTACCGCTACGTGCTTGAACGCAAGTACGCCAAGAAGTTCCCCGGCAACATGCTCAAGCGCCCCAGCCTGCTGCTGAACCCGTGGGCCATCCGCACGGCCGCGACTGGCAAACAAGACGCCCGCGACGGCGAGGCGTTCGGCGGGCGCGGCGGCTCCGGGGCCAGCACCGCCAACCGCGCCCCCGGCGAGCGGGGCGACGGCCGGCGCCGCGAACAAGAGAAAAGCCGCCGGAAAGCGGCGGCTGGGCAAGCTCTTGCCGTTCTCTTCTCCTGGCGACTGGCTCATGCGCGGTCTTCTTCCAAAGCCACTGCGACCTTAACCTCTGCTCTACAGTCTTCGCCGCGCCGCGCCAAGGAAGGCTCTATGACATTGCTGCGCGTCGGCTTGGGGATAACCTATCCCGCACCGGCCGTGCTGACGCTGGGCTCCAGCAGCTCGGCCTCGTGAGCGGCCAGGGCGGCGGCTATCACGAGATCGGTCACCGTCGCGCCGAGCCCCACCACCTGGGCCGGCTTCTCCAGGCCGATCAGGAGCGGCCCGATCGAGGTGACGCCGCCCATCTGTTGCATGATGCGGGCCGAGATGTTGGCCGAATGCAGCGCCGGCATGATCAGCACGTTCGCCGGGCCCGACAGACGGCAGAAGGGATAGAGCTCCATCATGAGATCGTGGTCGAGGGCGACGTTGGCCTGCATCTCGCCGTCGTACTCGAAGTCGGGCTGCCGCTTGTCGAGCAGCGCTATGGCATCGCGGATCCGCTCGGCCTTGTCGCGGGGCGGCGTGCCGAAGTTGGAGAAGGACAGCAGGGCGACGCGCGGCTCGTGGCCGAGGGCCCGCGCCTGCTCGGCCGACTGAATGGCGATGTCGGCCAGCACCTCGGCCGACGGCAGCTCGTGCACCTGCGTGTCGGCGATGAAGATCGAGCGGCCCCGGTGAATGATGATGTTCATGCCGAAGACGTGATGGCCAGGGTGCGCCTCCAGGCAGAGGCTGAGGTCGGCGAAGGAGGTGTTGAAGGGCCGGGTCACGCCGGTGACCATGGCGTCCGCATCGCCGCAGGCCACCATGGCGGCGGCGAAGACGTTGCGGTTCTGATTGACCTGACGCTGGCAGTCGCGGAACAGCATGCCGCGCCGCTTCTGCCGATTGTAGAGATACTCGGTGTAGCGCTCCCGCAGGTTGCCCGTGGTCGCGTTGACGATGTCGCAGAACTGCGACTCCATCCCCATCGCCTGCATGCTGGCGAGCACCCGCGGCGCGCGCCCGATCAGCACCGGCCGGCCATAGCCGGCGTTGGCGAAGGCCTGCGCCGCGCGGATGGTCTTCTCTTCCTCGCCCTCGGCGAAGACGATGCGCTTGGGGTTGGCCCGCACCTTGGTGAAGATGGTGTTGAGCGAGGAGGCCGTGGGGTCGAGCCGGGCGGAGAGGCTGTTCGCGTAGGCCTCCATGTCCTCGATCGGCCGCTGGGCGACGCCGGTATCCATGGCCGCCTGGGCGACCGCCTTGGGCACCTCGACGATGAGACGCGGGTCGAAGGGGGCGGGGATGATGTACTCGGCGCCGTAGCGCAGACGGCGGCCGGAATAGGCGCGGTCGACCTCGTCGGGCACGTCCTCGCGCGCCAGGGCGGCAAGCGCTTCGGCGGCCGCCACCTTCATCTCCATGTTGATGGTCGTCGCCCGCACGTCCAAGGCGCCGCGGAAGATATAAGGAAAGCCCAGCACGTTGTTGACCTGGTTCGGATAGTCCGAGCGGCCGGTCGCCATGATGGCGTCCTCGCGGATGGCGCTGACTTCTTCCGGCGTGATCTCGGGATCCGGATTGGCCATGGCGAAGATGATCGGCTTGTCCGCCATGGAGGTGACCATCTCGGCGGTCACCGCGCCCTTGGCCGAGAGGCCGAAGAAGACGTCCGCATCGACCATGGCGTCCAACAGGCTGCGCGCCTCGGTTTTGGCGGCATGGGCCGACTTCCACTGGTTCATCCCGGCCTCGCGGCCCTGGTAGATGACGCCGCGCGTGTCGCACATGATCACATGGTCCGGCGCGAAGCCCATGGCCTTCAGGAGCTCGGCGCAGGCGATGCCGGCGGAGCCCGCGCCGTTGATCACCAGCTTGGTGTTGGCCATGTCGCGGCCGGTCAGGTTGAGCGCGTTGATCAAGCCCGCGGCGGCGATGATCGCCGTGCCGTGCTGGTCGTCATGGAACACCGGGATGTCGAGCAGCTCACGCAGCTGCTCTTCGATGATGAAGCACTCAGGCGCCTTGATGTCCTCCAGGTTGATGCCGCCGAAGGAGGCGCCGAGATAGCGCACGCAGTTGACGAAGGCGTCGACGTCCTCGGTCTCCACTTCCAGGTCGAGACCGTCGACGTCGGCGAAGCGTTTGAAGAGCACCGCCTTGCCTTCCATCACCGGCTTGGAGGCGAGCGCGCCCAGATTGCCCAGGCCGAGCACGGCCGTGCCGTTGGAGATCACCGCAACGAGATTGCCCTTGGCCGTGTAGTCGTAGGCCGTGGTCGGGTCTTCGTTGATCTTGAGGCAGGGTTCGGCGACGCCGGGCGAGTAGGCGAGGGAGAGGTCGCGCTGGGTGGTCAGCGGCTTGGTCGGGGCAATTTCCAGCTTGCCCGCACGCCCGCGCGCATGAAACTCCAAGGCCTCGAGCTTGGTGGGCCGCCAACCGCTGTCATCCATGGTAACTACGTCTCCCTCGGTCGCTTGCTCGACACGGCAAGCTGTTCGTTGATCGGTCGTTTTACGCTAGGGCGCCGCTCGCCGTCACGTCCCGATATTCGGTACGCCTAGAGCCCTTGAGCGATAGGGGCCCTGTGATAAGCATCTCGGGATGAGCCCAGCCCTCAGCCAACATCCGAAGACGGACGACGCGGCCGCCGCCCCACAAGGTGCCGCGCAGCCGGCGACGCCCATGATGGCGCAGTACCTGCGCATCAAGGAGGGCCACCCGGACTGCCTGCTGTTCTACCGCATGGGCGATTTCTACGAGATGTTCTTCGACGATGCGGTCGAGGCGGCGGCGGCGCTGGACATCGCGCTGACCAAGCGCGGCCAGCACGGCGGCCAGGATGTCGCCATGTGCGGCGTGCCGGTGCACGCGGCCGAGGCCTATCTGGCGCGCCTGATCCGCAAGGGCTTCAAGGTCGCCATCTGCGAGCAGACCGAAGACCCGGCCGAAGCCAAGAAGCGCGGCAGCAAGGCGGTGGTCGAGCGCGCGGTGGTGCGGGTGGTCACCCCCGGCACCCTGACCGAGGACGAGCTGCTCGA
>JANQIA010000088.1 GCA_028282405.1 Rhodovibrionaceae bacterium
CTCCGCTCGCGCGGAGCCCACGTCCGGGATGACAGTTTGAGCATAGCCACGGAAAGCGCCGCCCCTCTTATTGTCACCCCGGCCTTGAGCCGGGGTCCAGTCACAAGCGCGACGAGCCGCCCTTTGCCGGGCCGGCTTTCCTGCTATTTTGCCGGCGGCGCGTTTGGCTTATCTCAAAGGGTGAGCCCAACTGCCGACCCGTTGCGCCTGGAGCTGCTTCTTGATGACCCCTTCGAACCCCAATGTGGGCCTCTTCGTCACCTGCCTCGTGGACCTCATGCGGCCGAGCGTCGGCTTTGCCGCGGTCGAGCTGCTCGAGGCCGCCGGCTGCCGGGTCAGCGTGCCGGCGGCGCAGAGCTGCTGCGGCCAGCCGGCCTACAACATGGGCGACCGGGCCGACACGCGGGAGATCGCGCGGCAGACGGTGAAGGCCTTCCAGGGCTTCGACTACGTGGTGGTGCCCTCGGGCTCCTGCGCCGCCATGATCAAGGAGCACTACCCGGCCCTCTTCACGGGCGAGCCGGAGGTGCAGCGCCAGGCAGAGGCGCTGGCCGGGAAGACCCACGAGCTGGTCTCCTTCCTCGCCGACGTGCTGCAGGTGGAGGGCGTGGACGCGCAGTACCGCGGCACCGTCACCTACCACGACTCCTGCTCGGGCCTGCGCGAGCTGGGGGTCAAGCAACAGCCGCGGCGCCTGCTGGCCAGCGTCGAGGGGCTGGAGCTGGTCGAGCTCCAGGAGGCCGAGGTCTGCTGCGGCTTCGGCGGCACCTTCTGCGTCAAGTATCCCGAGGTCTCCAACAAGATCGTCGAGACCAAGGCGGAGCACATCGAGCGCAGCGAGGCCGATCTGCTCCTGGCCGGCGACCTCGGCTGCCTGATGAACATGGCCGGCAAGCTCAAGCGCCGCGGCGCCAAGGTCGAGGCCCGGCACGTCGCCGAGGTGCTGGCCGGCAAGCTCGACGAGCCGGCCATCGGCGAAGGCACGGGGAACTAGCGCCATGGACTCGACCGCCCACGCCTTCAAGGACAACGCCCACAAAGCGCTCGGCGACGAACAGCTTCAGGAGGCGCTGGGCAACCTGCGCCGCGGCTTCACCGAGCGGCGGGCCAAGGCGCGCGACAAGCTGCCGGAGTTCGACGGCCTGCGCGATGCCGCCCGCGACATCAAGAACCACACCCTGGAGCACCTGGACCTCTACCTCGAGCGCTACGAGAGCAAGCTCGAGGAGCGAGGCGGCAAACTGCACTGGTGCGCCACGGCCGAGGATGCGCGCCAAGCCATCCTCGACATCTGCCGCTCGGTCGACGCCAAGCTGGTGACCAAGGGCAAGTCGATGGTCTCCGAGGAGATCGGCCTCAACGACTTCCTGGAGAAGAACGGGGTGACGCCGGCCGAGACCGATCTCGGCGAGTACATCATCCAGCTCCGCAACGAGCCGCCGAGCCACATCATCGCGCCGGCGGTGCACCTCACCAAGGCGCAGGTCGAGGCGGATTTCCGCAAGAACCACAGCGAGCTGCCGGC
>JANQIA010000110.1 GCA_028282405.1 Rhodovibrionaceae bacterium
TGATGTTCCAGGCGCTCTTGGTGGTGGTCGGGGTCTTCCTTTCCGACCTGGCTTTGGCGGCGCTCGACCCGCGCATCCGCCTGGAAGGCAAGGCGGTCAAATGAGCGGCCGCAAGCTGCCCAAGCGCAAGCTCGACCACTGGGTGAACGAAGCGCCCTTCGATCCGGTCGCGACCGAGAAGCTGACGCCGGAGCAGGAGCGCTATTACATGGCCTCCCAGTGGCGGATCATCTGGTGGAAGTTCCGCCGCCACAAGCTCGCCCTCTGGTCCGGCGGCATCCTGCTGGCCTTCTACCTGGCCGCAACCTTCGCCGAGGTCGTCGCGCCCTACAACCTGCACACCCGCAACGCCGAGTACATCTTCCACCCGCCACAGGCCATCAAGCTGTTCCACGACGGCGAGCTCATCGGCCCCTTCGTCTACGGCACCGACTACAGCCTGAACCTGGAGACCCTGAAGCGCGAGTACACGCCGAACCCGGAGAAGATCAACCGCATCCGCTTCTTCTGCCGCGGCGACGACTACCGCTTCTGGGACCTCTTCGAGGGCGATTTCCATCTCTTCTGCCCGGCCGAGGGCGAGCAGCTCTACCTGCTCGGCACCGACCGCCTGGGCCGCGACATCCTGAGCCGCATCATCTACGGCTCCCGCATCTCCCTGACCATCGGCCTGATCGGCGTGACCCTCAGCTTCATGCTGGGCATCGTCATCGGCGGGCTCGCCGGCTACTACGGCGGCTGGGTCGACAACCTGACCCAGCGGGTCATCGAGATCTTCCGCTCCTTCCCCGAGATCCCGCTGTTCATGACCCTGTCGGCGATCCTGCCGGTCACCTGGTCGCCGATTGCGGTGTTCTTCGGCCTGACGATCATCCTCGCTTTGCTGGACTGGACGGGCCTCGCGCGCGCGGTGCGCTCGAAGCTGCTATCTTTGCGCGAAGAAGACTTCACACTTGCAGCCCAGCTTATGGGCGCCTCGCCCAAGCGCATCATCTTCCGCCACCTGATGCCGAGCTTCATGAGCCACCTGATCGCCTCGGCCACCCTGACCATCCCCAGCATGATCCTGGCGGAAACCGCCCTCTCCTTCCTCGGGCTCGGGCTCAGGCCGCCGGTCACCTCCTGGGGCGTGCTGCTCAGCGAGGCGCAGAACATCAACGCCGTGGTCATCACCCCCTGGCTGCTGCTGCCGGTCATCCCGGTGGTGATCGTAGTGCTGGCCTTCAACTTCCTGGGCGACGGCCTGCGCGACGCCGCGGACCCTTACAAGTAGTCGGCCCTCATTGCGTTCAGACGCCACGCAGGCTTTCCTCGCTTCGCTGCGGGCGCGCCGTCGCGCTTGCCAAGCCGCGATGCGTTTCACTCATCGCAGCTTGGTGCAAACCGCCCTTCTGTCGCAACACGACGCGGCTTGATTTTTCATCGGCAAATTTGCCAAAGCTCTCCTCAGAACAATCGCCGGGACGAGAGGGGACAACAGATGCAGCTCGATGAGTACATGGCCGAGGATGCCGTCGGCCTGGCGGCCCTGGTGGCGCGCGGCGCGGTGACGCCCAAGGAGCTGCTTGAGATCGCGGTGGCCCGCGCCGAGGCAGTCAATCCCAAGATCAACGCCATCACGGTCTGGGACATGGAGGCGGCCGAGGCGCAGCTCGCCGACGGCCTGGCCGAGGGCCCCTTCCGCGGTGTCCCCTTCCTCTTGAAGGACCTCTACGCCTTCCTCGCCGGCACCCGGCTAACCAACGGCTCACGGCTATTCGAGGGCTTCGTCTGCCCCGGCGACAACACCTATGTCGCCCGCTGCAAGGCAGCAGGCCTGGTTATGTTCGGCAAAACCAACAGCCCAGAATTCGGCATCAACGTGACCACAGAGCCCCTGGCCAACGGCGCAACACTCAACCCTTGGAACCTCGGACACAGCGCCGGCGGCTCCTCCGGCGGCGCGGCGGCAGCCGTCGCGGCCGGCATCCTACCCATGGCCCACGCCACCGACGGCGGCGGCTCCATTCGCATCCCGGCCTCGAGCTGCGGGCTGGTGGGCCTGAAGCCGAGCCGCGGGCGAACCCCGGCGGGCCCGGTCGTCGGCGAAGGCTGGAGCGGCCTGGCCATCGGTCATGTGGTCAGCCGCAGCCTGCGCGACAGCGCTGCCATGCTCGATGCGACCCATGGCCCCGAACCCGGCGACCCCTATGCCTGCCCGCCACCCGAACGCCCCTTCTTGGAGGAGCTCGGGCGGCCGCCGGGGCGCCTGCGCGTTGCGCTTGTGACACAAGCCTTCTCTCCTGCCGAGGTACACCCGGAGTGTCGCGCCGCGACTGAGCAAGCCGCCAAGCTCTGCGAGTCGCTGGGGCACGACGTGGAGGAAGCCGCACTGCCGATCGATGGCGTGGCCATGCAAGCCGCGACGAATGCAATCATCGCCGCAAACATGGCCAACGACTTGGAAGGGGCCGCGGCCATGACTGGCCAAGCAGTGAGCGCGGAGACTGTCGAGAGCATGACGCGCGGTTTCGCGGAAAGTGCCGCCGCCCTCTCCGCCAAGGATGTGGCGCGTGCGATCCAGGTGCTGCAAATGACAGGACGGCAGCTCGGCTACTTCTTCACCCGTTACGACGTGCTGCTGTCGCCGACGCTGGCCGCACCGCCACCACCCATCGGCTACATGGATCAGAACGGCGACGACCCGGAGGTCTTCGGCGAACGGGTTTTGGGGCACATCCCCTTCACGCCGCTCTACAACAACACCGGCTGCCCGGCGATCACCCTGCCGCTGGCCATGAGCGAGTCGGGCCTGCCCATCGGGGTGATGTTCGGCAGCCGCCTGGGCACCGAGGGTCTCTTGCTGCGCCTCGCCGCCCAGATCGAAGAGGCGCAGCCCTGGGCCGACCGCCGACCGGATCTATGACCGTGATCGATCACGAAGATCAGCTACGCACGCTGTTCGCCGGCTGCCGCATCGGCGGCCGCGATTTCCTGCCGCTCTATTTCAAGGCCATGAAGACGACCAGCACCCCGGTCGGCGATTGGAAGATCTATCGCCGGGCGCTGCGGGCCTTCATTCTGGCCCAGTACTTTCAGCGCAGCCTGACGGTCGAAGGCGCCTTCGCCGAGTGCGGCGTCTTTCAGGGCTTCTCCGCCTACATGCTGCGGACCCTGATGGAGAGCACCGAGGCCGCGCCCAAGGCCTTTCACCTGATCGACAGCTTCGAGGGGCTGTCGCAACCTGGAACGGGCGACCGGCTTGTGATCGACGGCACGCTGCAGGAGAACACCATTCCGCCGGGGCATTTCAAGGTTGATCTCGAGCAGGTCTACGCCCGCTTCAGCGGCCTGGAAAACGTCTATTGGCACAAGGGCTGGATCCCGGAGGTGCTGGCGGAGCTGCCCGAGCAAGCCTGGGCTTTCGTGCACATCGACGTCGATCTCTACGAACCGACCAAGACGGCGTTGGAGTATTTCCTGCCGCGGATGAGTCCAGGCGGCATCATCGTCAACGACGACTACGGCTCTCCGGATTTTCCTGGGGCCGGCCGTGCTTGGCACGAGACCCTCGAGCCGCTGGGTGTGCCTTACATCGTACTGGACGGCGGGCAGGCCATCTACATTCGCGACAGGTCTTAGTACCGAGGCTCATTGGGAATGACCCTTGTATTGCGTTCCTCGCTTCGCTGCGGACGCGCCGTCGCGCTTGCCAGACCGCGATGCGTTTCACTCATCGCGGCCTGGTACTAGAGCCGTTCGACGGCGGCCGCCAAAACCCCATCCCAGCCGCCTAGCTCGCTGGCGCGCAGGGTGGTGACCGAGTCATAGAAAGGCGCCGCCTCCCCCGCGCTGCCCCAGTGCCACAGGGGGTTGGGGCCAAGCAGCACCCAGCAGGGCTTGCCAAGCGCACCGGCGAAATGGGCCGTCACATTGGATACGGTGATCACCAGGTCGAGGGAGTCGATCAGGGCGCAGAGCCCCTCGATATCGTCGCGGCGGTCGAGGTCGGGATCCGAATAGTGCGCGGCTTCGCTCGCCCGGCAGACCGCTTCGAACTCCGCTTCGCTGTCGCCGTACTGCAGATTGACGAAAAGCGCATCCCCACCGCCGAGGATGCCGCCCCAGCGGTCAAGCGGCACGGACTTGCCGAAGCCCAGGCTCGAGCCCTTGCTGAACCAGGAGATGCCGATCTTGCGGCCGGGGTGCAGCGTCGCCAAGCGCTGCTCGAACGCTTCGCGTCGCTCGGAGTCGCTTTGCAAGGACCCGCCTGCCTGGCCCGGCGGCGCCTCCCAGGGCCGGGCCCGGAGTAGCAGGTCTCCGCTGGGGCACTGCGCGGCGATACCGCCACCCCCCAAGTCGAGCAGCCGCGGATCGCCCTTGGGATAGACCTGCGCGTCTGGAAAGGAGCGCGCGAGGAGCGGCACCAGGCGAGGCTCGCACTCGACGGCAACTTTGAGGCCGCGGTCCTGCAGCCGCCCGATCCAGCCATAGTGCAGCAACTCGTCGCCGAGGCCCTGCTCGCTCCAGATCAGGAGGCGACCCTCGGGAATGGCACTGCCGTCCCAGAGCGGCGCATTGCGCGACCGCCAGCGCGGAGCGTTTTTAATCCGCCAGCGCCATTCGAACTTTCGGCTGCCCGTCTCGTAGTCGCCCAGCGCCAAGGACACGATGGCGAGCGAATACTGGCTCTCGGCCGCTTCCGGGTCGCAGGCCGTGGCCGCCTCGAAGCAGCGTCGCGCCTCTTCCAGCCGGCCGAGGTTGAGCAAGGCCATCCCCATGCCTTGGTGCACCTCGAGTCGGTCGGGTGCGGCGCGGGCGAGCTCCTCGAACAGGGAAAGGGCGCGCACCGAGTCGTGCAGGGCGTTGAGCGCATGCCCCAGGTCGAGGCGCATTTCTTCCGACTGTGGATCGATCTCGGCCCCACGATCGAAAAGCGCCACAGCCTCCTCGATCAAAGCACGCTCATTCCGCTTTTGGCCCTGCGCCATGCGGATTTTGCCCATCAGCCCGATGGCCTTCGATTGGTCCGGGCATCCCTCGATCAGTTTGGCCAAGATGTCTGCAGCGTCGTCGTAGCGACCGCTCTGATAGTAGAGATATGCGAGATTATGCCGGAACCGCTGCTCGTCCGGCGCGACCTCGATGGCGCGCTTGAGGAGGGCTTCGCATTCGTCCGCGTGGCCCATCTCCGACAGCACGGCGCTTAGGGTCAGCATGGCCTGCTGATTGTCCGGCTGTTTCTTGAGCACGAGCGATAGGTTTTTTCGTGCCGCGTGAAGCCGCCCCAGAGCCTGCTGACAGACGGCCAGGTTGTAGGCGGCATCAAGCTGCCCAGGGTCCTTCTTCAGGACCTTCTCGAAGACCTTCGTCGCGTCTTCGTAGCGTTGCAGAGCCGCCAGCGCGCCGCCGCGCAGCAGCAGCACCGGCAGAGCCGGCGGGCCGCCCTCCAGCATGCGCAGCGTTTCGTCGGCACGCCCCGCGGTCAGCGCCTGATAGGCCCTTTGCAGGGTCTCGGGCGTCATCCCACCGTGGTGTCGGCGGCCGCCGCTTCGTGCGCAGCCAGGTAGTCGTCGCGCTCGGCAAGCCAAAGATCGCCGTAGGCGACGTCCTGCCAGTTGTCGAACCAGGGGCCGCCGCGGGTGTAGTGCACCACCTTCGGCGGGCCGTCCTCGGGCGGCGCGTTCCAGCCTTCCAGCCAGTTCCAGGTCTCGGACACCGCGCCGATCAGGTCGTCGTCGAGCCACTGAAAACGGTGCAGGAAGGCGCCGCCCTCCCGGTTGACCACCTCCGGCGTCAGCGCGCGGTTGGCCGGGTGCCCGCAGTTGTAGAGCACCATGCTGCTCCAGTTCTTGCGCGGATAGACCGTCTGCACCCGCCCGTCCATCTTGGTCGTCTCGGTGGTGCGGTGATCGTGGTGCACGCACATGATCGCGTAGCGGTCGTCGCATTGCGCCGCGAGCTCGGCCACGTCGCCCAGCCAGAGAAAGTCGCAGTCGCAGAACAGCGCCCAGCCCTGGTAGCCGGCGAGGTAGGGAACGAAAAAGCGGGTGTAGGTGAACTCGGTGGAAGCCAGCTTGTCCGGCGCCTTGCTGTAGAGGCCCTGCTCCCTGAGCTCCGACTGGACGATCGGCTGCACGTCCAGCGGGATGGAGCTGTGCTTCAACAGCGAATGGCGGCAAACCTGATAGGCGATGTCTTCGCGGCTGTCCCAGCCGACGAAGATGCGGAAGGGGTGCTGGGCGTCGGGCACAGCCTGGCTCCTTAGACGCGGGTTCGAGCTGATCGCGTTGCCTTAGCAGTTGCCCCGCCGCCGGGCAAACCCGCGCCGCTGGCGTGGCGTTTTGTTGGGCGCTGTTTTTCTTGGGCGCCTTCGGCGCTGCACTGTTCCGTCTGTCACCCCGGCCTTGAGCCGGGGTCCAGCCACAAGCCCCGACCCTGCCCACTGCTGGATCCTCGAGCCTTCGCCAAGGCTTCGGCCCGGCGAAGGCCTGAAGATCCATGGCACGGCTTGGCGCGGGCCGAGGAATGGATGGTCGGATCAAGTCCACTGCTGTCCGGTTGAGCGAGGAAGAGCCTTTTCTTGTCCGCTCCGCGGACACCCCCCACCCTAACCCTCCCCCTCGCTGGGGGGAGGGAATTATGC
>JANQIA010000124.1 GCA_028282405.1 Rhodovibrionaceae bacterium
TCTCCCGGACTGCGAGTCCGGGCACGACCTCGGGCTTGGCGTAAGGAACCTCTTGCCATGAGTAGCTTGTCGACCGTTGGAGAGCGTCGTCTCGTCCTCCGCATGCTGGACCACTGGGACAACCTGCGCGGCGACCGTCCCTTTCCCAAGATGTCCGAGATCAACCCGGAAGATATCGGCCTGGACTGGCCCTACTGCTTCCTCTTTCGGGTCGGCGAGCACCGCAGCGCCTCCCTGTTCCAGTACGTCGGCGAGCAGGTGCTGCATGACAGCGAGCTGCCGCTGTCCTGGCTGGCCTCCGAGGAGCGTTCGCTCGCGCACTGCCCGGACGGCTCGCTGCTCTGCCGCGCCATCGGCCACTGGACCCAGGTCGCCCAGCGCCGGGTGCCCATTTCCATGGGCGACGTCTACGCCGACCAGCCCTACACGGTGAAATACCGGTCCATCCTGCTGCCGATGTCGTCGGACGGCGAACAGATCGATGCCATCGTCGGCGCGGTCAACAGCCGCCGGGCAAAGGAAGACACGCTCGCACTGACCGCCCAGGCCGCCGCCGCGCGCGCCGCGGCCGCAGCCTAGCCTCTGCCTCTCAGCTTTCCGTCAGCCCTAGCAAAGCGAGGCGCTGGGTATCCAGCGCCCGCTCCCAAACCATGTCTTTCCAGTCGTCGGCATCGCCGTAGAAGCAGCGACGCATCTCGGCCTTGATGGCCCGTCCCTGCTCGCTGGCCTGCTCGCCGTGATGGATGAGCCAGTTGTCGGCGCGGAGCGCCTCCAGCACCTCCGGCAGAGGCTGGGTCCCGTATTCCAGCGCGATCATCGTCGCCTCGGCATCTGGCAAGGCCACTTCTATGCCTTCGATCAAGAGACCGTGCAGCTCCGGTGAGCTCGACGTGCCGAGGGACGGCACGGTGACGTCGCCGCCGTACCAGTCGCTGGCGCGCTTCGCGCCGGCGTTGCTGCCGTGATGGGTGCAGATGCGCTCGCCATAGCCGTAGGGGCCGAGGCCGGTGTGGTAGTCGATCACCGCCAAAGCCTGAACCCCGCCGAGGCAGCTCCGCAGGATGTCGACAAGGGTGCGGTGCGACCAGCTCGGCCCCTCGCCGCCGAAGAACAGACCGTTGGGGTGATGGTACTGGCCACCGGCGACAGCGGCCTGCATGGCCATGGTGCCGTGTTCGGCCCCGTAAGCGAGAATCTCTTCCGCCGTCGTCTTGCGGGTCGCCTCGTCCCACGCGCTCGGCGCCAGCGCCGAGGCCAGCGCGTCGTAGCCCTCGTTTCGCGGCGCCCCTTGGGAGAAGTCGATGAAGTTCCGGTTGAGGTCGACGTTCTCCTGCGTCACGCGGCTGAGGTTGGAGAAGCCATGCGGATTGATGGCATGGATCATGACCTGACGGACCTGCGAGGGCGCCTCGCGCCACAGTCCGCTTTCCAGCCAACCGACCTGGACGCCCGAACCGCAGAAACCCTCGGCGCCGTGCGTGCCGCAGATGGTCAGCAGGGCCTGCTGAGCATCGGCTGGGCCGAGCAAGGCGACATCGACGACCAGCGGCCGGCCGTCGGCATCCGTCAGCGGATGCGGCCAAGACTTGATCTCGGCACCTTCTGCGCGCGCCGCCTCGAGAAAACGGGCCCGCGCTGACTGGTAGTGATCTGAAAAGTACTCGGCCGCTGACGCCATCTGGCTCCTCCTAGGACATGGACTTCGAAACAAGCACGATCCGCAATGCGCCGACAACGCGCACCGCTTCGTATTTCAGCCGAGCCGCATCCTAAGGTCTAGACACGAAAGTTTGGCCGGCATCGGCTGGCAAGTTCGGCATCGCAGTCTAAGTTGAGAATTATGGCGAGACTCTTCACAGCCTGCCTGCTTTTGGCTCTCGCGGTATGGCGGCCGGCCTTGGCAGACCAGAACGACCCACGTCTCGATGCGCTTTTCGAGATCCTGCGCAGCGGTCCCACTTATGCGCATGTCCAGCGCGCCGAAGCGCAGATCTGGATTATCTGGACCCAGCACGACGACGAGTCGGCCCAACTGCTGATGAACGACGGCCTGCGTGCCATGAACCTCGGAGATATGACCAAGGCGCGCGGACTGTTCGATCTGCTCATCGCCGAGCAGCCGGAGTTTTCCGAAGCCTGGAACAAGCGCGCGACGGTCAACTATCTGCTGTCCGACTTCGAGGCCTCGCTGAGGGACATCGAAGCCACCTTGGCCCTCGAGCCCAGGCACTTCGGCGCCCTCGCCGGCCGCGGGCTGGTCCAGTCCGCCCTCGGCAACGTGCCGGAGGCCATTGCCTCTTTCGAGCAAACCTTGACCGTTCACCCCTGGGCGCCTGGCGCACGGATGAACCTGGAAAGCCTGCGCCGGGCGAACCCGCCGATCTAGCCGGTTTCTCCCGCCCGAGAGCGTGACGTCGTGGCTCACGGGGTTGTGTAGATCTGAGAATTTCGCGAATGACTGTTATGCTGTTGGGTCGGCTCGGCTTCTCGCTGGCGATGCGATAGCCTGCGCGACCAGGAGACAGTCATGACGCAAGCCCTCTGGCGGCAGCCACTCTTCGCGCTGGTTGCCGCCTTTGTCATTCTCGGTCTCGGCATGGGCCTGCGGCAGAGCTTCGGGCTCTTCGTCGGACCGATCACGATCGATACCGGCGTGTCGGTTGCGACGCTGTCGTTGGCGTTCGCCATCCAGAATCTGCTCTGGGGAGCGATGACGCCTTTCGTCGGCGCCTTGGCCGACCGCTACGGCACTCAGCGCTTTCTGATCCTCGGCAGCCTGCTCTATGCCAGCGGTCTGGCGGTCATGTCGGTCGCCGACAACGCCTTTCTGGTCTACCTGGGAAACAGCGTGCTGACCGGCCTTGGCGTCGCCACGGTCGGGTTCACGCTGGTGCTCTCCGCCGTGGCGCGCATCGCGCCGGAGGACAAACGCAGCACCTGGCTCGGCATCGCCTCGGCCGGCGGTTCCATGGGTCAGTTTCTCCTAGTCCCCGGCGCGCAGCTTATCATGAACGATATCGGCTGGAGCGGCGCCTTCCTGGTTCTGGCAGCCCTGGCGCTGCTGATCATTCCCCTCTCCTTCTCCTTCGCCGGCGGCCCGACAAAGAGCACAGACAACGTTCCCCAGGAGACCATGGGCGGAACCCTGAACGAGGCCCGCCGCCACAGCGGCTACCTCTTGCTGACCGCCGGGTTCTTCGTCTGCGGCTTCCACGTCTCCTTCATCACCGTCCATCTCCCGGGCTACGTGGTCTCCTGCAACCTCTCTGCGCAGACCGGCGCCAACGCCCTCGGCATCATCGGCTTCTTCAACGTCATCGGAACGCTGCTCGCGGGCTGGCTCGGGCAGCGCTACCGCGCGAAGTACCTGCTCACAGGCATCTACTTCGCGCGCGCCGCCAGCATCGCCATCTTCTTGGCGGCCCCCAAGACCGACCTCGTCGTCTTCCTCTTCGCCGCCAGCTTCGGGCTCTTGTGGCTGTCGACCGTGCCGCTGACCAACGGCATCATCGGGCGCATCTTCGGCCCGCGCTATCTCGCCACGCTGTTCGGCATCACCATGTTCAGCCACCAGGTCGGCGCCTTCTTCGGCGCCTACATCGGCGGGCAGAGCCTAGCGCTCACCGGCGACTACGACCTGGTCTGGTGGATCTCCATCGGCCTCGCCGTTCTGGCCGGCCTGCTCAACATGCCGATCACCGACACGCCGCGCCGCGCCACTCAGCCGCAAGCAGCCTAAGGGCGCGTCGCTAGATCCAGGCGATGCGCAGCACGTTGGTCGAGCCCGGGGTGCCGAAGGGGACGCCGGCGGTGATGACCAGCCTGTCCCCGTGGCCGGCGTATTCCTCCGCCTCGGCCACGGCGCAGGCCTTGTCGACCATCTCTTGGAAGTTGCTGACGTCGGGTGACACCACGCAGTGCGCGCCCCATAGCACGGCGAGGCGCCGGGCCGTGCCAAGCTCTGACGTCAACATCAGGATGGGCACGGACGGCCGCTCTCGCGCCGCCCGCAAGGCCGTCGAGCCGGAGGTGGTGTAGGTCACGATGGCCGCGGCGGAGATGGTCTGGGCGACCTGTGCCGCCGCGGCCGAGATGGCATCCGCTCCGGTCGGCTCCGGCTCGGGCTTGAGCGCCGTGATAATCGGGCGGTAGGACGCGTCCGCCTCGGTCCGGCTGATGATACGGTCCATCATGGCCACCGACTCCACCGGGTAGTGTCCCGCCGCCGACTCTGCCGACAGCATGACGGCGTCGGACCCGTCGTAGATGGCCGTGGCCACGTCCGAGGCTTCGGCGCGCGTCGGTGCCGGCGCGTTGACCATGGAGTCCAGCATCTGCGTCGCCACCACCACCGGCTTTCCCGCCAGGCGGCAGGTTTGGACGATCTCCTTCTGCCGGCC
>JANQIA010000155.1 GCA_028282405.1 Rhodovibrionaceae bacterium
TAGTGCATTCTCAAGTCTGTGGTGATCCAATCGAGGGTAAAATTCAGAAATGTCGCAAACAACGACGAAGTCGTACTCTTTCGACAGCGTCAGTGAGCGCTCCATAAATTGATACCAGCCAAAATTACGATCAAACAAGTCGCCTGTTTCTTTGTTGATTTTAAGTCTGTACGAGTAAATTACGTTTTCGGCAGGCGCTATTCTCGCCGATTCTATTTGCTTGCCGATAGCCAGTACGCAAGCAAGAAGATACGCGTTCCATATTGGATCAAGCTGAGTAGCCCAGCGAAAGCCCGTGTAAGACACTGGCGTGAGTGAACTTACGTGGCGAGGTGACAATTCTGTCAAGCGATGTTCGAAATTCTCGTCTAAGTCGACTAAGAGAGAAAGTGTTTCTTCAAACTTGTCAAAAAATACATGGTGCTCAAATGGGAACGGGAAGATATCTGTGTCACCATGCCGGATGATGTTTTTGAGCGCTGTCCGCCCTGCCGCTCTAAATTGGGCTTTGTTGACCATTCTCGACGCTCTATTCGTGGTCTACTCAGGCAAGAAATTTTTTGCGTGATACATTTTAGCGGCAAGAAACAATTTCAGCGAGTGTTAATGGTATATTTGATCGGGCTCGGGCCGACTTGCCTCCTCGCGTACTACCCTCACACCACGTTGGCTTCCTTGAGCGGTTCGTTCTTGAGGATGCGCTCGTAGCCGAAGCGGCTGAGGTCCAGCGCCTGGTAGGCGCCGGTCACGATCAGCTCAGTGATGGCGCGCCCGACGGCGGGGCTTTGCTGCAGGCCGTGACCCGAGAAGCCATTGGCGAAGTGGAGGTTCGGCACGTCAGGTGCCGGGCCGAGAATGGCGTTCTGGTCCAGCGTGTTATAGGCGTAATGCCCGGCCCAGCCGCCGGTCGGCTTGATCGCCTCGAAGGCCGGCACCCGCATGGCCAGGTGCGGCCAGAGCGTCTCTTCGAAGATGCTGTGATCGATCTCGAAATCGAGGCAGTCCGGGTCCGCCTCTTCCGGCGGCGAGACGCCGCAAATGAAGCCGCTGCCCTCGGGCCGGAAGTAGACGCCGTTGCTGTCGATCACCAGGGGACAGCCGGGGAGGTCGGCGCGGCAGGCGAACTGGAAGACCTGGCGCTTGCGTGGCCGCACCGGCAGCGCCAGCCCGGCCCAGCCGGCCACCTCGGCGGCGCGCGGGCCGGCCGCGTTCACCACGGCAGCGCAGGACAGGGTCCTACCGTCCGCCAGGCGCACGGCATCGATCTTCGCACCGCTGCGGTCCAGGCCGACCGCCTCGGCGGCCAGGTAGTCGGCGCCGAGGCTGCGCGCCTTCAAGCGGAAGGCGTTCAAGAGGCTGGCCGGGTCGAACCAGCCTTCCATCGAGAGGCCGAGCGAGCCGGCGGCCAGGCCCTCGAGCGACAGCCAGGGAAAGCGCGCGGCCAACTCCGCCGGGGTGAGGAGGACGTTGTCGGCGCCGAGCGGCGTCTGGATGGCGTGGTTCGCCTCCAGGGTCGCGAGACCCTCTTCACTGGCGAGAAAGAGATAACCCTTTTCCTGGAACTGCACGTCGGGCACCTCGCCGTCGACCGCGAGGTGTTCGGGCAGTGCCTTGAGGAAGCGGATGCCGAAGAGTGACATCTCGATGTTCTCCGGGGTGGAGAACTGCTGGCGGATGGAGCCGGCCGAGCGGCCGGTGGAACCGAAGCGGTAGCTCGGGTCCTTCTCCAGCACCGCGATGCGGCCTTGGAAGTCGCCGTCCTTGGCCAGGAAATAGGCGATGGCGCTGCCGATCACACCGCCGCCGATGATGACGACGTCGTAGGTGGATTGCGTCATGTCTTAGATCGTCTCGTCCAGCCCGGCCATGAGTCCCCGCAGCCGCTCGGCGGCATGCCCCATGGTCGCCTCGTCCGCTCCCGTGAAACCGAGCAGAAGCCCCTGCCGCGCCGCTGCGCCGACGTAGTGCGGCGAGAGCGGGGTCAAGACAAGCCCCTCCTCGGTAGCGCGGCGGCAAAGCTGCCGATCTCCGCAGGCTGCGCTCAAGGCATCGCTCAGCAAGCAGACGATGTGCATGCCGCTGTCCTGCGGCAGGGGGCTGAGCGCGTCCGAGAAGGTCTCGGCCAGAATACGCTGCATGGTCTTGAGCCGCTCGGCATAGAGCCGCCGGGTGCGGCGCAGGTGGGTGGCCAGATGGCCCTCCGCGATGAAGCGCGCCATGGCGGGTTGGGCGACGAGCGCAGCCTGAGGCCCGAGGCTGCTTTGGGCTTTGGCGCAGGTCTCTATCAGGTTTTCCGGGACGACCAGAAAACCGAGCCGCAGGCCGCGGAACATGACCTTCGAGAAGCTGCCCAGGTAGATCACCCGGCCGCTGCGGTCGAGGCTCATCAGCGCATCCAGCGGCCGGCCGCTGTAGCGGTATTCGCTGTCGTAGTCGTCTTCGATGATCCAAGCGCCCTGCCGGTCGGCCCAATCGAGCAGCGCCAAGCGCCGGGCCGCGCTGAGCGGCATGCCGAGCGGATAGTGGCGGGAGGGGGTGACGAGTGCCATGCCGGCGGTTTGAAAGGCCTCGCTGCCGGGCTCGACCGCCAGCCCCTGCTCATCCACAGGCACGGAGAGCACGGCATGGCCGCGGGCGGCGAAGAGCTGCCGCGCCGCCTGGTAGCCCGGGTCCTCCATAATCACCGGAGCGCCCGGCGCCAGCAGCGCTTGGCAGAGCAACTCCAGAGCCTCGCGCGCGCCGGAGGTGATCAGGACCTGGCGCCAGTCGCAGGCTAGGCCGCGGAAGTCGCGCAGATGCCGGGCGATGGCCTGGCGCAGGGGCTCGAGGCCGTTTGGCGCTGACTCGTGCAGCAGCGCCGGCATGTCACGCCGCGTGCTGCGCGCCAGAAGCTGGGACCAAAGCCGCGAGGGAAAGGCCTCCGCATCCGGCCGGCCGACCTCGAAGCTCCGGTCGAGCGGTTGCCTCTCCGCCGAGACGGCGGGCGCTTTCTCGGAGACCGCCTTGTGCTGCCGGATCGCAAGATAGTCGTCCGGCAGGTCGGCGGCGACATAGACGCCGGCGCCGCGGCGCGACTGCACGTAGCCTTCGGCGGCAAGCTCGTCGTAGGCCGCCGTCGCTGTGGTGCGGGAGATGCCGAGCTGCTCGGCCAGGACGCGGGAGGAGGGCAGGCGCAGGCCGCCGGTCAGCCGCTGTTCCAGGATGAGGCGCCGGATCTGCTCATGGATTTGCTGATAGGCCGGCACGTCCTCGCTGCGGCTCACGCCGACGGACAGAAGGGCGATTTCCGGCGGGTTCTGGCTCTGCATCTGCCGATCAGGCTCGTCGTATTGGGTGAATTGGCATGATCGAATAGATCAGAATTGGCTCTTTTGAGAAAGCCAATAATGCGGCAAGTCCGGGTGTTCGAGATGTGTTGTGACTGAGTTGAAGAGAGAAGACGCCATGAGCGGGACCCCTCCCACTGCACGGACCAAGGTCAAGCGGCTGCATCAGCGGGCGCAGTACGACAAGGAGTCGCTCTACCGCATCCTGGATGCTGGCTTGCTGTGCCATGTCGGCTACATCATCGACGGCTCGCCTTACGTGACCCCGACGCTCTATTGGCGCGAGGGGGACCATGTCTACTGGCATGGCTCATCGGCCAGCCGCATGCTGCGCAAGACGTCGGGTATGGAGGTCTGCCTGACCGTCAGCCACCTGGACGGCTTGGTGCTGGCCCGCTCCGGCTTCCACAGCAGCGTGAACTACCGCTCGGTGATGCTCTTCGGCACGGCCGAGAAGGTCGCCGACCCCAAGAGCAAGCTCGCCGGGTTGGAGGAGTTCATGGAGGGCATCCTGCCGGGCCGCTGGGCCGAGATTCGGCCGGTGACGGAGCAGGAGCTGAAAGCCACCACCATGCTCTCCATGAAGATCGATGAAGCCTCGGCCAAGGTGCGCGACGCGCCGCCAGCGGATGACGAGGAGGACTATGCCTTGCCGGTCTGGGCCGGCGTCATTCCCTTCATCACGGTGGTTGGCACCCCGAAACCCTGCCCGCGGCTTGATCCCAAGACGCCGCTGCCCGCCCATGTCACCGGCTATCGCTATGGCACCAAGACGGTCAAGGAGGCGGCCGAGTGAGCGTCGTAGAGATGGACCTGCCGGTCGGTCCGGAGGTCGCGGCGCGCGACTGGCAGCCGCCGGCGCGCAAGGCGCTGGAGGGTCGTCTGGTTCGTCTGGAGCCGATCGACCCGGCCCGCCATGGTGCGGCCCTGCACGCCGTCTCCCGCGAGGCGCCGGAGATCTGGACCTACATGCCCTACGGCCCCTTCGACAGTGCTGAGGCGCTCGTTGCCTGGCAGCAGTCCTTCTGCCTCGGCGACGACCCGCTGTTCTTCGCCGTCTGCGAGGCGGAGAGCGGCAAGCCGCTCGGCATGGTGAGCTTCCTGCGTATCGTGCCTGCCATGGGCGTCATTGAGATCGGCCACATCTGGTTTGCGCCGAGCCTGCAACGCACGCCCATGGCAACCGAAGCCATCTTCCTCTTGATGCGCGAGACCTTCGACGGTCTGGGCTATCGCCGCCTGGAATGGAAGTGCAACGACCTGAACGAAAAGTCCAAGGCGGCGGCGCTGCGGTTCGGCTTCAGCTTCGAAGGCGTCTTCCGCCAGCACCTGATCGTCAAAGGACGCAATCGCGATAGCGCCTGGTTCGCCTTGCTGGACAAGGACTGGCCGCGGGTGAAGGCGAACTTCGAGCGCTGGCTCGACCCGGCCAACTTCGATGCGGCCGGTGACCAACGCATCTCGCTGCGCAGCCTGAACGCTCCAGCCTGACGCAAGCCACCCGGCATCGCAAAGGTGCAGCAGGGTTGCGCATCCGGTCCTACCGCCCGGTCATGACGGCGGCTAACATGCCTGCTCATCTATCACGGGGACGAGCAGGGAGTGACCGGCATGAGCGCCGTCAGCGAGTTCGAGTACCGCTACAACATGACCATCAAGGCCTTTCCGTCTCATGCCGAGCCGGATTTCGAGTCGCCTGCGCAGCAGGAGGAGATCTGGGGCCGGCGATGGGGCTGCGACAACGATGTCGGTCAACTGCGCGTCGTGCTGATGCACCGCCCGGGCGAGGAGCTCGGCATCATGGATCCTTCCAAGCGCATCGAGCGCCTGGGCTCTTACGGCGACGAGGTGGGTGAGACCTGGTACTGGCGCGGCGACGTCATCCCCTCGCTGGAGGAGCAGCAGGCCCAGCACGATGCGCTGGCCGACATCCTGCGCGCCGAGGGTGTCGAGGTGGTCTATCTGAAGCGTTGCGCGCCCGGTAAGCACAAGTCCATCTACACCCGGGATTCCGCCATTGGCGTGAAGGGCGGCGCCATCGTCACCCGGCTCGGCCCCATCGTGCGGCGGGGCGAGGAGGCGCCGGTTACCGAGACCATTGCGTCGCTCGGCATGCCGATCCTGCGCACCGTCCACGGCACGGGGTTGATGGAAG
>JANQIA010000161.1 GCA_028282405.1 Rhodovibrionaceae bacterium
CAAACGCCGCGCAGACAGGCCGGACATATGGACGCAAGCGACCCGGTCAAAACCACCTTCCCGCTCTTGCAACAAGGGGGCCGTCCACATATGGACCCCGGCTCAAGGCCGGGGTGACAGGTGGTGGTGCTTCGCTTCGGGAGATTGCTTTCAGACTGTCACCCTTGGGCGAGCCGCGAAGCGGCGAGTTCCGAGGGTCCACGGGAGAGTTCCGTACAGACCGATGAGTGGATGCTCGGAACTCGGCCCCGGGCCTAACGGCCCAGTGGGCCTCGCCCAAGCATGACAGTCTGTAGTGCGCAGCCGGTCGTGCACGGTCGGGATGATGGTCCAAGGTAGGCGACCGGTGCCGAATCAACCTACTGCGCCAGTTCCACCGCGTAGGTGGCCAGCGGCGGCTGGGGCTCCACCAGGCCGCGGCGCTGCAGGAAGGCGGCGAAGCGCTCGTAGCGGCCCTTGTCGAGCGCCGCGGGCCGGAGCGCGAAGCGCGGCAGGGTATCCCACCAGGCGCGGCGGTTGAGCTCGTCGTCCAGGCCCGGCTTGTAGGCCTTGAAGATCTCCCAGCTCTCTTCCGGGTGGTTGATCACGTAGTGCACGCCGCGCTCGATGGCGCCGATGAAGGCGGCGATGCTTGGGTCTTCCAGCCTGTCGTTGCGGGCCACGACGATCAGCTCGTCATAGGCCGGCACGCCGTGCTCCTCGGGATAGAAGGCGAGGCCCTGATAGCCCTCGATCTCGAGCTGGTTGAGCTCGAAGTTGCGGTAGGCGCCGATCACGGCGTCGACCTGGCCGCTCAGCAGCGCCGGGCTGAGCGAGAAGTTGACGTTGATCAGCTCCACGTCGTCGAGCGTGATCCCGGCGTTCTCTAGCATGGCGCCGAGCACCGCATCCTCGAAGCCGCCGACGGAATAGCCGACCTTGCGGCCCTTGAGGTCGGCGACGGTCTGGACCGGGCCGTCCTGCAGAGCGAGGAGCGTGGTCAGCGGCGTCGCCACCAGGGTACCCACCCGGGTCAGCGGCAGGCCTTGATCGACCTGGATGTGGAGCTGCGGCTGATAGGAGACGGCGAGATCGGCGCGGCCGGCAGCCACCAGACGCGGCGGGTCGTTGGGGTTGCCCGGCTCGATCATCTCGACCTCGAGACCGGCTTCGGCGAAGAAGCCCTTCTTCTCGGCGATGATCAGCGTGGCGTGGTCGGGATTGACGAACCAGTCGAGTAGGACGGTCAGCTTCTCGGCCTTGGCGGCGCCCGGCAGGGCCAGGACGGCCGTCAGGATGAGAGCGGCAAGGGCTTTGGAGAGAGTAGGCATGGGTCTGGACCTCCGCTGTGACACAAGGGAGATCCGGGGTGTGACGAAGGTGAAGGAGGATAGGTCCCGTTCCCTGCGCCGGCATTACCCGGATCAGGTTCGAAGGGTCACGGCGGGTGTCTGTCCCAACCGACTCTCAGCCTCTTGCGAGGCCCCCCTAGGAACGAGTCGAAGGATTGGCGTCGGCGGCGGCTAAGTCAAGCGGAGTGGGTCTTGTTGCTTTACCTAGGTGCCAGCGCGCACCCCAACCCGGCCGCTCACCTCAGACTGTCATCCCGGCCAAGGGCGAAGCCCGCGAGCCAGGATCCATGGCCGAGCTAGGCACGAACTGCGGAACGATGAGCGAGGCCACGGCAACGCCCGCGCTCAATAACACCATTCCGCGCTAGCTGAGAAATGGACCCCGGCTCAAGGCCGGGGTGACAGGGAGTGGTGCGGCAAGGCTGGTGCCGCATGTCGCCGACGCCCCCGGTCTGCTCCTCCGTGGGCTCCTCATTGTCCGCCGCAGCGCTCTCGCCCTCATGCTCCGATCACTTGTTGCGCGCATCCCGGATGGCCTGACGGGTCTTGGTGTGCTGCGAGATGCTGCCGATGCGCCAGGGCGGAACCACATGGCGCCGGCGGCGGCTGGGCAAGGGTTGGAAGCCGTCCCCTTCCTTCGGCTCGTCGGTGGGATGGTGCTTGAACTGCGCGGCGCGGTGCATGGCCAAGGCCTTGCGCGCCCCTTCCATCGTGGCCGCCTTCGCTTCGAGCTTCCTGACCCGCTTGATTTCCTTGTTGACCCGTTTCAGCGCACCGGCGAAGGCCTGCTTGCGCTGAAGCGGTTGCTCGGCGGTTCCGGGAAAGCTGGCGCCGCGCTGAGCCGCCTTGCCACGCACCTCTCTGCGCTTCTGCCGGGCCAGGGTCCGCTCCCGGTCGCGCAGCTTGCGCAGACGGTCCCGCGTCTCGTGCAACGCCTCATTGTCGAGCTGATAGATGAAGGGGTGATGCGTCTTGCGAACCAGCAAGTACTCTTCGAAGTCCAAAAGGCTGCGTTCGAACTTGCAGGGAAGCGACATGCTGAGGGCCTCACGTTTCGATACCGAAGAAACGGCGATGGAGCGGTCTTGGACGCTAAGGGTGGTGCGAACCCTACCGGCCTTGGAGCGGGATCATGACCGATAGGACAACCACCCTCAAGTGAGATCGCCCGGTTGGGCGATCACAGGGGCCGCGCCCTGCTCCGCGAACTCCCTCTCAGACTGTCATCCCGGCCAAGGGCGAAGCCCGCGTGTCCGGGCTCGCGATAGCGAGGTGCCGAAGGCATTCATCGGCCTTCGCCTGGCTTCGAGATAGACCCCGGCTCGCTGACGCGTCCGGGGTGACAGCTTGTGGTGTTGCAGCGGCCATGGCCTTAACCACGATGTCATGTATGGACGGCCCCGCTCTGGCAAGGGTCGAATGGCAGTTTCGGCAGTTGGTTGGGGAGCGGTCATGTATCCGGCCTGTGATTTGCGGCCGATGTGATGGCCGCGGGCCCGCAGGGGTTTCGCGGGAG
>JANQIA010000166.1 GCA_028282405.1 Rhodovibrionaceae bacterium
GGGAGAGCAACGCGGAGGACTATCCTCCCGACGAGATCGAGCGAGTCTGCGCCAGCTTCACGCCCGAAGAAGTCGCGAAACAGATCGCCGCGCGCGACGTCTTCGTCAGCTTTGCGCCCGGAGCATCGCAGGAACCGTCTGAGGCGGAGCCCGTCGGCACCGTCAGCCTGGGGGTCAAGCCGCGCCAATCCGGCGGGGAGACCGCCAAGCTCCACGTCCTTTTCGTCGCGCCCGAATGGCAGGGCCACGGCCTCGGTCTCCGACTGGTCGCGCATCTGGAAGCCCATGCCTTGCGCCAAGGGCACAGGCTGCTCCAGGTCTCCTCCTCCCTCACTGCGCGGCAGTTCTACCAGCGGCTCGGCTACCGCGAGCTGGCCTTCGAGCCGCGCGCCGAGGGCTCGACCTATCTGATGGAGAAGTCGCTGGTGTGAGGGGGTGTGGGTTGGAAGGTTGACTCCAGCGCCAACTGTCGCCCTTGGGCGAGCCGCGCAGCGGTGAGTTCCGAGGGCTCGCGGAGCGAGTTGCCAAAGGCACAGACAGGCTTGGCGCAGGCCGATGGGTGGATCCTCGGGACGGGCCCGTAGGGCCCGCCCAAGGATGACATTGGGGAGCAGCTTCAGACCTTCCCAGCAGACTTCGCCGCGGGCCGGAGCCGCGCAGCGCCGAAGGCGCCCAACTACATGTGTATCGGCCGGCCTTCGGCGGCGAGGGCGGCTTCCTTGACCGCCTCGTTCAGGGTCGGGTGGCCGTGGAAGGCGCGGGCCAGGTCCTCGGCCGAGCCGCCGAACTCCATGGCCACCACCACCTCGTGGATGAGCGTGCCGGCGTCCGGGCCGATGATGTGGCAGGCCAGGATGCGGTCGGTCGTGGCATCCGAGAGCAGCTTGACGAAGCCCTCGGTCATGTTGGCGGCGCGGGCGCGGCCGTGGGCGGTGAAGGGGAACTTGCCGATCTTGTACTTGGTGCCGGCGGCCTTGAGCTCTTCCTCGGTGGGGCCGACGCTGGCCACCTCGGGCCAAGTGTAGACGATGCCCGGCACGGTGCCGTAGTTCACGTGGCCGGCCTGCCCCGCGATGATCTCGGCAACGGCGACGCCCTCCTCTTCCGCCTTGTGGGCCAGCATGGGGCCCTTGATGACGTCGCCGATGGCGTAGACCCCGGCAACGTTGGTGCGGAAATGGTTGTCGGTCTCGACGCGGCCCCGGTCGTCCAGCGCCACGCCGGCCTCGGCCAGGCCCAGGCCTTCGGTCAGCGGCTTGCGGCCAATGGCGACCAGCATGACGTCGCAGGCGATCTCTTCCGGGTCGCCGCCCTTGGCGGGCTCGACGGTGAGGGTGACCCCCTTGGCGCTGCTCTTGGCACCGGTCACCTTGGTCGAGAGGCGGAACTCCACACCCTGCTTCTTGAGGATGCGCATGAAGGTCTTGCCGATCTCGCCGTCCATGGTCGGCACGATGCGGTCGAGGAACTCCACCACCGTGACCTTGGAGCCCAGGCGCTGCCAGACCGAGCCCATCTCCAGGCCGATGTAGCCGCCGCCCACCACCACCAGGTGCTTGGGCACGGACGTGAGGTCCAGCGCGCCGGTAGAGGAGACGATGCGCTTTTCGTCGACTTCGATGCCCGGCAGGTCCACGTGGTCGGAGCCGGTGGCGATGACGATGTGCTTGGCCGAAACGGTCTCTTCGCCGTCGGGCCCGCTGACCGTCACTTTCCCGTTGCCGGCGAGGCGCCCGGCGCCCTTCAGCCAGTCGACCTTGTTCTTCTTGAAGAGGAACTCGACGCCTTTGACGTTGGCCTCCACCACCTTGTCCTTGTGGCCCATCATGGCCTTGAGATCGAGCGTGACCTTGCCGACCTTGACCCCGAAGCTGGCCAGGCCGTGGCTCGCCTCCTCGAACTTCTCGGAGGCCTGCAGCAGCGCCTTGGAGGGAATGCAGCCGACGTTCAGGCAGGTGCCGCCCAGGGTCTCGCGCTTCTCGACGCAGGCGGTCTTGAGCCCGAGCTGGGCGCAGCGGATGGCGCAAACATAGCCGCCCGGCCCGGCCCCGATGACGACCACGTCATAGCTCTTCTCGCTCATGGGGTACTTCCTCTCTTTTCAGGCTGCAGACCTGCCTTGGATAAGGCGCCAATACTGTTCACTACAGCAATGATGTGCCATTCCCAGCCCGCTGCGTCCACGGGTAAGGGGCCGGGCATCTGTCAAGACGCGCTGCCAAGCATCGGCGTTTTTGGCATCTTCGGCCAGTCCCAGGCACTGCGTCCTTCTGACATACGAAAGCCTTGTGCAGAAGTCTTGGGTTCGACCGTGATATAGGAATAATATCATTATTCGCAAGTAGCGAGAGGCAAACAATCTCTTGGATGCTCAGGCCTGATGCGGCAGCGCCAGGAAATCGCGGATGAGGTCCCAGCGTTCGCGATAGAAGGCAATATCCGGCAGCTTGTTGAGTCTGGCTTGCTGCCAACCTGTTTTGGGCAACGCTTGTGCGATGTCTTCGGGAAGGATGTAGAATTCCGGCGCGCGGATTTCGGCGGCGCGGCCCTGATAGCCGCTGCCTTGGTTCAAGCGAACGTAGACGTAGAAGTCGGTCGCGCCGACAGCCTTCGTGCCCATGTTCCAATGCGCATCACTGGCCCAGCGGGACTTGACCTCAATGCGGGCCGAGGCGTTGACGTCGGGGTTCACCGCGACCAGGTCGTGCCCGGCATTGCGGTTGTAGGCCTTATAGGCGGGGATGCCGAGGGTCAGCAGATGGCCGAGCACCAAGAACTCGGCGCCTTCCGCCTCCAAGGTCGTGTCGCGTCGTTTTCCGGCCATCAGCGATGCTCTCCGCCAGACTAGGTACGCACGGTCACGGCATTCCACTCCTCATGTGCCTGTCCAATCGAGCCAGCGACAAAACAATTCAAAAGCACAAATAATTATTAATAGTTTACTAGAGATTGTATGTTTTAATCTCAGTCGCACGTGAGTATGGAGGACCCTAATGCTCGATTTGAATACAATGATTGAGAGATTTCTCGATGAAGCAATCAACACGCAAATAGATCAGTGCAGCCAACTGGATAACATGGCAATTAGATCGGTAAATAATATTCTATCAAAAAACGAGAATAGGCATTACAATATTGCATTTTGGCTTAAGCGTTATCGAGCCTTGCGCTCTTACAAAAGAGAATGGCACAGTGCTATTGTATCAGAGATCGTAAAGTTTGCAGATAAAGGCAGAGAGCCACTTTCTATCCATAATTTAGATGTTTTGCTTCAAGAATATAGCTATCT
Organism: Rhodovibrionaceae bacterium; assembly: GCA_028282405.1. Lineage (GTDB taxonomy): Bacteria > Pseudomonadota > Alphaproteobacteria > Kiloniellales > DSM-21159 > JANQMX01. The sequence goes on from JANQIA010000166.1 coordinate 3,290, forward strand.
TTACAGTCGCATCCAAAATGTGGTTCCCTCAAAACAGGACGATAAACCTCGTGACGTAGCAGTGATCACATCCAAGGCGCTTTGGATTTGTTATCCAAATGACGTCCCTATGCTCGACTCATATGCTGAACGCGCTTTGTCGGTTATCAGCCGTCTTGTGGCGTTTAATAGACTAGAAGGTCGCTCGGACGGCACTGCCCGCTTCGAGCAGTTTGCTCACACTTGGTGTCGTCTTTACGATATCGCCCAATTCGATAGTGTATCCATCGGAGACTATCCCTATCGAGTTAGAGTGTTCGACAGGATCCTTCGGATCATTGGTGAGCCAGGCTATGGCCTCGTCCCTTATCAGCCTCTGGCAGCAGAAACCAGGCTGCATGGGGCGCGGGCAGCATAGGTCCTGGTGAGTCACTTCTCGGAGTCCTGATTCAAACCTCCAACGTCCCCGCCAACCTCTGCGCCGCGGCCTTGCTGGCCCGGCGGAGGTCGGTCATGGGGCCGAGGGGGGCCATGGATTCGACGCTGAGGTAGGCGGCGGCGATACCGGCAGCGACGGCCTCGACCGTCTCCTGCTCGGCCTCGGGATGGGCCTCGGCGACGACTTGGGCGATGTCGGCAACGAAGGCGCGCGTCCAGTCGCGCATGGCCCGGGCGAGCTTGGGGCGCTCGGCGGCGGCGGCGATCAGGGCGTTGGAGACCAGCACCTCCCGGTGGTCGATCATGGCCGGGTCGAACAGCCAGTCGATCAGGGTTTCCAAGCGACCTTCCGTGGGCAGGTCCGCCACGAGCTCCCGCATGGATTGCTCCGAGCTCTCGAGGTGGCGGGCCAGCAGCGCGTCCAGCAGATCGTCCCGGTTGCCGACGTTGTGGCGGATGAGCGGCCGGGCCAGGCCCGCCTCCTCCGCCACCCGCTCCAGCGTGGCGCCCTCCACCCCATAGCGCGCCACGCAGAGCTCGAAGGCGTCGAGGATCTGGGCGCGGCGTTCTTCCTTGATGCTGCGGCGGGGCAAGGGCGATCTCGTTTATTGTCTGCCTTGACAATCTATCAGCGTGGGCACATCTAGAATAATTGTCGGATGCGACAATCTATTCAACCCACGAGCTCGGAGCCGCGCTGCCATGGATGTCCTCGGAACCCCGCTCACGGAGATGCAGCTCTTCGCCTGGGAGCAGTTGGTGAACGACTGGATCTTCGTGGTGGCGCTGGCCCTGCTCGCCGCCGAGCTGCTGCGCTATGCCCTTCTCGGCAAGATGAGCTGGAACCTGCTGGGCGATACGGCGACCAATTTCGCGACCTTCGCCATGTATCTGGCGATTTCCTATTTCGTCTTCGCCGCCTTCTATCTCGGCGCCTTTTTCACGGTCCATCAGTTCGCCCTCTTCGAGATCGAAAGCAGCCTGCTGACACTCTTGCTCTGCATCGTGCTGGCCGATCTCGCCTACTATTGGGAGCACCGCTTCTGCCATCGGGTCGGCTTTGCCTGGGCGACCCATTCGGTGCACCACTCCTCGACCCACTTCAATCTTTCGGTCGCCAACCGCTTCGGTCCGCTGGACGACCTCTGGGCCATCCTCTTCCACCTGCCGCTGGTGCTGATCGGCTTCGACCCCTTCCTGGTCTTCTTCGCCGCGCTGTTGGTGCTGCAGTACCAGACCTTTCTGCACACCGAGGCGGTCGGCAAGCTGCCGCGGCCCATCGAGTGGATCTTCAACACCCCCTCGCACCACCGGGTGCACCACGGCGCCAACCCGCAGTACCGCGACAAGAACTACGGCAGCCTCTTCATCGTCTGGGACCGGCTGTTCGGCAGCTTCGCCGAGGAGCAGGAAAAGGTGAGCTACGGCCTGGTCCGACCGATCGACTCGCTCAATCCGCTTGTCGTCTTCGGCCACGGCTTGTATCGCCTGGCCAAGAGCGTGGCGACCACGGCAGGCTTGACCGACAAGCTGCGCCGGCTGGTCCTGCCGCCCGATTGGGAGCCGACGGAACAGCGGACATGGGAGCGGAAGCAGACAAGCCCGTCCTGATCCTGCTCGCCGGGTTCGGCGACGGCGGGGAGATGTTCGCTGCTTTGCAGGACACGGCCCTCGCGCAGCACTACCGCTTGCTGCCGCTCGACCTGCCGGGCTTCGCCGGCGCACCTACCCTACCCGGACCGACCACGCTGGAGGCCCTGGCCGAGGTGGTGCACGAGACGGCGGTGCGGGAGGGCGCCCGCGTTCTCGTCGCCCACTCGGTCGCCTCGATCATCGCCTCGCTAGCCGCGGCGAAGAGCGACAGCCCGGTGGAGACCATCGTCTCGCTGGAAGGCAACCTGACGGCCGAGGACGCCTACTTCTCAGGCACGGCCGCCGACTACGACGACGCCGAGGCTTTCAAAGCAGCCTTCCTCGCCCGCCTAGAGGAGATGGCCGAAACACAGCCGGTCATCCGGCGCTACGCCGAGACGGTTCGGCAGGCCGACCCGCGCGCCCTCTGGGAGCTGGGCTGCGATGCCCGTCGCTTCTCGGAAACCCAGGTCCCGGGCGAGGTCCTCCGCCGCGCGGCCGAGGCAATCTATCTCTACAACCCGGACAACTGCGCAACCGCCAGCCTGGACTGGCTCGCCCGCAGCGGGATGAAGGCCGCTATCCTGGAGGGTGCCAGCCACTGGCCGAGCGTCGATCAACCGAAGGCCCTGGCACAGACAATGATCGACGTGCTGGGCTGCAGATAGGCGGCTAGGCCCGGGCCTCCCATCCGCCCTGCCTTGATGCAGACAGTGATACAGCGTAGGGCTGAACCGCAGTAGAACGCGGCCGAACGAAGGGATGCGCTCCATGATCACGACAGTTCGCCGGTACCGGCAAACGACAGCGTTCGTCGTCGCAGCCCTTGTGGCCGGGGTCTTGACGGCCGGCACGCAGACAGCCGGCGCACAGGACAGCGCCCCGGCGACGGGCGCGGCAAACATCTCTCCGCCGGCGATATCGGATGAAGATCGTCTGGCGCTGACCGAACAGCTCTGCCGCGAGGGGCCGCCGGTCCAGAAGAATTGGGGCCGCAGCGCCGCCCAGGCCTTGATCATGGAAGGCTGGCGCCAAGTCTATTCGGGCCAACCTGAAGCCGCTCTGGACCACTTCGCGGCGTCGATGATCTCCGGCCAGGAACGGCCGGATGCCTACCTCGGCATGCTCGTCGCCGGGCATCTCGAAGGCTATCCCGATGCGCTGCTCGAAGACTGCTTCAGGCGCGGGGAGATCGGCATGTCCAACGCGCCGGAACTCTACACGGACTACGGCCGGATACTGGAAGAGCGGGGCAATCCCGAGGCAGCCCTGATGCAGTTCGAGAGAGCGCTGTCATTGGACCCGAACTTCGTCGCCGCCCACATCGGTGCCGGGCACACCTACTTGACCTTGGGCAACGCGGCGAAGGCGACGGAGCACGCCAAAGAGGTCGAACGTCTGATGCAGGCGCAGCAGTAGCTCTGCGGCGACCAGCCAACTCGGATGGCAACTGGCCGCGCTTGACCTAGCTATTGTAAGGTCACCGAAAATCTATCGCCGAAGCGCGTCCGGTACGCCACCGAAAGGACCAGAGCCCATGAATGAGACCCAGCCGATCAGCACTGCCCAGCCTCTGGGCCAGTCCGCAACCGCCCGGACCTGGCGCGTCTATCTCTCCGGCGAAATCCACACCGACTGGCGCGAGCGCATCGAGGCGGCGATCAAGGCAACCGGCCTGCCGGTCGTCCTGACCGCGCCGGTGACCGACCACGCTTCCTCCGACGACTGCGGCGTGCGCATCCTGGGCGACGAGGCCTCCAAGTTCTGGCACGACCACAAGGGCGCCAAGGTGAACGCCGTGCGGACCCGCACGCTTATCGGCGAGGCCGACGTGGTGGTGGTGCGCTTCGGCGAGAAGTACAAGCAGTGGAACGCGGCCTTCGATGCCGGCTATGCCGCGGCGCTCGGCAAGCCGCTCATCGTGCTGCACCCGCCCGAGCACGCCCATGCCTTGAAAGAAGTCGACGCCGCAGCCCTCGCCGTCGCCGAGGAGCCGGAGCAGGTGGCGCAAATCCTCGACTATGCCATCACCGGACGGCTGCCGAGCGCCTAAAGCACTGATTCTTCGAGAGTCTCGAAGAAATCCCGTTAACCAATAGCGTGCAATTCTCGCTCAAAATTTGACTTATGCGCTCATCGATCCAGGTATACAGGCCCTGGGGAACATGAGGGTCGGGTACGATGAGGCGAGGAAGGCCGAGCGCTGTCTATTGGGCGGCAGGATTTGTCACGCTTGTCGTCACGGCAATGTTGGCCGGCCTTGTCGGCTACGGTGTCGGCCAGGCCAAGGACAGCGACGAGACCGCCGTCGACCAACGCCTCGACGCTCTGGAACGGAAGCTCGACAACGCGCTGGAGGGGCTCACCCAAGCGGCCTATCCGACCGGCACGCTCACGCAGCATAGCGAGGGATGGCGTGTGCGGGTGTTCGCGCCCCCGAGTCCCGCCAACAATCTCGGCGGTCTGCGGAGCGCGAACGACGCCGGCTCCTTCGTCCATACCGGGAGCTGGATGGACCTCGAGGAGCACCAGAAGCACGAGGGCATCTTCCTGCCCGCCTATGCCGCGTTCCATGTCCGGGGGCTCTTCATCCCGTCGCAAAGCGGCGACTACGTCTTCGCCATGCACATGCGCTTCGGCGGCCGGGACGACCAAGGAAAGGCGACGAGCGTTGCCTGCCACGTCAACCTCGGGGTTGCCGATCGCGACAGACTCATCGCAGGCAAGCTCTTGGCCGACGGGGTGGTCGAGAAGGCGGCACTGGTTGCCGAAAGTCCGGTTATGCTCTTCGCCGGCAGGCCGGGCATGGTGGATGCCGTGGTTGCCTGCGACCTGCCGCGCGGCGTCTCGGGCAAGGACGTCTCCATTCGCATCTGCGTGCGCCACAAAAGCGAAGCGAGCTACCGCCCTGTCCCGGCTCACCTGCCGGGCGCTTGATGCGATACCTGGCGGCCGCGCCTCGGTCGCGCTCTATTCGTCGCGCCTTACTCGTCGTGTTCTATTCGTCCGGGGCCATGTCGCGGCTTTTGATCTCGCCGCGGGTGATCGTCACCTTGCGGCAGAGCGTCGGCGTGTACCACTTGAACTTGATCGCGGGCTTGGCGTTGTCGATGCGCATCTTGCCGCGGAACTCGCTGGCGCCGTAACGCTGACGAATGTGGTCGCCGATCTGCTTGGCTTCCTGATCGAGCGCCGGCAGGTCGCGCCCAGCCTCCTGCAGGATGTAGTCGAACAACGTCTCGTTGAAGAACTGCGCCCCGTCGAAAGGCGGCGAGAAGCGATGCCGCAGCTCTGCCTCCACGGCGTCGAGAAACTCCCTGTCGTTCATGGCTGCGTCGTTCATGGCTGACTCCTCTGCCCCTGCGGTTCCGCGTAGCGCGCCAGGCAATTCACACTCGGAACGCAAGCGCCGGGACCATGGCCGGCAAACTGTTACAGCGTGATGACGCCGGGGGCGCCGGCTGCATTCTGTCGCAGATGCACTGCAAAGAACGCACTGGTCGCAGTGTGATTTCGGCCTCAGCCTGCGACGACCATGGTCGATCCAACCGCGACAGCACTCAACAAGCCAAGCATCGGCATCCTTTGCATCGTCGTCGCCATGGTCAGCATCTCGATCAACGACGTGCTGATGAAGACGCTTTCGGGCGACTATCCGCTGCATCAGATGGTCTTCGTCCGCTCCATCATCGGTATCGGATTCAGCCTGCTGCTGGTGCAGCTCGAAGGCGGCTTCCGCATCCTGCGCACCGACCGGCCGGGCCTGCATATCCTGCGCGGCCTCTTGCTGGTGACGGCCAACATGACCTTCTTCACCGCCTTCGCCGTGCTGCCGCTGGCCGAGGCGACCGCGCTGTTCTATGTCGCCCCGCTCTTCATCACGCTGCTCGCCATCCCCTTTCTCGGCGAGCGCGTCGGCCACCGCCGGCTGATCGCCGTCGCCATCGGCTTCGGCGGCGTGCTGCTGATGCTGCGCCCGGGCACGGAACAGACGCCGGCCACCGCCGACCGGCTGGTGATGCTGCTGCCGATCGTCGCCGCCCTGGCCTATGCCCTGACGCAAATCCTGACCCGCCGCCTCGGCATCACGAGCAAGGCCTCGGCCATGGCGGTCTACATCCAGCTCATCTTCATTGTCGTCAGCTCGACCTTCTGGGTCGTGGCCGGCGACGGCCGCTACGTCACAGGTGTGGAGAACGAGAGTCTGCGCTTTCTCTTGCGCGCCTGGCGCTGGCCGGAGGACGGCGACATTCCCCTGTTCATTGGCCTCGGCGTGAACTCGACCATCATCGGCTATGCCATCTCGCAGGCCTACCGTTCGGCCGATGCGGCGACGGTGGCGCCCTTCGAGTACATCGCCCTGCCCCTGGCCGTGTTCTGGGGCTGGATGGTCTTCGGCGAGATCCCGGACGGCTGGGCGAGCGGCGGCATCGCACTGATCATGGGTGCCGGCCTCTACGTCTATCTGAGAGAGAAGCTGCGCCGCCGCCCCCTGGCCAGCGCCCGCCGGGCGCGGCGTTGGTGAGTGGGGCGGCGCGCACGGTCAGCCCCGGCCTGGGCGGAACTGTCACAGAGAGTCGATAGATCCATAAGTCGCGACGATGATAGCGTCCTCGCCAAAGACAGGCAGTGCCCTAG
>JANQIA010000167.1 GCA_028282405.1 Rhodovibrionaceae bacterium
TCTCATGGACCACACGCCGGGTCAGCGGCAGTTCGCCAACCTCGACGCCTACCGGACCTACTACCAGGGCAAGATGAACATGAGCGATGAGGAGATCGACCGCTTCATCGCCAAGAAGATCGAAGACAATACGCCGCGGGTGGACGGCAACCGCCGCCGCATTGCGGAGCTTGGCCGCCAAAAGAGCCTGATCCTGGCCAGCCACGACGATGCCACACGGGAGCATATCGAGGAAGCTATCGAGCTGGGCGTGACCCTTGCGGAGTTTCCGACCACGGTCGAGGCGGCGGAGGCCGCGCACCGCTTTGGCCTTTCCAACCTCTCCGGGGCGCCGAACCTGGTCCGTGGCAAGTCGCACTCCGGGAACGTGGCGGCTCGGGAGCTGGCCGACCGCGGCCTGCTCCATGGCATCGCCTCCGACTACGTGCCGAGCTCGTCCCTCTTGGGACTGCTCAAGCTCCACGACGAGGCTGACTGGAGCCTGCCGGCGGCTGTTGCCACCGCCAGCTCCGCACCGGCCCGCATGGCCGGCCTGGACGACCGGGGTGAGATCGCGCCCGGCCTACGCGCCGATCTGGTGCAGATCAGCCGCCATGGCAGCGGCGTCGCCGTGCGGTCCGTCTGGCGCCTCGGCGAGCGCGTCCTTTAACGCCGGCAGCGGGCGGCTGCCGTGTCCCTGAAGACCCAGGCCGTGGCCCGCGCCGCCGTCTACTTTGCCCCGGCAGAGACCAGTCTGCTGGCCGAGCGGGCCCAGGCTTGGTTTCGCGACCCCGCGGCGCAGGACATCACCGGCTCGCCCCGCCACTACGGCTTTCATGCGACCCTGAAAGCGCCCTTCCGCCTGGTGGAGGGAGGGGCGCTCGAGCCTTTGCTCAACGCCGTCGAGCGCTTCGCGGTCGCCCGGCGCTGGGTCGAGGGGCCACCCCTGCGCGTCGAGGCGCTCGGCCAGTTTCTCGCGCTCGTCCCGTCTGGCCCCGACTCCCGTTTGGACGCGCTGGCTGCCGATTGCGTGCAGGCCTTCGAGCCCTTTCGCGCGCCCTTGACGGCCGCCGAGCTGTCGCGCCGCCGCGCCGCCGGCCTCAGCCCGCGGCAGGACCGCTATCTGGAAGAATGGGGCTACCCCTATGTCATGGAGGAGTTTCGCTTCCACATGACCTTGACCGAGCGCTTGCCGGACGCGGCCACGCGGGCGCACTGGAAAGCCGTGCTGGAGGCGCATTTCGCGCCCCTGGCCGATCAGCCCTTGGTGCTCGATGGCATCTCGGTGTTCGTTCAAGATAGCCTGGAGAGCCCCTTTCGGCACCTGGCGCGCTTCCCTTTCGAGGCGCGGTAGACGGGTCCAGTCGGATAGCGTCAGGCTGCTGCCGGATTTCCCTTGCCAAGTGGGGGCTTCGGCTTTCCGATCCGGGAACCCCGGCCGAGCATAGGTCGACATCTCTGTACGAGGGCAAGAATGATTTTCGAGCAGGACTGGCCCGTGGCGAGCCCGCTTCGTGCGGCGCTCCGCGCCGATACCCGTGCCGACGAGACCGAAGTGGTCCGGCGCCTGGCCGATGAAGCCGCCTTCACCAGCGAGCAGCGGGACCGCATTGCAGACCAGGCCCGCCGCTTCGTCACGGCGGTCCGCAACACCCGGGTCGGGCAGGGCGGTATCGATGCCTTCCTGCACGAGTACGAGCTCTCCTCCAAGGAAGGCGTCGTGCTCATGTGTCTGGCCGAGGCCATGCTGCGGGTGCCCGATGCCTACACGGTGGACAAGCTCATTCGCGACAAGATCGGCACGGCGGAGTGGGAACGGCATCTCGGCAAGAGCGAATCGCTCTTCGTCAACGCCTCGACCTGGGCGCTGATGCTGACCGGGCGTGTCGTGCGCCTCGACGAAGGGGACCGCCGCGATCTCACCGGCACCCTCGGGCGCCTGGTGCATCGCAGCGGCGAGCCGGTCATCCGCAACGCCATCAATCAGGCGATGCGCATCCTCGGCCGCCAGTTCGTCATGGGCCGCAACATCGAGGAAGCCCTCAAGCGCGCCGAAGCGGACGAGGCGCGCGGCTACAGCTACTCCTATGACATGCTGGGCGAGGCGGCGCGCACCATGGCCGACGCCGACCGCTACTACGCCGCCTATCGCGACGCTATCGAAGCCATCGGCCGGCGCGCCAAGAAGGATGTCGACGCCAATCTCAATCCCGGCATCTCGGTCAAGCTCTCGGCCCTGCATCCCCGTTACGAGTTCGCCCAGCGGCGCCGCAGTCTCGACGAGATCGTGCCCAAGCTGGCCGAGCTGGCGGCGCTGGCCAAGGCGAGCAACATCGGCCTCTGCGTCGATGCGGAGGAGAGCGAGCGCCTCGATCTCTCGCTGGAGATCATCGAGGCGGTCTCGGCCATGGAGCACCTGGCCGGCTGGCAGGGTTACGGCCTGGCCGTGCAAGCCTATCAGAAGCGCGCCTCGCGGCTGATCGACTGGCTCGCCGACATGGCCGAGCGGCATGGGCGACGCCTCAACGTGCGCCTGGTGAAGGGCGCCTATTGGGACAGCGAGATCAAGCACGGCCAGGAGCTCGGCCTACCCGGCTACCCGGTCTTCACCCGCAAGGTCTCGACCGACGTCTCCTATCTCGCCTGCGCGCGGAAGCTGCTGGCGCAGCCCGAGCGCTTCTATCCGCAGTTCGCCACCCACAACGCCCACAGCCTGGCCGCGGTGCTGGAGCTGGCCGGCAACCGGCCGCGCGAGACCTTCGAGTTTCAGCGCCTGCACGGCATGGGCCAGGCGCTCTACGAAGAAGTGGTCGGCGAGGAGAAGCTCGGTGTGCCCTGCCGCATTTATGCGCCGGTCGGCCGCCACGACGATCTCCTGGCCTACCTGGTGCGGCGCCTGTTGGAGAACGGCGCCAACACCTCCTTCGTCAACCGCATCCAGGACGACCACCTGCCGGTCGACGAGATCGTCGCCGACCCGGTGGCTCAGGTCGCACGGTTGGACAGCATCCCCCATCCGCTGATTCCTTTGCCGCGCGACCTCTACGGCACGGAGCGGCTGAACTCGGCCGGCTTCGATTTGGCGGCACCCGACGTTCTCGAGCCCCTGGCCACGAGCATGGACGCGGCGGCGAAGCAGCCTTGGCAAGGCGGTGCGGTGATCGGCGGGCAATTGGGCGGCAGCAAGACCGTCGAGCTGCGCAACCCGGCCGACCGGCGCGAGGTCGTGGGCCAAGTCGGCGAAGCCAGCCCGGAGGACGCTGAACGGGCCTTGTCTCGGGCGCTGCGGGCGTTCCCGGACTGGTCGCGTAGCCCGGCGGACGAGCGGGCGACCGCCTTGGAACGTGCGGCGGACCTGATGGAGGCGCGTTCCGCCGAGCTGATGGCGCTCTGCGTCAAGGAGGCCGGCAAGACCCTGAACGATGCCTTGGCCGAGGTGCGGGAGGCGGTGGATTTCCTGCGCTACTACGCGGTTCGGGCGCGCACGGACTTCTCGGAGCCGGAAAGCCTGCCTGGGCCGACCGGTGAGCGCGACGAGATCGCGCTGCACGGACGTGGTGTATTCCTCTGCGTCAGCCCTTGGAACTTCCCGCTCGCCATCTTCACCGGGCAGGTATCGGCGGCGCTCGCTGCCGGCAACTGCGTGCTGGCCAAGCCGGCCGAGCAGACGCCGCTGATCGCCACCTTGGCCGTGCGGCTGTTGCACCAGGCTGGAGTCCCGGAAGACGTGCTGCACCTCTTGCCCGGCGACGGCGCCAGCATCGGCGGCCGGCTGGTCGCCGACCCCCGGATTGCCGGCGTTGCCTTCACCGGCTCCACCGAGACCGCCCGCATCATCCAGCGCGGCCTGGCAGAGCGCGAGGGACCCATCGTTCCTTTCATTGCCGAAACCGGCGGACAGAACGCCATGATCGTCGACTCCACCGCGCTGCCGGAGCAGGTCGTGCGGGACACCATCGACTCGGCCTTCCGGTCGGCTGGCCAACGCTGTTCGGCGCTGCGCGTGCTTTACCTGCAGCAGGAGGTGGCCGACAGAACCTTGACCATGCTCAAGGGCGCCATCGCCGAGCTCAAGGTGGGCGACCCGGCTTGGCTGAAGACCGATGTCGGACCGGTGATCGACGAAGAGGCGCGCGACATGCTGCTCGGCCATGCCAAGCGCATGCAGAACGAAGGCGCGCTGCTGGCCAGCGCCAGCCTCGGCGAGGACTGCGCGCATGGCACCTTCGTGGCGCCCTCGGTCTTCGAGATCGACAGCCTGAGCCGTCTGCAGCGGGAGGTCTTCGGCCCGATGCTGCACGTCGTCCGCTACCGGGCGGATCGGCTGGACGACGTTATCGAGGCGATCAACGGCACCGGCTACGGCTTGACCCTCGGCGTCCACAGCCGGATCGACTCGACTGTCGAGTATGTCCGCGAGCGCGCGCACGTGGGCAACATGTACGTCAACCGCAACATCATCGGCGCCGTGGTCGGCGTGCAGCCCTTCGGCGGCGAGGGTCTCTCGGGCACCGGGCCCAAGGCCGGCGGCCCGCGCTACCTGCACCGCTTCGCCACAGAGCGGGTGATCTCCATCGACACCACAGCGGCCGGCGGCAACGCCTCCCTCATGTCGATGGAGGAGGGCTTGCCGGTCTAGTAGAACATTCTAGATTGTCCCTTGACGAACTGTTGTAAGGTTGAGCATAATTGCGATCGGAGGTAGTCATGATTTACCTTCCGATCGCCCGGTTTGTGCTTTTTGTACTGCTGATATTGGCCGCTACCAGCCAGCTTGCACGTGCCAAAGACGTTGGCTGTCTGGTGCTTGATCAAGCAGAGGATGGAATACTGGCGAAGGTAAGTGATGCATGGGATCACTTCCTCGATTTTATTTCTCCGAACATCAAAGCCGACACCAACTTACTGAGAGATTCGCTGGGACGCGATGAGGTCTATTGGATTTCTGTGTCCAGTGGAGTGGCGAGAGTGCTAAGTTGTGATGCTTCTGAAACAAGTATATCACTCTACTATCCTATTGGTACTATCTTTCGTCCAGAAGCTAAATTGGAACTAGATCTCTACGAGGAAGATAAAACTCCGATTCTTGCGACCGCTGAATATGGACTCCGGCTGATTGTACCACGAGAGCATTTGCGGCCTATCGGTGAAGACGATGTTTATTTTGTCGCAGATGGTCCGGTCGAGCATAAAATGTGTAAAGTCAGGGCGAACTGTAGAAATTCTGCGCAGGATGCTGCTGGTCCAGCGATACACCCCGACTATGGGTATGCCCTTCGAAAAGGATATAAGAGTAATAAGACGCTTCGTAGGCGCGTGCTGAGTCTGGAGTTGTTAACAGCAGATCCACTTTACGGGATAGAATTATCAGAATTAGCTAATATTAGACCTGAAGAATTGTATAATAATATTTGCCGACCTGTTTCTGTCACTTCCTTCGAACGCGGGGGGATCCGTGGAAATCAAGAAGTTTATCTCAGCTTGTGTGCCGAACCTGCCGCACACGCGCCGTTACGCGCGGTGACGTTGGAACTAGCTAAGAGAAAGTTCGCTAAAGGGACAGCGGGATCCTATCACAGATTCATTGGTGGAACTGAACTAGTTGCAGATGCTTTGAAGTTTGGTGAATTGATCAGCGACAAAGCTGTAATTGCTCAGAAAACTTGCAATGGTTTGTACGAGAAAGACAAATTTATTACCGCGGCTGGGGTTTTTGGACTTGGTGGAGATGTAAAATTTGCCCGGGCAAATTTTACAATTACTGGAAGTCTTAAGGCAAGATATTTGGAAACTTACCCGACTGGTTATTTTTTTATATTTTCTCCTTATTCTTTTGGCTCGTTAGTTGGCGATGTTCGGGAATTCACAGGGCTTTCAGAAATAGAAATAAGTGCAAAGTGCGAAGGTACAGAGCCAAAGAAGCCCGGTAACATAGTTATTTATAATCCCCATTTTGAGGGGAACGTGATGATATTGGAAGCTCATCAAGATTTTTTTGAACCGTATACAAAAGATCATGTCAATCGTTCGTTCACGCCAGTTGAGAGCTTTGATTCGGAAAAGGAGGCGGAGTACTTGCGGCTAGGAAAATTCTGGCAGATTAGAGATAGCCACGCTTACTTTGCATGGCGTGATACCCTTAGGCGAGTTGTGGCAAAACGGCCTAGTCTGAGGCCAATAATGCCCCCAGGTGACGCTGATCGCCAAATTCAAATTAGGGATTTTTTTGTCCACTTAATACTGGCCGCCGCCTACGATCATCATTTGAATGTCAAAGAGTCTTCATCAACTCTTCCTTCACGCTACGATGAACTATTGCTTGAGGAAGCTGATGTGGTCGGTGCTACAAATAATTAAGTTGGTGATGTAAATTTTATTGGAGTAAGGCTATGCGTAGAACTTTCTTCTCCAGCATTATCTTGCTTGCGTTGTGTCTCGGTGCGAGTGTTCTTGTTGCTGATAAATCAAACTGCAACTCAATTCTCTCGTTTGGCGCTATCGTGCTTGGCCATAAACCTGTAGCTTCTGGCGGGTCGTGCTGTTGCACCACTTGGAATGGGGGGAGCTGTTGCGGTGTAGCTGGTAACTGCAGCAGGATTCCCGGTTGTAACTGCCGCTGATTCATTGAGCTTTCAAGTTATCGCACAGTGCTGTTTCCGTTCTGGTTGGCGAGCTGACCCGATATGTAGGTAGGGAGCTTGTACTATTGCGCGGCGGCGGAGAGCGGCGGGGCGAGCCTGTCTTTGGCCACGCGGTCGGCGGCCAGAGAGGTGGCGACGCCGTCCTGCTCGGCCCGTTCGAAGATCGCCAGCAGCGTGTCGTAGATGCCGTCGACGGTCCGCATGGCCAGCATCTCGTCGTAGACTGGGCCGCCCGGGCGGGTCTCGTGGGCGATGACGATGATGCCGCCCGCATTGATGGCATAGTCCGGCGCGTAGAGGATGCCGGCTTGGCGCAGCGCTTCGCCGTGGCGCTCCTCGGCGAGCTGATTGTTGGCGGAGCCGGCGACGATACGCGCCTTCAGGCGCGGAAGGGTGTCGTCGTTGATCGTCGCGCCGAGGGCGCAGGGGGCATAGATGTCGACCTCTTGGTCGTAGATGGCGTCAAGCGCCACGGCCTCGGCGCTGAACTCCTCAACACAGCGCCGGACGGCTTCCTGATTGATGTCGGTGACCAAGAGCTTGGCGCCGGCGCCGTGCAGCAGCCGGCAGAGGTGATAGCCTACGTTGCCCACGCCCTGAACGGCGACGCGCAAGCCCGTCAGATCGTCTCGGCCCAGCCTGGCGTTCGCCGCGGCCTTCAGGCCCATGAAGACGCCGCGCGCCGTCGCCGGCGAGGGGTCGCCGAAGCCGCCGGCGCGGGTGCCCGCCACATGCGGCGTAACCTCGCCCATGATCTCGACGTCCTCGACGCTGATGCCGACGTCTTCGGCCGCGCGGTAGTGGCCGCCCAGGCTGTCGACCAGCCGGCCCATGGCGCGGAACAGGGCCGGCGACTTGATGCCGGGAGCGCCCAGAATAACGGACTTGCCGCCGCCGAAAGGCAGGTTGGCGAGGGCCGACTTATAGCTCATGCCGCGCGAAAGCCGCAGCACGTCGGTGAGGGCGTCCGCCTCGCGCTCGTAGTTCCACAGGCGGCAGCCGCCGACCGCCGGGCCGCGGGTGCTGTCGTGAATGGCGATAATGGCTTTCAGACCGCTGGCGGCGTCGTGACCGAACAGAACTCTCTCGTGGCCGTCGAACTCCGGATGATCAAAGAGCCGCATGGTCGCTTCCTCACGCAGTATTCGAGCTGAATAGTATGAGGATCGCGCGAATCTATCATGTATTCAATTGAAACCACCAGCTTGTGATCAGAAAGACGGAAATAGTCGCCAAGTCGGGCGACAATCGACAGGAAGTTTCCGCCGCGGACGACGGACGGTCAGGATCTTAGTTTACCAAAAAGGGCGCTAACCAATGCGGCTCGCGGCCTCCAGGTCGCCGGCGATGCAGGCCTGCATCAGCGGCGTCAGGTTCCCTGGGGTGAGCGGCGTGGGGTTGCCGCCGGCCGTGGGGTCCTCGGCTGCCATGGCGGCCAGCTCTTCCGCACGCGAGGTCTCGACGCCCAGGCTGGCGAGGTTCTCGTCGATGGCCAGCACCTCCCGCAGCGCCAGCACCCAGGCGAGAAAGCCCTCGAAGCTCACATCCGGCAGGCCGAGCCAGGCGGCGAGCCGGGTGATCTTCGCTTCGATCACCGGGCGGTTGAAGGCCAGCACATAGGGCATCACCACGGCGTTGGTCAGGCCGTGGTGGGTGTCATAGACCGCCCCGACGGGGTGGGAGAGGGCGTGAATGGCGCCGAGGCCTTTCTGAAAGGCGGTGGCGCCCATGGAGGCAGCCGCCAACATGCAGCCGCGGGCATAGACGTCGTCGCCGTTTTGGGTCGCGATCGGCAGCCAGTCCTTCACCAGACGAATGCCCTCGACGGCGATGCCGTCGCACATGGGATGAAACCCGGGCGCGCAATAGGCTTCCAGGCAGTGGGCCAGGGCATCCATGCCGGTGGCGGCGGTGATGTGAGGCGGCAGGCCGACGGTCAGCTCTGGGTCGGAGACGACGATGGCCGGCAGCATGTTGGGGTGGAAGATGATCTTCTTGGTGTGGTCGCGCTCGTCCACGATCACGCCCGCGCGGCCCACCTCGGAACCGGTCCCGGCGGTGGTCGGCACGGCGATGATCTTGGGGATGTCCGGGTTGGCAGCCTTCCAGTCGTCGCCGCGGTCCTCGAAGTCCCAGATCGGCCGCTCCTGGACGGCGGCGAAGGCGATCACCTTGCCGGCGTCGAGCGCGCTGCCGCCGCCGAAGGCGATGACACCGTCGTGTCCGCCTTCCTTGTAGGCGGCAACTCCGTCCTCGACGTTCTGGCCGACCGGATTGCCCTTCACGGCGCTGAAGATGCCGGTGGGCACGCCGGCCTCGGCATTCCGCCCCACGACCTGCTGCAGCATGGGGAGCGCGGCCAATCCCGGGTCGGTGACCAGCAGCGGGCGCTGCATGCCCAGGCTCTGGCAGGCGCGCGGCAGGCCGCCGATCGCGCCCGGCCCGAAGCGGACCTGAGTCGGGAAGCTCCAAAGGGATTTCAGGTTGCTCGGGTCGGGTGTCATGGGCGTCGCCTTCCTCTCTCCATTGTCGTTTGTTCTTGCGGGATGCCTCTTCGGCTTCCCCTTGGCCGTCAGCGGCCGCGACCGCCGCGGCGCGAGCGCATGATGGTGCGGGACAAGAGAATGACCGGCAGCAAGCCCGCGCCGACGATCATCAAGGAGGGCGTTGCCGCTTCGGCCAAGCGTTCGTCGGATGCCAGGCGGTAGGCCTGCACGGCCAGGGTGTCGTAATTGAACGGCCGCATGATGAGAGTGGCCGGAAGCTCTTTCAAGACATCGACGAAGACCAGCAGCAGGGCCGTGAGCACACTGCCGCGCATGAGCGGCAGCAGCACGCGGCCGAAGGTGCGTGTGGCGCCGGCGCCGAGGGTCAAGGCGGCATCGTCCATGTTGCGCGAAATCTTGCCGAAGCTGGCTTCGACGGTGTTGAGGGATACGGCGAGGAAGCGCACCACATAGGCGAAGATCAGCGCGGCGATGCTGCCGGTCAACAGCAGGCCGCTGGAAACGCCGAACTCGGCACGCAGCCAACGGTCCAGGCCGTTGTCGAAGCTTGCCAGGGGGATCAGGATGCCGACGGCGATCACCGAGCCTGGGACCGCGTAGCCCAAGGCGGCGATCCGGCTGGCCAGGCGGGTCGGCCAGATGGGCATGCGACGCAAGCCGTAGGCGAGAAACAGCGAGACACTGACGGCGACCACGGCCGCGATGCTGCCCAGCGTGAAGGTGTTGCCCAGCAGGGTCAGATAGCGCGGGCTGAACATCTCATGCTCGTTGATGGCATGCAGATGCAGCATCAGCCCGACCGGCAGGAAAAAACCGAAGGTGACCGGCAGGGCGCAGATCACGAAGGCCAGCGTCGCCTTCCAGCCGCGCAGGCGAAAGCGCGGCAGGTCGCGTATCACGCCGGTCGTCTCGTGGTATTTGGCGGCGCCCCGCTGGTGTCGTTCGAGCCAGATCAGCAAACCAACGAAGAGCAGGAGAAAGCTTGCTAAGCGGCCGGCTGAAACCGGATCGCTCATATCGAACCACGCCCGGTAGATGCCGGTGGTGAAAGTGGGAACACCGAAGTGGGCGACGGTGCCGAAGTCGGCCAGGGCTTCCATCATCGCCAGGGTCGTGCCGATGGCGATTGCCGGTCGCGCCAGCGGCAGGGCGACCTTCCAGAAGCTGGACCAGGCGCTGCGGCCCAGCGTCCGGCTCGCTTCCAGCACGCAGACCGACTGTTCGAGAAAGGCGGCCCGGGCCAGCAGGTAGACGTAGGGATAGAGAACAAGCGTAAAGACGACGACCGCGCCTTCCAGGGAGCGGATGTTGGGGAACCAGTAGTCCCGCGGGCCTAGGCCGGTGACATCGCGAAAGAAGCTCTGCACGGCGCCCGAATGCTGCAGGAAGTCGGTGTAGACGTAGGCGATGATGTAAGCCGGCGCCGCCAGCGGCAGGATCAACAGCCACTCGAACCAGCGACGTCCGGGAAAGCGGCACATGGTGACGAGCCAAGCGGTCGCGACGCCGCCGAACAGCACGCCGAGGCCGGTGAAAAAGGCGAGGCGGAGCGTATTGCCGATGAACTGCGGCAGGTTCTGCTCAAGCACGCGCGACCAGCTCTCGCCGCCGGGTTCAAGGAAGCTCTCGAGCACGCCGAGCACGGGAAGGGCGAGCAGTCCCGCCACAGCCAATGCGGCGAGCGCCGGCAGCAGCCTGCGCCGCGCGCGGCGAACTCCCGAGGGCCCCTCTCCAGTGGGTTGGTAACCTATGGCCGGTGCGCTCAAGACCGCGCTCGTTTCCTTGCCGTTGCGAAGCATTCGTAAAAGAGATGCTTACTGTTTCGGACAACGACGATCAATCGGCAGGAGCAGAGCCAAGGTTTTGCCCATAACCTTGCAACTTTACCGGTTAAATCGTGGGTTTGCATGGTTGACGGCATGGCAAGGTCAACGCTTACCAAATCGCTTAAGTAAGGCGTTCTTAATTACTGTCTGACAGGCTCCGCACAGTCATTTTCAGGCCCAACTCCGCCACTGTTTGGCGGTCTCTGACAACAGCGTTGGATAGCTCATAGCATGGATGATTTGCTGGCTGAGTTCCTTACGGAAAGCAACGAAGGTCTCCAGGTTCTCGATAACGAGCTGGTCAAGCTCGAGCAGAACCCGAACGACCCGGAGCTTCTGTCGAACATCTTTCGGCTGATGCACACCATCAAGGGAACCTGCGGTTTCCTTGGTCTGCCCCGCTTGGAGGGAGTTGCGCATGCCGGAGAGAACGTGCTCGGCAGGTTGCGCGACGGCGAGATTACGGTGTCGCCGGAGATCGTTTCCCTCATCCTGGAATGCCTCGATCGCATTCGGGAGATCCTTGCGGCGCTCGAAGCCACCGAAAGCGAGCCCGAGGGCGACGATGCGGACTTGATCAGCCGCCTCAACGCCGCGGCCGAGGGTAAGGCGAGCGCTGACGAAGCGCCTGCCGCCGACGAGCCCCTGCCGCAGCCCGAGGAAGCCGTCTCAGAGGAAGACGCCCAGGTTGCCGAAATGGTCGAAATGGCCGAGGCTGTCGAGGTCGAAGCTGAGGCCAGCCCCGAAAGCGACCCGCCTGTCGAGGTGCCCGCCGAGCCGACGCCGGACGTGGCGAAGGCCGCACCGAGCGCCCCGGCGCCTTCCTCTGCCGCTACCGCCGAGGCCAAGGCAACCAAGGAGTCGGCGGTTGCCAATCAGTCCATTCGCGTCAACGTCGATCTGCTGGAAGACCTGATGACCATGGTCTCCGAGCTGGTGCTGACCCGCAACCAGCTCCTGCAGATCCTGCGGACGCAGAAGGAAAGCGAGTTCGGCGGTCCGCTGCAGCGGCTCAACCATGTGGTTTCCGAGCTGCAGGAAGGCGTGATGAAGACGCGCATGCAGCCGATCGGAAATGCTTGGGCCAAGCTGCCGCGTCTGGTGCGTGACCTGTCGCACGAGCTGGGCAAGAAGATCGAGCTGGAGATGCGCGGTGCAGACACGGAGCTCGACCGCCAGGTGCTCGATCTGATCAAGGATCCGCTGACCCATATGGTGCGCAACTCAGCCGACCATGGCCTCGAGCGCACCGAGGACCGCATCTCCACGGGCAAGTTGGAGACCGGCACCATCGTTCTCGAGGCCTACCACGAAGGCGGCCAGATTATCATCAAGATCTCCGACGACGGCCGCGGCATCAATGTCGACCGGGTCAAGGAAAAGGCCATCACGAATGGCCTGGCCACCGAGGCCGACATGGAGATGCTGAGCGATCAGCAGATCAATCAGTTCATCTTCAAGCCGGGCTTCTCCACGGCCGAGACGGTGACCGCCGTTTCCGGCCGCGGCGTCGGCATGGATGTGGTGCGCACCAACATCGAGAAGATCGGCGGCACCATCGAGCTCACCTCGACGCAGGGCGAGGGAAGCTGCTTCACCATCAAGATTCCACTGACCCTGGCCATCGTTTCGGCGCTGATCGTCGCCTGCGCAGACGAGCGCTTCGCCATTCCTCAGCTCTCTGTGGTCGAGCTGGTGCGCGCCTCGGGCGCCTCCGAGCACAGCATCGAGCGCATCCAGGACACGCCTGTCTTGCGCTTGCGCGATCGGCTGCTGCCGCTGGTCCATCTGCGCGACCTGCTGCACCTCGAGAACGACTTCACCGAGCACAGCGAAGATCAGGACGTGCGCCGTGACGACTTCATCGTCGTTACTCAGGTCGCCAACTACTCTTTCGGCATCATCGTCGATCGGGTGTTCGATACCGAGGAGATCGTGGTCAAGCCGGTTGCGCCGATCTTGCGCGAGATCTCCTTGTTCTCCGGCAATACCATCCTGGGCGACGGCTCGGTCGTGATGATCCTCGACCCCAACGGCATCGCTTCGGTCACCGGCGAGATCAATGTCACCGACAAGGCCGAGGAAGATGCCGAGAAGGAGGTGACTCGCGCCGAGGACCGCGTCGCCATGCTGCTGTTCCGGGCCGAGGGAGACACGCCCAAGGCGGTCCCGCTCTCCCTCGTCGCGCGCCTCGAGGAGGTCGATCTCGCGCAGGTCGAAGCTTCGGGCGACCAGCGGGTGGTGCAGTATCGCGGCCAGCTGATGCCGCTCTTCACCATGGAAGGCAGCGAAGAACCGACCAGCGAAAGCGGTCGCCGGCCGGTCGTGGTGTTCTCGGAGCAAGGCCGCAACCTCGGCCTGATGGTCAACGAGATTGTCGACATCATCGAAACGCCGCTGAACGTCGAGCTGAGCGGCGAGTCCGAGGGCTTTGTCGGCTCCGCCATCATCAACGATGCGGCGACCGAGGTCATCGACGTCGGCTACTACGTCAATCTTGCCTTCGACGACTGGTTCGGAGCCGGGCGGAGTACCGCGAGCGATGCGGGCAACGGGCGCAGCGTGCTTCTGGTCGACGACAGTGCCTTCTTCCGCAATCTGCTCTCGCCGCTCCTCAATGTCGCCGGCTATGAGGTCACGACGGTCGAGAGTGCCGTCGAGGCTCTGCAGCTCTGCGAGGATGGCAAGGACTTCGACGTCATCATCTCGGATATCGAGATGCCGGGCATGAGCGGCTACGACCTTGCCGAAGCTCTCAAGACCAAGCGCTGGGCTGAAACGCCGATCGTCGCGCTCTCCGCCCATTCGAAGCCTGGCGATATCGCACGCGGCCGGGAAGTCGGCTTCGCGGACTACGTCGCCAAGTTCGACCGAGACGCCCTCTTGTCGTCTCTCGATCAAACGATTGCCGAGATGCGAGGTGCAGCATGACGAACGGGCAACAGGATATGACCGGGACGGACCTGTCGAATGATTTCGTGACCTTTTGGATCGCTGAGCAGCTCTTCGGCATCCACGTTCTCAAGGTGCAGGACATTCTGGCGCAATCGAAGACCACCCGCGTGCCGCTGGCGCCGCCGGAGATTGCCGGCTCGCTCAATCTGCGCGGACGTATCGTGACGTCGGTCGACGTGCGCTGCCGCTTGGGCTTGCCGCCCGACACCTCCGAGGGGGGCGGAACCAGCATCGTCGTCGAGCTGGATCACGATCTCTACAGCCTGCTCGTCGACTCCGTTGGCGAAGTCCTGACCCTGGCCGCCGACTCCTTTGAACCGAACCCGCCGACGCTCAGCCCGGCGATACGGCAGTACGCCACCGGCATCTATCGCCTGGAGAAGGAACTGCTGGTGGTTCTGGATGTCGACCGGCTGCTCGACTATGGCCGCTCGGCGGCCGCCTGACACGCTGTTGTTGCTGTTGGAGACGGAAGATGAAGTCGTGCCTCGTCGTAGATGATTCCAAGGTTGTGCGTATGGTGGCGCGCAAGATCCTGGAAGGGTTTAACTTCAGCATCACCGAAGCGGAGGACGGCCAGAAGGCGCTCGACCAGTGCCGGGCCAACATGCCGGACGCTGTACTGCTGGACTGGAACATGCCGGTGATGAGCGGCATCGAGTTCTTGCGCGAGCTGCGCGCGATGGATGGTGCCGACCAGCCGGTGGTCGTTTTCTGCACGACGGAAAACGACATGAAGCACATTCAGGACGCGATTCAAGCCGGTGCGAACGAGTACATCATGAAGCCCTTCGACAGCGAGATCATCCAGTCGAAGTTCGCCCAAGTCGGTTTGATGTAAGGGCGGGGGCCGGTCCCTCCATCGCGCCGGTCATCACACCAACCCCGTCTAGGCAGCAGGCATGACACCAACGCAACAACTCATCGAAGTCATGTTGGTCGACGATTCGGCCGTGATACGCGGGCTTCTTTCGCGCACGCTCGAGAAAGACCCGGACATCGCGATCGTGGCGTCCGTCGCCAACGGCAAGATGGCGATCGACAGCCTCAAGCGGAAGCCGGTCGACGTCATCGTTCTCGATATCGAGATGCCCATCATGGACGGCCTGGAGGCGCTGCCCAAGCTGCTGGCGACGCAGCGCGGCGTGCAGATCATCATGGCCTCGACGCTGACCCGGCGAAACGCCGACATCAGCCTCAAGGCCCTGCGCATGGGGGCGTCGGACTACATTCCGAAGCCAACGGCGAACTCCGAAATCCACTCCTCCGACGTTTTCGGCCGCGAACTGACGGACAAGGTCAAGGCGCTTGGCGCAATCGCCCAGCGCAACCGTCCGGCCGGCACGCGTTCGGCCGCGCCAGTGCGGGTCGCGCGCACGCCGGCTCAGCCGGTCGCCGCGGCGCCTGCGAAGCAGATATCGCTGCGGCCCTTCAACACCCTCTTTTCGCCGGAGATCATCGCCATCGGATCCTCCACCGGTGGGCCGCAGGCCTTGGCC
>JANQIA010000196.1 GCA_028282405.1 Rhodovibrionaceae bacterium
TCAGCCGAAGATCTCGTTCCACTTCTCGGTGATCTGCGGCCGGTTTTTCGACAGGTAGCCCCAGTCGGCATAGGTGATGTTGTCCGGCGGGCCCATCAGCTCGAGCGTCCGTGCGGAAGCGTCGACCTCCTTATGCGCGCTCCGGGTGCGCAGCACGCTGTCGATCTTCTCCTGGAAGGCCTTGTCGTAGCTCATGTTGACATAGACCTCGGCCAGCTCGGTGTTCTTGGCGTTGACCGGCATGTTCAGGCCGACGATCTCACCGTGCATGCCCTCGGCCAGCGGATGGGCCGGCGCGATGGGCGCGCCCTTGTCGATCAGCGGGTTGATGAAGATGCCGTAGAACGGGACGATCGGAACCTGGCCGCTTTGCAGCATCTGAATGGCCTGCGGCGCGCCGGTATAGACCGTCACCCCGTTCTCCTTCAGCTTGGCCAGGTGGGCGAGGCCGGCCTCCCACTCGTATTGCGCTTCGGCGAGCGGTTTGCCGGTCGCGACCTGCGCGGCGCTGGTGACGATGCGCACGCCGTTGTTCCAACCGACCGGCGCGATGGCGATCCTGTCGGCGTTCTTGCTGTCCCAGAGATCGGCCCAGGCTGCCGGCTTATCGACGCCTGAGTCGGTGTTATAGAACAGCGTGTGCGTGGCATCGATCACGCCGGCCGAGTAGTTGTCCGCCAGCAGGAAGGCCTCGCGGACATTCGCCATGTTCGGGATGTTCTTGGGCTCATGCGCGCGGAGCAGCCCGTCGTCGCGCGCGATGAAGACACCGGCTTCGGAAAACTGCATCAGATCGGGCGGATTGTCCTTCTGGGTCTTCAGCATGGCCAGCATCTGCGAGGTCACGGACTGCTGCAGATTGATCGTGGCGCCGGTCTCCGCCTCGAACTTCGGATGCAGCTCGTCGATCCAGAGCTTGGCCAACAGGCCCTGATTGAGAACCACGTTGATCTCGCCGGCGGCCCGCGCCTTGGTGGTGACCCAGGGGGCCGCGAAGCTTGCGGCGGCCAGCGCCGCACCGCCTCGCAGAACAGCGCGACGGGTGGGGTGTGAGCGCTTCGCGCGGGTCTTGGTCGTCTTGTCTGTCATGGTCTCTTGCCTCCGTTTGATTTGTTATCTGGTTGGTTCGTTATCTGGATTGGCGTTGGTGCGCCTGTTGGCCAGGCGCTTCAGCCGCTGCGGTCAAGCAGCGGATTTCTTGTCGGCTCCCGAATTGTCGTGTCGGTCGTCCGTGGAATGCGCCGGCGTCCTCGCCTCGGACGGATCGACCATCCTGTCCTTGGCCGTCCAGATGTGCTCCCGCATCAAGGCGCTTGCGCGTTCGGGCTGCCGATTGACCGTGGCCTGGAAAATCTTGCGATGGGCGTCGTGGCTGCCGACCAGCAAGTCGTCCGAGAAGCGGAAGTAGTGCCGGATGCCGACGGGGATCTCGGTGACCTTGCGGATCATCGACAGCAGCATCTCGTTGCCGCAGCCGGCGTAGAGCAACTGGTGAAACTGATTGTTCACCGCAAGAAACTGTTGGCGCAAGACCTCGGGCGTCAGGTTGCCGGCGAAGGCGGCATCGGCCTCGTTCAGCAGCGCTTCCAGACGCGCCGCCCGATCGGGCGACAGGCCGCGCTCGGCCACGAGCCGGACCGCCTCGCTCTCCAGAAGCACCCGGCAGCTATAGATCTCCCTGACATCGGCGGGCGTGTAGCAGACGACCTCGTAGCCGCGGTTGGGCTCGAAGACGACGAGACCGTCGGAGGCCAGGAGGCGCAGGGCTTCGCGGATCGGCGTGCGCGACTGGCCCAACTGTTCGGCGATGCGCGTCTCGATGATGCGGGCGCCCATCGCGAGATCGCCGCACAGAATCATCTGCCTGATGCGGCTGTAGGCCGTTCCGTCGTGGATCTGTGACAAGGCCGCCATGACCGGATTGTATGCATAGAAATGTAAGTTAGCCAAGTAATCCCTTTCTGAGCCCCATTTTCCGCGAAGCGTCAGGCGTTTGCCTTGTCATCTCGGCGCATCCTCTACTCCTTCTTTCGCTATTGTATACAATTTATGAGAAGCCTTTCTGTGTGCGGTGACTCGGGCGCCGCCGCGCTCTTCATCGAGATCTCTGTCCCTTGGATGGGGTCGAAGGGTTGGCTCTTGCAGTCTCGAGGGAAGGAATTCGGCAAACGCTATTGCGAATAGATCTCATTCTCAATAGCGTGCTCTCTATCGGAACCACCGCCTGTCGCTCGACCGCCGAGCCCGCAGCGGCCGGGCAAGGGCGCCGGAGGCTCCGTAAGGCGACACTTGGGGAGCGAATGAAAACCTCTGCGCAGGACGTGGGTCTTGAGGAGCTCTGTCTACGTCACGATGCGGCCTTGCGCCGGTTTCTGGTGCGCATGCTCCGCTGTGAGGAGACGGCGGCCGAAGTGGCGCAGGAGGCCTATCTGCGCCTGCTGCGCTTCGCGCCGGGGCGGGCCATCGACGACTCGCGGGCCTATCTTTTTCAGATCGCCATGAATGTGGCGCGCGATCGTATGGCACGCGAGCGCAAAGAGGACCGCGCCGTCGGCGATCATCACGCGGACACGTTCCGCTGCCCCCTGCCGGATGCTGAGTCCGCCACGCTGGAGCGCGAACGCCTGCGAATCCTCTCCGCTGCCGTCGACGACCTGCCGCCGCGCTGTCGCGAGGTCTTTCTGATGAGCCGGCTGGACGGGCTGCGCAACCGCGAGATTGCCGAGCGTCTCGGCATCTCCCGCAACATGGTCGAAAAGCACATCATCAAGGCGATGCTGCACTGCCGCCGTTGTCTCGACGCAGCCGATAATTTGTCGACGCGCTGACGTCAGGAGTCCCGACCGTCAGGGAGTCATAGGTGTGGGGTATGCGCGGCGGCGGTCCGCGCCCACGGTCAATGGCAACAGGCCCTAGCATTGCCGTGGTTCGGCGGGCAGCATGGCGAGATGATCGAGTCGCAGAGTTCATCAGACGGGAGCACTCGGTTTCCGGGCGCTGCGTCATCCGACGACCAGCTTTCGGAGGAGGCGACCGCTTGGTTCGTTCGCATGGCGTCGGACGATGTCAGCGCAGACGAGCGCCGCGCTTTCAGCGCCTGGCTCGAGCGCAGCCCTGCCCACCGCGAAGCCTATGCTCAGGCCGAGGCGCTCTGGGATGAGCTCGGTGCCATCGCCGACCCGCGGACCCGGGACAGCAGTGCCGCCGAGGCACGCCACCCTACCGCGCACCGCGGCGCCTATCGCTTTGCCGCGCTTGCCGCTTCGTTCGCGCTGGTCGCTGCCGTCGGACTCTGGTCGCTAGGAACGTTCGACCGTCTTGGCGCCGATCACGCCACCGGCGTTGGCGAGACACGGCAGATCGTGCTGGCCGACGGCTCTCTTGTCGATCTTAACACGGATACGGCGCTGGCTCTGGACTTCACGAGCGCCTGCCGCTGCGTCCGGCTCATGCGAGGTGAAGCCTTCTTCACGGTGGCGTCCGATGCAGAGCGGCCGTTCCAGGTGGCCGCCCAAGAGGGGACGGCGCGCGCCGTCGGCACGGCGTTCAATGTCCGCGACGACGGAGAGGCCGTGATCGTCTCCGTGACAGAGGGCAAGGTGCGCGTGACCGGGAACTCGGTTGGCACATCAGAAAGCGGCAGCGCCGTGCTCACCGCCGGCGAGCTTGCCCGCTACGGTGCCGCCGGCCCGGTCGAGACCGGACCCGCCGATGTCGATGCCCTGACGGCCTGGCGACGGGGACGGCTCGTTTTTGCAGACCGTCGCCTGCGCGACGTCGTGGCCGAGCTCGACCGCTACCGGCCCGGCAGAATCGTGTTTTTGGAGTCCGCCATCGCCGATGAGCGCTTCACCGGCGTCTTCGACCTGTCGGACAGCGATGTGACGCTCGACGCCATCGAGACGACCCTGGCGATCGAGGTCGTCCGCGTGACTCCCTGGCTGACGCTACTGCGCGGCCGCGACTGACTTGGTCCGTCGCGCAGTCGGTCGTTTGGCACGTCACTCTCAGAAATCTTCACGCCTCGACGTCAGGAGTTCGTCCCCTCCAGCGGTCTAACCCCGAAAGACCGGCGCAGGCTTGCCTGCAATCGGTCACCGATAAGCGAGGGGCGGGTCCGATGCAGGCTAGCGAAGGCGAGCGACAGGCTGCGCGTGCACAACTGACAGCAACGCGGCAAGAGTTCCGGGCGGCACAGGGGCTTTTCGCCGCTGTCTTGTTGCTC
This sequence comes from Rhodovibrionaceae bacterium, assembly GCA_028282405.1. GTDB lineage: Bacteria > Pseudomonadota > Alphaproteobacteria > Kiloniellales > DSM-21159 > JANQMX01. The sequence goes on from JANQIA010000196.1 coordinate 4,226, forward strand.
GGTTTGGCGCCGGCGAAGCCGGCCATTGCGGGCGAGTGGCCATCGTCGTTGGACGGCAGCGAGGCGGCCCTGCCCTACCGCGTCGATGTCTCGGCGTCGCAGATCGCGCAGACCGATGCCGCCGGTCCCTTGCAGCCGTTCGATATCCCGGCCGGGGATTTGCAGTCGGCGTTGCTGCGGTTCTCGCAAGCCGTCGACCTGCAGCTCCTCTATTCGGCCGGGCTGACGGCCGGCTTGCGGACCCAAGGGGTGCAAGGCAGCCATACGCCCGAAGGCGCGCTGCGGCTGCTGATCGCGGGCACCGGATTGGACTTCCGTTTCACCAACGCCAACACGGTGACGCTCGAACGCCGCGTGGCCGGGGAGGGCGAAACGCAGGAAGAGGGGCCGGCACAGCTCGACCCCGTCACGGTCACCGGCGCGCGTTTCGCAACGCCGGTGTCGGAGCTTCCCGCCGCGATCACGATTCTCGATCAGCAGGACCTCGACCAGCAGCCCACCTTTCAGCGCGACCCGGTCGCCGGCCTGGCCAAAGCCGTCCCGGGGTACAACTTCACCAGTCCGGTCGGCAGCGAAGCGAGGCTGCGCGGGCGGTCGGCGTCCTTCCGCATCAACAACATCGAGATCAACCAGCGCTTCCGGCCGACCGGCAACGCGATCTTCGACCTGCCGCCGGACGCCTTCAATCGTGTCGAGGTGGTGCGGGGCGCGGATGCGACCTTCGGGTTCGGTGCCAGCGGCGGTGCGGTGAACTTCCGGACCCCCGAGCCTATCCCGGGGGAGATGCAGTTGACCTCGACCGTCGGCTTCATGGTGCAGCCGACCGATCTGGAAGACAGCATCAGTCCGAGAGCGCGGCAAAGCGTTACCGGCTCTCTGGACAGTCTGGACTATTGGGTGGAAGTCGGCGGCTCGATCAACCGAACGCTGTTCGACCCGGATGGCGATCCGCTCCCGGACAGCGACGAAACCTTCTCGAACAGCGACGTCATCGATTTCAACACGAGCCTCACCTGGAACCTCGACGAGGCGCAGCGGCTCAAGACCAGCCACTTCTTCGTCAGGACGCATCAGGATCCCGAGTTCATCGCCGTGGCCGATGGCAATCCGGATACGGGGCAGAAGACCTCGACGGTGCCCTTCTCGGATCTCGGCGATGCCTTCGAGGACCCCCACCGGCGGCAGTACGTCGGGACGGCCAGCTATGAGAACGACGATGTCCTTGGCAGCCGCCTCGATTTCACGGTCTTCTATCAGAACCGCGTCCTGAGGCAGACGCCGGGGGAAGCCGTGCCGCCGATCTTCCTGCAGGTCCGCGAAGAAAACTCGCGGGTTGGCGCGCGCGTCAACTTCGAAACACCGATCTCCTTCTTGGATGACGGCTGGTTCGCCGGCTCCAGCATCACCTGGGGCGCGGACGTCCAACGTTTCGAGTACGAGGCCGAGGAGGTCTCGGACCCGGCCTTGCCCTTCCTGTTTTTGGTCCCTGAGGCCGAGGAGACCAGCCGCGCCGGCTTTGCGCAGCTCCGCGTCCCCTTTCTGGACGACTTCCTCTTCACCGGCGGCGTTCGTTACGAGGACACCGATATCGATCTCGGCGATGCCAACCTGGCGCCGGCTTTCGGCGGGGCGTTCGAGGGCGGCCGCGTGAGCTTCGATCAGCCGCTCTTCAACGCCGGTCTGGTCTATTTCGCGACCGACGAGATTGAGCTCTATGCCAGCTTCTCGCAGGCGGCGGACATCCTCGACATCGCCCGCGCTCCGCGCTTGGCGGCGATTACCTCGGCGGACGAAATCCGGCCGGAGCCTTCGACGACCGACCAATACGAAGTCGGCTTCCGGGGCAATTGGGACAAGGTCCAGGCCACGGCCGCCGTGTTCTTCAGCGAGTCCGACCGAGCCAGCTCATTTACCGTCGTGCCCGGCACGACCTTCGCCGCGCCGGTGCGCAGGCCGCAGGATATCTGGGGCGCGGAAGCGACGCTGGACGTGCAGCCTTGGCGTCCGCTGGGTCTCGGCGGCACCGTGTCGTTCAGCGAGGGAACCACCGAGCTGGAAGACGGAGAGACGGTCGACCTGACGGCTGCCGATATCCAGCCGCTCAAGCTGACGGGCTATGTCGAAGTCCGTCCCTTCCGCTGGTGGCGCAGTCGTCTTCAGGTGTCGCATCAGGTCTCTTCCGACGGGACCCCGGAGTTGAACGAGTTCGGCACCGATGCCCTGACCTTCGTCGATCTCTACACCCAGTTGGATGTCGGACCGGGAACCTTCCAACTCGGTGTCGAGAACCTGTTCAACACCACCGAGTTCAATCCGACGGCCCAGATCAATCGCAATGGCGTGCTGGGTCAGATCGGCAACGTGCCCTATCCGGGCACCACCATCTTCGCAAGCTACTCCATCAAGTGGTAGCGCGCGCGTCGCTCTGCATCGATCGGCCAGCCATTGCGAGCCTGGACGTCTCCCGCTAAGACTACCTGCGAACGGTTCTCAATAAGATTCGCTCGCTTGCGCGACTTGAGTCGTCTTCGGGTTGCGGCGCGACGGGACCGGCTGGAGGGGAGGCTTGGCACCGGGTCAGGACAGTACGGCTATCAGCCTGTTCATGGCGCACCGCCGCGGGCTCGTGAACTACGCGAGCAGCATTGTCGGGAGCCGTGCGCAGGCGGAGGAGCTTGTCCAAGAGGCCTGGCTGCGTTTTGACGAGGCCTCTAAAGGGCGCCTCCTGGAAGACTCAACGGGATATCTCTACCGCATTGTCCGAAATCTGGCGCTGGATGGCAGACGGCGCATGGCCCGCGAAAGCCAGCTCATTGCCGACGGCGATTTCGAGAAGGCTGCCGGAGCTTGTCCCGACACGGCCCCTTCGCCGGAAAGTGTTGCGCTCTACAAGGACGAGTACACGCTCGTGATGGAAGCCCTGGCGGAGTTGCCCGAGCGCACGCGCATCGCCTTCGAGATGCACCGCTTCGGTGACGCCAAGCTGAGAGAAATTGCGGCTGTGCTGGGAATCTCCCTTCCGCTCGCTCACAGGCTGGTTGCGGACGCCGTCCAGCACTGCAAAGAGCGGCTTGGATGGCCATGACGTCGCCACGCGCCTGAGGAACTTTTAGAAAAGGCCGTCCTCTATGCGTTTCGTCCATAGAACGCGTCGCAGTGAGTGGTTTGGGACCAGGAGCATTCCATCCTGCGCCGATCGGGGCTAAGCGAAAGGCATGACTGGAAACACCGACGCGGTTGAGAAGCAGGCGTCTAAGGAGGCGACGGACTGGTTCATCCTGCTCAAGGACGAGCCGGACGATGCGGTCCTCCGGCGAGAATTCGAGGCCTGGCGCCAAAAGAGCCCGGTCAACGCAACCGCGTGGGATGCGGTCCAACAGGCTTCGAAGGCGATGGACACGGCAAGGCCGGTATATTCCGATCGCTGGGCGCCGTCGCTCGCCAAGTTGCGTGCCCAAACAGAAGGCGAGGACGCGAACGACCGGCGGCCGTCAATCGTCGGCGCCCAGCCCTTGGCCTATGCGCGGAGGCCCTCCAGGGGCGCGCGCCGAGGGCGCCGGCGCGCGATGCAGTTCGGCGGGCTTGCCGCGGCGGCCTGTGTCCTGGCGCTCCTCGTCGGGCCCGATCTGGTGCGGGAGCTGCGCGCGGACCACGCCACCGGCACGGCCGAAGTCAAAACAATAAAGCTCTCGGATGACACTGCAGTCACGCTCGCGCCGGAAAGCGCCATTGCCGTCTCCTACATGGCAGGCGAGCGCCACGTCCGGCTTCTCGACGGTGAAGCCTTCTTCGAGGTCACGCAGGACGCGGAGCGGCCCTTCCGGGTCGCGGCCAGGGTCGTCGACGTCACTGTCCTCGGTACCGCCTTTGACGTTCGCCGTGGCGACGAGGGGGCCAGGGTCGCTGTTGCAGAAGGTGTTGTGCGTGTCAGCCACGACGGGGCAGCGCCTGCGGTGGCCGAGACCTTGGCAGCGGGTCAGTTGGTTCGGGTGAGCTGGGCGGGCCGAGCGGAGCGAAGCGACCTTCCGGTCGACCGCGTTGGCGCCTGGCGGCACAATCAGCTCATTGCCCGCGACCAGCCGCTCGGTGCAGTGGTCGACGAACTACGCCGCTTTTACGCCGGTCGTATCATCGTCACGGATGCGGCGCTGGCTTCCCGACCGGTGACCGGTGTCTACAATCTGGCCGATCCCATAGCCGCGCTGCGCGGCATTGCCCGCGCCCAGAACGCCGTCGTTCGGCGCATCACGCCCTGGCTGATCCTCGTCTCGGCGTCATGAAAAGGCGGCGACGCACTGCCGATTCTAGAATCTAGAAGACTTTTTGGAGAAAAGCCGTCCCCGCCATCGTTCCGTCCATAGAGACGCGACTGCATCGCATTTGCAAATCAGCAAGCGAGCGCGGTCGCAGCCGGAACGATAACGAACGATGGAGAGCGGCAGTGGCGATGGGGGCGGAGGCGTACAAGTGCGCGGATGGGCGGCGACGGCTTCTGGCAGGCGCGGCAATGGCGGCGATGGTGCTGGTGCCGCACCTGCCGGCGACAGCGGCCTGGGCTGAGCAACCGGTGGTCCTAACGGCGACGGTCGCACAATTGCAGTTAGAGCAGAGCTTCGACATTCCGGCGCAGCCCTTGACCGATGCACTCGTCGCCTTCGGCCGGCAGTCCGGCATTCAAGTGACTGTAGACGGTGCGCTTCCGCGCAACGTTTCCTCTCCTGCCGTGCGCGGAACGATGACCAGTGAAGAGGCTCTGAGCCGCTTGCTCGCCGGCAGCGGCCTCACCTTCGCCGTCGCTGACGAAACAACGCTGGTGATCGAGAGACCGGGGCCGCAGGACGAGAGCGGGCCGGCGCGGCTGGCGCCGATCACCGTCGATGCGGTGCTGCCCGGCACGATCACTGACAGCTATGTCGCGCCGGACAACTTTGCCTCGACCCGCACCGACACGCCGACCATCGACACGCCGCAGTCGACGCAAGCGATAACACGGCAAGCCTTGGAAGATGCAGGCGCGACGAACGTTTCCGACGCCTTCGAGTACCTTGCCGGTATCACGCAGGAGAACAACATCGGCGGAATATTTGGAGATCGATACCTCGCGCGGGGCTTCGATACCGACAATATCCTGATCAACGGCAACCGCAGCGGCCGGCCGACTACGCTCGATACCGCTAACGTCGAGCGGGTCGAAGCGATACGCGGGCCGACCGCGACACTCTTCGGCCGGGCCGATCCCGGCGGGCTGGTCAACGTTGTGACCAAGCAGCCGTTGGCCGAGCCGCTCTACGAAGCGGCGCTTCAGGGTGGTACCGGCTTCTTCGGAGACGGCAGCCGCTATCGCGACGTGCGCGCGACCGTCGATAGCGGTGGGCCAGTCGACGAGCAGGGGCGCATTCGTTATCGCTTCAACGCGGCCGCGGAATACGAGCAGAGCTTTCGCAAGGATGTAGAAGACACCCTGTTCTTCGTTTCGCCCGTCGTCGACTTCGAGGTCGATGACCGCACCATCGCTAACCTTGAGTTGACCTATCAGTATCGCGAATTCGTGTTCGACCGCGGTGTGCCCTTTGTTGACGGTAAACCTGAGCTGCCGACAGACTGGTATATCGGCGAAGATCAGACACCTAACATCGACAGCAACTACCTATCCGGAACCTTCCGGGTCGACCGGGAACTTACCGATGCCCTGACCGGACGGCTTGGCATCTATACCAGTTACAACGATCTCAACGGACCCGGCATTCAACTGGTCAACGTCACCGGATCGCAAGGCACACCACAGCGATTCGACTTCGATTCCTCCGACCTCGTCGTCACCGTTCAGCCGGAACTGGTTGCCGAAATCGAGACCGGCCCGGTCGGTCACACGGTCCTGTTCGGTGTCGATGCATCGTATAGAAGAAGCCGAGGCACCACTTTGGCTGGCCCAGTCGGCACTGCGTTTGACCTCTTCGACCCGAACTTCCCAATCGATGCACCCGCGCAGCCGGAAAGTTTCGCAAATCACATCGATATTATTGCGAAGGAACTCGGGATCTATCTCCAGGATCAAATCGACCTGAGCGATCAGTGGAAACTGTTGGCCGGCCTGCGCTGGGATGCCGTTTGGCTTGACTCGGAGGATGAGTTCGCGCCGTTTTTTCCCAAGCAGAATACCAAGTTCGACGATACCGCCCTATTGCCTCGTGTGGGGATCGTGTATCAGCCGATTGAGGAGGTTGGTATCTATGCCTCCTATTCTGAGACCTATCGCCCGCCGACACTTGCTACTAACCAGGTTGACGTAGACGGTGAGCAAGTCAAACCAGAGGAGGGGCGCAGCCTGGAAGTGGGGATCAAGCTCGATACCTTCGATGGCAGGCTTACTGGTACCCTCGCGGCCTACCGTGCCGACAAGGAGAACGTGCTTCAGGCAGATCCTTTTAATCCCGGCGCCACCACTAACATAGGGAGAGTCCGCAGCCAGGGCATCGAGTTCGATCTGTCCGGGGAGGTGTTCGAAAACTTCAGTATCGGGGCCACCTATGCCTACACAGACGCGCGCGTTTCCAGTAACGACTCCCCCAACCTACCCAAGGGCACGAAACTGCGAAATGTCCCACGTCACGCGGCATCCTTGCAGGTGGCCTATCGCTTTACGGAAGGGACGCTGCAGGGGCTTCGACTGTTCGGTGGAATGGTCTACGAGGACGACAAGCGCACCGATACGTCACCGACGATCCGTACCAGGATCCCCGATTCCGTGCGTTTCGATCTGGGCGCTTCCTACGAGCTGACGGAGAATGTTCAGGCGAGGCTGTTCATTCAGAACCTGACCGACGAGGAGTACTACACGACTGCGGCAGGTCAGACGGCCGTCGGCGTCGGCCAGCCCTTCAGCGCCACCTTAGGCGTCCGGGTACGGTTTTGAGAGGCAACGGCGCAGCGGGCATCGCCTGAGAGTCTTATGCCCCCTTCGAAAAGCGGCAAGGCGTTGCGCCAAGCTGCTCCGCTCACTATTAGTCCCTGCGAACGGTTCGCAATAAGATCCAATCTCTATCGGGGCATGCGGCGCTTTCGCCTCGCCGGCGTGCCGGTGTCGGTCGAAGGGGAAGATGTGACGCGGTTCTCTGCCAAGCCCGGTGATGGCTCGCCGAGCCGAGCCGCTGCTGCGCCGGAGGGATCGGCAGAGGCCAAGGTCTTGGTCGGGCTCTATCGGGAGCATTGGCGCGAGCTCTGCCGCTACCTGGCGGCCACCTTCGGCCCCGGACCGCCGGAGCCGGAGGACGTCGCGCAGCTTGCCTTTACGCGGGTTGCTGCACACAGGAATTTCGATGAAATCGAGAATCCAAAGGCGTTTCTCTGGCGCACCGCGCACAACATCGCCGTCTCCGAGAAACGGTCGCAGTCCGTTCGACGGCGGCGCTCGGACGAGGTTCGGCAAGTCGGTTTGGCGGCCGAGGGTGACGAATTCACGCCCGAGCGCGTCTTAGTGGCGAAGGAGCAGATCGCGGCAATCTTCGCGGTCCTTGAGGCGATGCCCGCCAAGCGCCGCCGGATGTTGGTGCTGAACCGGATCGAAGGCCTCAGCTTCGCGGAGATCGCGCGCCGGACGGGACTGTCGCAGACGGCGGTGAAGAAGCACGTTGCCCGTGCCATGATCGATCTCGACGCCGCGCTGGCAGAGGATTGAGAGCGACCGATTGAGACAATCAGCCGTGGAGCCGACAGCGAAATCCCCGCAGGCGATCAGGGTCGCCGCGCACGAATGGCACGCCCGGATCGAAGCCGGCGACATGACGCGCGACGATCGACGGCGCTTCGCGCGCTGGCTGGCCGCCGACCCTAGGCACCGCGAAGCCTATGAGCGTGCGGTCCGCCTGTGGGGTGAGGTGAGCGCGCTGGACCATGCAGCCCTCCCGCCTGTCGCCTTTCGGCCCTTGCTGCGCGAACGTTTTATTGCCTGGTGCCATGTCGGCTGGGGTCCATGGTCCTTGCGGATCGCCGGCGGTTCCCTGGCGCTTGCGGCTGTGGTCTTGGTTATGCTGCAGGTCGTTCCCTTCGGCTTTTTCGATCCCAGCGCCGAGCATTTCGAAACGGCCGTCGCGGAAATCCGTGCCGTCACCCTGCCCGACGGCAGCGTCGTGACACTCGGGGCCAAGACACGCCTCTCGGTTGCCATGGACCCGCAGGCGCGCAGGGTCGAGTTGCACGGAGGCGAAGCCTTCTTCGACGTGGTCAGGGATCCGGCCCGGCCGTTCTCGGTGCGTGCTGACGAGACGGACGTCACGGTCCTTGGGACGGCGTTCGATCTGCGCCAAGTCGAGGAGAACCTGCGCATCGCGGTTGCGGAGGGTTTGGTCGCGGTCGGGCCTGCAACGCCGAAGGCCGAGGGACCGCAGGCGGAGCTGGCGGCCGGCCAACAGGTCGTGGTCAGCGAGGAAGGGGCGCTCGGCCGGATCACCTCGATCCCTCCCGATAGGCTCGGGGCCTGGCGGCGCAACCGCCTGGTCTACGTCGGGGTCCCCCTCTCCGAGGTGGTGGCCGATGCCAACCGCTACCATGACGGCTGGATCGTTCTGCGGGACGGAGAGGCGGCCAATCTCAAGATCACCGGCGCCTTCGATGCCAAGGACATCGACGGGATGCTTGCGACGTTGGCCGACGCTTTGCCCATCACCCTTTGGCGCCCGTTGGACGCCGTCACGCTTATCGGCAGCGCAGCGCCCGCTGCCGCCAACTGACCCCACCGTCCGGAGCCGACTGAAAAAAGACCGACGGCAAAGGTGACGATCGGGTAACCCAAAGCGTCCTTAGGGTAATTGCGACTAAGTCGCATTTGCTTTTAAGGGGATGGATAGAGTGGTTTCAACGAAGTCTCATGCACTGCCGCTGCGCGTCTTTGCGCTTACCGGTATCGTCTTGTCGTTCTTGCTGGCTGCGGCGGGTTCGGGCGTCGCGCAGGACAGCCCGCCGGTCGCCATCGACCTGCCGGCGCAACCGCTCGGCCAGTCTCTCGTGGAGCTTGCCGAACAGGCCGGCGTAACGATCGTCGCCCCGGACGCGCTCGTCTCGGGCAAGGCGGCGCCTCCGGTGTCCGGCACCCTCTCCCCGGAAGATGCACTTCGCCGCCTTCTTGCCGGCAGCGGACTCTCGACGCGCGTCGGCGAGGGCGGGGCGATCATCGTGACCGCGGCGCCCTCCGACCAACCGCAGAGCGGCCCGGCGCGGCTGGAGCCGATCACCGTCGAGGCAGTGCTGGAGGGCACCTTGACCGACAGCTATGCGGCGCCGGACAACTTCGCCTCCACCCGCACCGACAATGCAATCGTCGATGTCCCGCAATCCACGCAGGCCGTGACGCGACAAGCCCTCGACGACGCGGGCGCGACCGAAATCGCCGACGCATACGACTACCTGGCGGGGATCACGCAAGAGAACAACACCGGTGGACTGACCGGCGACGACTATCTCGCCAGGGGCTTTCAGACCGACAACCTGCTGGTCAACGGCAATCGGGTCGGTCAGCCGACCACGCTCGATATCGCCAATGTCGAGCGGGTGGAGGCTCTACGTGGGCCGACGGCGGCACTCTTCGGCCGCGGCGACCCTGGTGGCCTTGTCAACGTCGTCACCAAGCAGCCATTGGCGGAACCGTTCTACCAAGCTGAACTGACAGGCGGGACGGGTCTCTTCGGCGACGGCAGCCGATTTCGGGATGTTCGAGCAACCGTCGATACCGGGGGGCCTGTCGATGAGGCAGGGCGTATCCGGTACCGGTTCAATGCGGCCGCCGAATATGAAAGATCTTTCCGCAAGGACATTGACGAGAAGGTTGTTTTCGCATCGCCCGTCGTCGATTTCGACATCGACGACAAGACCGCCGCGAACGTCGAACTCGTCTACCAGTATCGCGAGGACTCCTTCGATCGCGGGGTCTTCTTCGTCAATGACGAGCTTGAGCTGGATCGCGATTTCAACATTGCCGAGGATCAAACGCCGACGATCGACAAGCACTATGTTTCCGGGACCGCGCGTGTCGATCGGCAGCTCACCGAGGCCTTGAGAGGCCGGCTCGGCCTCTATGCGAGCTTCAACGATTTTGACGGCGAGGGGATCCAGGTTACCAGGGTTGTCGGAGCGACCGCCAGCGCGCAGCGGCGGGTGTTGGACGGAAACGATCTCTTCCTGACCTTGCAGCCGGAGCTTGTCGCCGATGTCACGACCGGTTCGATCGGTCACACGCTGCTGGCTGGCCTCGATCTGTCATATCAGACAAACGACATTCACTTGCCGTTTGGTCGAGCTGGCGCGGCCTTCGATGTCTTCGACCCGGACTTTCCCGTCGACGCGCCGGCCGTCGATCTGTCGCAACCAGGGAACAGTGTTTTCGATCGCGATCTCTCGGCGCGATCGATCGGCGTCTACGTTCAGGACGAGATTGAGCTAACGGAACAGTGGCGGGTTCTTGCCGGCCTGAGATTCGATGCGGTTTGGTTGAAGGAAGACACCAGTTTCTTCGTCAACACCGGCGGCCCGCCGTTCCAAAGCCAGGCGGACGAGAGCTTCGACGACACCGCGCTTCTGCCCCGCATCGGCCTCGTCTACCGTCCGGTCGAGGAATTGAGCGTTTACGCCTCCTATGCGGAAACCTATCGTCCGCCAACTGCCGGCGGGCTGACTGATATCAACGGTGAGCAGATCGATCCTGAAGAGAGCCAAAGCTATGAGGTCGGCATCAAGCTCGATGCTCTGGACGGCAAGCTGACCGGCACCCTGGCGGTCTTTCGCGCCGACAAGGAAAATGTGCTTGAGAGCGACTCCAGCAACTTTCTCAGGCAGGTGAACCTGGGGGAGGTACGCAGTCAGGGTGTCGAGTTCGATTTGTCGGGCGAGGTCTTCGAGAATTTCAGCCTGGGCGTCAGCTATGCCTATATCGATGCCGCCATCCGCGGCAACGACAACCCAAATCGCCCCAGTGGAACCCGGCTGCGCAACGTTCCGAAACACGCAGCTTCGTTGCAGGCCGCCTACCGCTTTTCGGAGGGCACGTTCAAGGGCCTCAGACTCTTCGGCGGTATCGTCTACGAAGACGAAAAGCGGACCAATACCTCCGCCACGATTGAAACGGAGCTTCCCTCCTACGTCCGATTCGACGTCGGCGCGTCCTACGATCTGACCGACGACATCAGAACGACCTTTCAGATCCGCAATCTCACCGACGAGACCTACTACACCTCGGCCGCCGGGCAGAACAATGTCGCGGTCGGCGAGCCTTTCACTGCCTTGCTGGGCGTCAGGGTGAGGTTCTGAACGCGGCGCCCCGCTGCGCATTGCGGTGCCCGGCCAAGGGCTGTAGAAGGCATGGCGATACGCGAATGACTCGCATTAGCATAGGCTTGGCAAGGATGGTGAGGAAGCTGCAATGACCGTTGAGTCCGTAGGCGGCATGACGACGGTCGCGCGCCCCAAGCGCAAGCGGTCGGCCGCCAACATCGCCTTTCTGATTCACTCGGCCACGGGTCTTTGGCTCACCATCCTGCTGGCGGTGGTGATGATCAGCGGCACGATCACCGTGCTCTTCGCCGAGATCGACTGGCTGATCTATCCGGAGATGCGGGTGGCGCCGGCGGAGAGCCGGGTCAATCCGGGCGTGCTCTACGACAGCCTGCTGGCGGGCTATCCGGATGTCGGGGTCAACAGCGTCCGGACCGGCGCGTTCACAGAGCGGCGCGCTGCCTCGGCGCTGGTGGCGGTGCCGGGAGGCGGCCTCCGCGCGGTCTGGCTCGACCAGTTCACCGGACAGGTGATCGGCGATACGCCCTTCATCACCGTCGGGCGTTTCATCAACGTGCTGCACACCAATCTCTTCCTGCCCGCCATCGGCCGCTACGTGGTGAACTTCTTCGGGGTCATG
>JANQIA010000200.1 GCA_028282405.1 Rhodovibrionaceae bacterium
TCTGCGCGCTGCTCCTTGTGATGTCGGCTCTGTCGGCCTGCGGAGAGCTGCCGCGGCCCTTCCAGCCGCCGGCGAAGGCCGTCAATCTCAAGCAGCTCAATCACGAAGCCAGCATCGTGGTCCTGCCGCCGGAGGGCGCCCCTGCCAGCGAGGCCTTCAGTAACGAGCTGGCCAAAGCGCTTCAGATGCGGGGATTGCGCGCCACCACGGACGCCAACGGCGGCGCCAACCGCCTCAGCAGCACTGCCGAGGTCATCCCGCTCGACGAAGAGGTGGAGGCCGTCTTCCTCGCGCTCTCCCTGGCCGATGGCGAAGGACTGGAGATTGCCCGGGTGGAGGAACAGGTAGCTTTTCCGGCGGGCGGCTGGGCCAACGGCGACGACGCCACCTTCAGCGAGCTGACCGAGCGCACCGCCGACACCATCGCCGAGCAGCTCGGCCTTGGCGCGACCGCGAGCGACGAAACGACTCGGGGCCATGTCATCGTCATGCCCGTCGTCGGGCCGGACGGAGAGGTCGATGAGACCCTCACGGGCGCCCTAAAGGCGCAGCTCCGCCGCCGCAGCATCGCCCTGGCCGGCGTGCCGGGGCCGCGCGATGTCACGGTGGAGGGCGCGGTCTCCCTCGACCCGCTGGAACCGGGCTGGCAGCAGGTCGCCCTGGTGTGGCGAGTCGTCGGTGCCGCCGACGGTGAGGAGCTGGGCATAGTCGATCAGGGCAACCGCATCCCCGAAGGCACGCTGGACGACGGCTGGGGCCCCAGCACGAGCCTGGTTGCCGCCGGCGCTGCCGAGGGCATTAGCCAGATACTCCAAGAACTTGAAGTCGATTACTTCAAGTAGTTGCTCAAGAGTGACCGAAAGATTGCGAAACTGAGCCCCTTGCTCGTTTACACAAGCTCTAGGCCTTGGTAATTTGCGCCCGCCTGGGCTGGTGAGTGCTGCACCAGCGGTGGGGGCGTTGTCCGCAGGACAGTAAAAGGGCTGCACTTCTCTCATGAAGATAATGACTGGCAACGCCAATCGGCCGTTGGCAGAGGCGATTTCGGCATACCTCAACATGCCTCTGACCAAGGCATCGGTGCGCCGCTTCTCCGACATGGAATGCTTCGTGGAGATCCACGAGAACATCCGGGGCGAAGACATCTTCGTCATCCAGTCGACGTCCTATCCGGCCAACGACAATCTGATGGAATTGCTGGTCTGCCTCGACGCCCTGAAGCGGGCCTCGGCACGGCGGACCACGGCGGTCATTCCCTACTACGGCTATGCCCGGCAGGACCGTAAGTCGGGCCCGCGCACGCCGATCTCGGCCAAGCTGGTCGCCAACCTGATCACCTCGGCCGGCGCCGACCGGGTCCTGACGCTCGACCTCCATGCCGGGCAGATCCAGGGTTTCTTCGATATCCCGACCGACAATCTCTATTCCGCCCCGGTCCTGACCCACGACATCCGCCAGCGCTACGACGGCCAGCCTCTCACCATCGTCTCGCCCGACGTCGGCGGCGTGGTTCGGGCGCGCGCCATCGCCAAGCAGCTTGACGCCGATCTGGCGATCATCGATAAGCGCCGCGAACGGGCAGGAATCTCCGAAGTGATGAACATCATCGGCGATGTCAGCGGCCAGCGCTGCATCCTCGTCGATGATATCGTCGATTCGGCGGGCACGCTTTGTAACGCGGCGATCGCGCTGAAGGACGCAGGCGCCAAGACGGTTTCAGCCTATGTGACCCACGGGGTCCTGTCGGGCGGCGCCGTGGCGCGGGTGTCCTCCTCGCCTATGGAGGAGCTGGTGATCACCGACTCCATCCAGGCGACGGAAGCCATGCGGGTCTCTCAGAACATCCGGCAGCTGACCATCGCGCCGCTGATCGGAGAGGCCATGCAGCGCATCAGCGACGAGCGCTCGGTATCCAGCCTGTTCGAGGCCGCCCCGAAAGCCGCCATCGGCTGAACGGGCATTCCGCCGACCGGCACCCCTGGAGGCCGGCCGGCATCAACCTAGGAAGCGGCGGCCCGGTACGGCCGCCCCTTTTGCGTGAGGAGTAGAAAGAGACCATGAGTGAGATCAGCCAAATCAGCGCCTCCTTGCGGGAGCGGGCCGGAAAGGGGGCCGCCCGAGCCGCACGGCGCGAGGGCTTCGTGCCCGCCGTTATCTACGGCGACAAGAAAGACCCCGTGATGATCAAGATCGAGGCGCGCCCCCTGCGCAAGATGTTGGAGAGCAGCGCCTTCTTCACCAACCTCGTCGACGTCGAGCTCGACGGAAAGAAGCACCGGGTGCTGCCGCGCGACGTGGCTCTGCATCCCGTGACCATGCAGCCCGAGCATGTCGACTTCCTGCGGGTGTCGCGCAGCACGACGGTGACCGTGGCCGTGCCGGTGAACTTCATCAACGAAGACCAGTCGCCCGGCCTCAGCGAGGGTGGCGTCCTGAACGTGGTGCGCTACGAGATCGAGCTGATCTGTAACGCGGCCAACATTCCGGAGAGCCTGGACTGCGACCTCTCCGGCGCCGGACTCGGCGACTCCATCCACATCAGCCAGATGAAGCTGCCGGATGACGTCGAGCTGACCATCACCGACCGCGACTTCACCGTCGCCACGATCGCCGCCCCGAGCGCGGTGAAGGCCGAGGCCGAAGAGGCGGCGGCCGAGGCGGGCGAAGGCGAAGAGGGTGCCGAGGACGCGGCCGGTGAGGCCGCGGCCGACGAGGAGTAAGGCCGGGAGGTCCGGCTCCCCGGCCCTGCTCCGCCGGAGACCGGGGACGGGAGGACGCGATGCTGCTGCTGGTCGGCCTGGGCAATCCGGGGCCGCGCTATGCCGACAACCGCCACAACATCGGCTTCATGGCGCTCAACCGTCTGGTCGGGCGCCACGGCTTCTCGCCCTGGCGCAAGCGCTTCCAGGGCGAGATGGCCGAGGGTCGGCTCGGCGGCAAGGGATCGGGCGGCCCGTCCAAAGTCCTGGCCCTCAAGCCCATGACCTTCATGAACGAGTCCGGCCGCAGCGTCGGCGAGGCCATGCGCTTCTATAAGCTCGCGCCCGCCGACGTGGTGGTCTTCCACGACGAGCTCGATCTCGCCGCCGGCAAGGTGAAGGTGAAGCTTGGTGGCGGCGTGGCCGGACACAACGGCCTACGCTCCATCGCCGCCCACATCGGCCCGGACTACCGCCGGGTGCGTCTGGGCATCGGCCATCCCGGTCACAAGGAGAAGGTGCTGGGCCACGTGCTCGGCGACTTCGCCAAGGCCGACCAGGACTGGCTGGAGCGCCTGCTCGACGCCGTATCGGCCGAGGCCGACAGCCTGGTTCCGGGCACGGCCGAGGCGGACAACCTCTTCATGTCCAAGGTCAACCAGGCGGTCTTCCCGCAACGGCCGAAGCCCAAACCTAAAGATCCGAAGGCCGGAAAGCCCGAGCCCGAAAAACCGACCGAGACAACACAGCACCAAGCGGAAGGCCCCTTAGGGGCCGCGCTGCGCAAGCTCGGCCTCACCCTCCCCCCCAAGTCGGGCCAGTAAACGAAGGAGACGCCCGGCATGGGCTTCAATTGCGGCATCGTCGGCCTGCCCAACGTCGGCAAGTCCACCCTCTTCAACGCCCTGACCGAGACGGCGGCGGCCGAGTCCGCCAACTATCCCTTCTGCACCATCGAGCCCAACGTGGGCCGGGTGCCCGTCCCCGACCCGCGGCTGGACGAGCTGGCCAAGCTCGCCAAGTCAGCCAAGACCATCCCGACCTACCTGGAGTTCGTCGACATCGCCGGCCTGGTCGAGGGCGCCAGCAAGGGCGAGGGCCTCGGCAACAAGTTCCTCGCCAACATCCGCGAGGTGGACGCCATCGTCCACGTGCTGCGCTGCTTCGAGGGCGAGGTGACCCACGTGGACGGCTCGGTCGACCCCATCCGCGATGCCGAGACGGTGGAGACCGAGTTGCTGCTGGCAGACCTGGAGAGCGTCGAGCGCCAGACCGAGACGGCGATCAAGAAGGCCCGCGGCCAGGACAAGGAGGCCAAGGAGCGCCTGGAGGTCCTGGAGCCGGTGGCGGCGGCCCTGCGCGAGGGCAAACCGGCCCGCAGCGTCTCGGTGCCGGCCGAGCGCCGCTCCGTCTTTCGCCAGCTCAACCTCTTGAGCGCCAAGCCGGTGCTCTACGCCGCCAACGTGGAAGAGGAGTCCGCCGCGACCGGCAACGCCCTCTCGGAGAAGGTCGCCGCGCGCGCCGAGGCGGAGGGCAGCGCCTGCGTCGTCGTCTCCGCCGCCATCGAGGCCGAGGTCGCCGCCCTCGACGACGAGGCCGAGAAGCAGGAGTACCTGGAGAGCCTCGGCCTGGAGGAGACCGGCCTGAAGCGGGTGATAGCCGCCGGCTACAGCCTCCTGGACCTGCTCACCTTCTTCACCGCCGGGCCCAAGGAGAGCCGCGCCTGGACCGTGCGCCGCGGCGCCACCGCGCCCGAGGCCGCCGGCGCGATCCACAGCGACTTTCAGCGCGGCTTCATCCGCGCCGAGACCATCGCCTACGCCGACTACCTCGCCTGCGGCGGCGAGCAAGGCGCCAAGGACGCCGGCAAGATGCGCGCCGAAGGCAAGGACTACATCGTCCAAGACGGCGACGTGCTGCTGTTCCGGTTCAACGTTTAGGGCGACCACGAGCGGTCGCCCTACCCCACCGCTGTCACCCTTGCGCGAGCCGCCCCGTCCACCACAATCTATCACCCCGGCCCCCGAGCCGGGGTCCATCCATCGGCCTGCGCCTGTTGTCCAAATTCCGCGCCCAGACCATCCATGGATCCCGGCTCTCTATCGCGGCCGGGATGACATCCTGAGAGAAATCGCGGACAGCGCCACACCTCCACTGTCACCCCGGCCCTTAGGCGAGCCCGGGACTGCCTGCAGTCCCGGAGCGCGAGCCTTGGCAGCCGGGCCAGCCACAAGCGCGGACCGTGCCTACCGCTGGATCCTCGGGTCGAGCCGCGCTGCGGCTCCCCCAAGGATGACATTCCAAGAAAACCCAGCGACGGCGCCGCACCACAGGCTGTCACCCCGGCCTTGAGCCGGGGTCCATCCATCGGCCCGCGCCATACATTCGACGTCCGCGCCAAGCTCCACCATGGATCCCAGCTCGCGGGCTTCGCCCTTGGCCGGGATGACGTTCTGAGAGAAAGAGCCGGCGGGGCAGCGCAGGCTATGGCCGCTTTGCCTTCTCCGGAAACACCTCCGCCAGCCCCGCTTTCGACGCCTTCGCAATCCCGCGCTCGGTGATGAGACCGGTGACGAGGCGGGCGGGCGTGACGTCGAAGGCCGGGTTGGCGGCGGGGCTGGCGGGGGGCATGACGCGGACGCGGGTGACGGCGCCGTCGGCGGTGAGGCCGCTCATCTCGCTGACCTCCTCGGCCGCGCGCTCTTCGATGGGGATGTCGGCGAGGCCGTCTTCAATGGCCCAGTCGATGGTCGAGCTGGGCAGAGCCACGTAGAAGGGCACGTCGTTGTCCTTGGCGGCCAGCGCCTTCAGGTAGGTGCCGATTTTGTTGCAGACATCGCCGGCCGCGGTGGTGCGGTCGCTGCCGACGATGCAGAGGTCGACCTGGCCGTGCTGCATCAGGTGGCCGCCGGCGTTGTCGGCGATCACCGTGTGGGGCACCGCGTGCTCGCCCAGTTCCCAGGCGGTGAGCGAGGCGCCCTGGTTGCGCGGCCGGGTCTCGTCGACCCAGACATGCACAGGCAGGCCCATCGCCTGCGCCTTATAGATGGGTGCCGTGGCCGTGCCCCAGTCGATGGTGGCGAGCGCGCCGGCGTTGCAGTGGGTCAGCACCTGGACGGGCGCCCCGCCCTTGCGCGCCGCGATCTCCTGCAAAAGCGTCAGGCCATGATCGCCGATGGCGGAACAGAGCGCCGCGTCTTCCTCCGCCATCTCGCCGGCCAGGCGGTAGGCCTCCGCGCGCCGGGCGTTGTGGCCGATGGGCAGCAGCGCCGCCTTCATGCGGTCGAGCGCCCACTTGAGATTGACCGCGGTAGGCCGGGTGGAGAGTAGCTCGTCGTAGGCCGCCTCGATGGCCGCGCCCGAGCTGTCGCGGTTCATGGCCAGCGCCATGCCGTAGGCGGCGGTGACGCCGATCAAGGGCGCACCGCGCACCTGCATGGAGGAGATAGCGTGGGCGGCCTCATCCATGTGCGTCAGCGTGGCGATCTCGAAGACGAAGGGCAGCTTGGTCTGGTCGATGATCTCGACGGCCCAGCCGGCCCCCTCGCCGCTTTCGGCAAGACGGATCGTCCGGCGCCAGTCCGCCTTGGTCATTCGCTCGTTCCCAAAACCCGCCCGGCGACGGCGTCGAGCTTGGCCACAACCTCCGGGTCGCGGGCGTGGGGGGCGGTGATGACGGCGAAGTCGAGCGCCTTGTGGCACTCGCGCAGGCCCTCGGCGGCCTTGGCCGCGATGCGCGGCACCGCACCGGCCACCAGGCTCCGCGCGTGCTCCGCGTTGGCGTGAACCACGGCCACGACCTTCTCGACGCTGACATGGCCGTGGTCCGGATGCCAGCAGTCGTAGTCGGTGACCATGGCGACGGTGGCGTAGCAGATCTCGGCTTCCCGGGCGAGCTTGGCTTCGGGCATGTTGGTCATGCCGATCACGTCGCAGCCCCAGGAACGGTAGAGCGCCGACTCGGCCTTGGAGGAGAACTGCAAGCCCTCCATCACCAGGTAGGTGCCACCCCGCTGATACGCGATCCCCTGCTCCTCCGCGGTCTCCGCCAGGCAGGCGGAGACGACCGGACAGACCGGCTCGGCCATGGAGACGTGGGCAACGCAACCGGTGCCGAAGAAGGACTTCTTCCGCGCGAAGGTGCGGTCGATGAACTGATCGACCATCACGAAGGTGCCGGGCGACAGCTCCTCCTTCAGCGAGCCCACGGCGCTGACCGAGATGATGTCCGTCACCCCGCTGCGCTTCAGGGCGTCGATGTTGGCGCGGTAGTTGATGTCGCTGGGCGAGAGCGGATGGCCGCGGCCGTGGCGCGGCAGGAAGACGACCTCGGTGCCATGGAGCCGGCCGAAGAGCATCTCGTCGGAGGGCTTGCCGAAGGCGCTCTCCACCGCCTGCCAGCGCCGCTCCTCCAGACCCTCGATGTCGTAGACGCCGCTGCCGCCGATGACGCCGACGACGGGCCGATATCCCTCTGCGCTCAAAAGCTTACCCCCTGTTCCGAGTTGCCGGCGGGTCTTTACACCTGCCTGTGCGATTTCTGCTATACTGCCTGGCTCAAGACCTAGGGCAACAGAGCTTGTCATGACAACAGCGCCAAGCGCCATGGCTCAGAGTGGAATCCGCTCGCCGGCGGTGGCCGGCCGCTTCTATCCGGGCGAGGCGCCGGCATTGGCCGGGATGGTGGACGACCTCCTGGCGCAGGTCCGTACCCACGGCCTCGCGCCCAAGGCTTTGATCGTGCCCCATGCCGGCTATCGCTACTCCGGCATCATGGCGGCGCGCGGCTATGCCACCCTCTTGCCGCGCAGCCACCGCATCCGCCGCGTCGTCCTCCTCGGCCCCAACCACACCGCGCCGCTGCAAGGCTTCGCCGTCTCGGGCCATGCCGGCTATGCCACGCCCCTCGGCGTCGTGCCGGTGGACGTGGAGACCCGCGATGCGCTGCTGCGCGACGGCCGGGTCCAGCTCTCCGACCAGATCCATGCGGACGAGCACAGCCTGGAGGTTCAGCTCCCCTTCCTGCAGCGGCTGTTCGAGGACGTCGCCGTGCTCCCCATCCTGGTCGGGCAGGTGGCGCCGGAAGAGACGGCCAGCCTGATCGAACGCCTCTGGGGCGGCGAGGAGACGGTTATCGTCATCTCCTCCGACCTCAGCCACTATCTCTCTTATGACGAGGCCCGTGCCCTCGACGCCAAGGCGGTGGCCGCCATCGAGCGGCTGGACCCGGCGGGCCTGGCGCGCGAGCAGGCCTGCGGCCGCTACGCTATCCGCGGGCTCCTGGCGCACGCCCGAAGCTGCGGGCTGCGCGCCACCACCGTGGGGCTCTGCAACTCGGGCGACACCGCCGGGGACAAGTCGCGGGTGGTGGGCTACACCAGCATCGCCTTCGAGCCTCTGGAGCAGGCGCGTCTGGGCAAGGCCCGGCGGCAGGAGCTCCTCGGCTGCGCCGCCAAGAGCCTCCGCCATGCGGTCCGTCGGGGTAAGGCGCCGGAGGTGAAGGTCTCCAGCTTCGCCGCCCCGCTGCGCAGCCAGCGGGCCAGCTTCGTCACTCTCAGCCGTGCGGACGGACGGCTGCGCGGCTGCATCGGCAGCCTCAAGCCGCATCAGCCACTGATCCGTGATGTGGTGGAGAACAGCGTCAAGGCCGGCTTCGAGGACCCGCGCTTCAAACCGCTCGCGGCCGAGGAGCTGCCCGGCCTGACCGTCGGCATCTCCATTCTCTCCCATCCCGTGCGGATGCGCTTCAGCGACGAAGCCGATGCCTTGGCCCAGCTCGAGCCGCAGGTGGACGGCGTCATCCTGGCGACGCCCGAGGCGCGCGGCACCTTCCTGCCGCATGTCTGGGAAGGGCTGCCGGAGCGCGAGGACTTCTTCAAAGCCCTGAAGCGCAAGGCCGGCCTGACGGAGGACTTCTGGTCCGACGAGGTCCAGCTCTATCGCTTCCGCAGCGAGAGCTTCGCCTCTTCGGTGGCGCCGCTGCTGCAGGACAGCCGCTGACATCGCTGCCCCAACGGGCACCGCAGCGGAATACACCTATTTCTCGTATGGACGAAAGGCACGACGCTTCCTAGACCGGCGCGATGGATAGACAGCAAACTTCGGAAGGATCGCCATGCGCCTGCTTACCGCGGCACTCGCCCTTATGATAGCAACAGCCAGCCAGGGCATGGCCCAAGACAAGGTCAAACTGCACGCTGCCGGCAGCCTGAAGGCGGCCATGAGCGAGGTTGCCGACGACTTCGAGCAGGCTCATGGCGTCACTGTCGAGCGCAGCTTCGGCCCTTCGGGGCTGCTGCGTCAGCGCATCGAAGGCGGTGAGGCGGCAGAGGTCTACGCCTCGGCCAACATGAAGCACCCCACCGCCCTGGCCGAAGCCGGGATGGCTGCCCCCGTCGCCCTCTTCGCCCGCAACCGGCTCTGCGCCCTGGCTCAACCAAACCTGCCAGTCGAGACGGATAGGGTTCTCGACGCTCTGCTGGACCCGGCCGTGCGGGTCGGCACCTCGACGCCCAAGGCCGACCCGGCCGGCGACTATGCTTGGGAGGTTTTTGCCAAGGCCGACGACCTGGTCGCCGGTGCCGGCGAAACCCTGCGCGGCAAGGCCTTGCAGCTCACCGGCGGGCCCGACAGCGTCAAACCGCCGGCCGGGCGCAATCCCTACGGCTGGGTGATGGACGAGGGCCAGGCCGATCTCTTCCTGACCTACTGCACCAACGCGGTGCTGGCCGAGCGCGACACGCCGGGCCTCAAGATCGTCGCTTTGCCGGAGCCGCTGGCGGTCGGCGCCGACTACGGTCTTACGGTGATGAACGGCGCGCCTGAGGATGCTTGGCGCCTGGCCTTATACATTCTCTCCCCGGCCGGTCAGGCGATTCTGGCGCGCTACGGCTTCGCCGCGGCGGGTCTGCCGGCGGGCGACTAGCGAGGCGCTAAAGCGCCACCCGCTGCCGCTTGCGGCCCCAGGTGCCGTGGTCGGAGGCGAAGTGCCCGGCGGCCGGGCTGCCACAGGACATGCAACGACCCTCTTCGTCGAGATGCCAGTCGGTGATCTCGTGCCAGTCGCGGCCGATCACGCCCGTGCCGCAGGTGTGGCAGTAGGTCGCCTGGGTCGCCGGATGCTTGATGTTGCCGGTGTAGACGTAGCGGAGGCCAGCGTTCCGGGCGATGCGCCAAGCCCGCACCAGGGTCGCCGGCGGGGTGCGCGGCTTGTCGCGCATCTTCCAGTCGGGATGGAAGGCGGTGAGATGGAGCGGCACCTCGGGGCCGAGATGCTCCAGCACCCACTCCGCAAGCTCGCCGACCTCGGCGTCCGAATCGTTCTCGCCGGGGATGAGAAGCGTGGTGAGCTCCAGCCAGGCGTCGGTTTCATGTTGGATGAACTTGGCCGTGTCCAGCACGTCGGCGAGGCGGGCGGTGCAGAGCTTGTGATAGAAGTCCTCGCTGAAGGCCTTGAGGTCGAGGTTCACCGCGTCCATGGCGCCGAAGAACTCGCCCCGCGCCTCATCGGTGATATAGCCGGCAGTGACGGCGACCGTCTCGATGCCGGCCTCGCGGCAAGCCGCGGCCACGTCCACCGCGTACTCGTGGAAGATGACGGGGTCGTTGTAGGTGAAGGCGACCGAGCGGCAGCCGTACTGCTTGGCCGACTGGGCGATGCGCTCGGGCCCGGCGGAGGCGCCCAGCTTGTCCATTTCCCGCGACTTGGAGATATCCCAGTTCTGGCAAAACTTGCAGGTGAGGTTGCAGCCGGCGGTGCCGAACGACAGCACGCTGGAGCCGGGATAGAAGTGGTTGAGCGGCTTCTTTTCGATGGGATCGATGCAGAAGCCAGAGGCGCGGCCGTAGGTGGTCAGCACCATCTCGTCGTTCTGCCGCGCCCGGACGAAGCAGAGGCCGCGCTGGCCCTCGTGCAGGCGGCAGCGGCGCGGGCAGAGGTCGCATTGGATCCGCCCGTCCTCCAGCATCTGCCAGAAGCGGCCCGGAAAGCTCTCCAGTTGCTCGCTCTGCACCGTCTCGGCCATCTCTATCGCCCTCTTGGTCCTTATATGGGACCAATCCCTAAGGGATGATAGAGGACCGCCGGCTCAGCCGTTCCGGAGGCTGCCGACCCGTGCCAGGGACTGCGGCGTGGCGACCTGATAGCGCATGCAGAGCGGATCGATGAGGCGGGCGACCTCGTCCCGACCCAGCTCATCCATCAGCTTGCAGGGCGGCTTGCCGAACTTAAGCGCCAGCTCAGCGCCCATGTCGATGGCCTCGGGGGTCGCCACCTCCTCGTCGAGCTCCTGCAGGACCGGCAGGAAGGTGCCGCCGAGCAGGATGTCGGCCACCTTGGCGGTAGCATCGGAGCCCAGCGGGTCCGGTTTGGTGACGATCCAGGAGTCGCCGGCATCCCCCACTTCGATCATGCTCCGGACCGGCGTGTAGAAGAGGCCGAGGGCCGAGAGGTTGCGGATGGCGTTGAGATTGATGCGCGGCTTGATGATGTTCATGACGAAGAAGGGCCCGGCAGCCACGCCGAAGCAGTCCTTGGCAACCTCGTCGATCTGCGCCGGGGTGGCGATGCCCTCGTCGAGCGCCCGCGCGGCCGCGTTGGTATAGGGGCAGAAGAAGCGGTTGATGGCGAAGCCGTAGGTGTCTTTGCAGATCAGCGGGTGCTTCCCGGTGGCCTCGCAGAAGGCCGTGGCTGCCGCCATGGCGGCCTCATCCGTCTTTTCGCCGCGCACCGCCTCGACCAGCGGGTTGATCTGCGCCGGGCTGAAGTAGTGCAGGCCCAGGAAGCGCTCAGGCTGGCTGACGTGGTGGGCCAGATCGCTGACCTTGAGACAACTGGTGTTGGTGGCGACCAGGCTGTCGCCGCGCAAGACGGCACTCAGCTTACTGAAGACCTCGGACTTGAGATCGAAGTCCTCGAACACCGCCTCGATCACCAGGTCGCAGTCCGCCAGGTCATCCAGACCAGCGCTCTTGGCCAGGCGCGCGCCGGCGGCCTTGGCCTCCTCGGCGCCCATGCGCCCCTTCTCGACGGCGCGGGCGTAGAAGCTCTTGGCGCCTTCGATGGCCTTGTCGACCATATCGGCGCTGATATCGGTGATGACGACCTCAAAGCCGTTCTGGGCGGTCGCCGTGGCGATGCCGCCGCCCATGGTGCCGGCCCCGATGACCCCGACCCTGCGAATCTCCATCTTGCCCCCTGCCTCTCTTAGCCCTTGCTTCTCTAGGCCTTAGCGCCGCCTGCCTCTTAGCAACGCCCGGCTGGCCCGTCCAGCGAGCCCACAATGAGGCGTCTCAGCGCAACCGCGACAATGGCGCGAAGCCGCCCTCTTTCTGCCGCCCGGGCCGTTTCGCTGGCCATAAGTGTGAAGTGCTTCACACTTCTCTCACCCTTGTGTGAAGCAGCTCATGTAACACTCGTATACCTGCCGACATACTACGCCCCGGCGCTGAGGTCGCCGCCCGCTTGGTCCGCGAGGACAGTGATGCGAGGCAGGCCGCCTTGGCCCGTTTACAGGCTGCCGCGCGGCGTATCGCCGCTTTCAAGCCGGCGATGGGACGCCGTAGGGCAGCATCATGGTCGGGGAAAACTGAGATGCAGGTTGGTCGCGGAATGGGGCGACCAACCTGCCCTTCCCTTGCCCGGGCGCTATGACGCAATTGCGCTTGCCTTTAGCCCGCTCAGCCCACAAGAGACAGCAGTTAGCAAACTGCGGTTTTGGTCAGCTCCGACATGCCTCTCTTGCTGGGGATCGACACCGGCGGCACCTACACCGATGCGGTCCTTTTTGAGGAAGACCGCGGGCTAGTCGCCCATGCCAAGGCACTGACGACCCGCGGCGATCTGGCGGTCGGCATCGGCCAAGCTCTGGATGCCGTGCTGCGGCAAGCCGGCGGCTCCCCACACGATACGGCGCGAGAGATCGGCCTGGTCTCGCTCTCGACCACTTTGGCCACCAATGCCCTGGTCGAAGGCCAAGGCGGGCGGGCCGGGCTGGTCCTGATCGGCTTCGGCGAACAGGACCTGGGCCGTGCCGGCCTTGGCGAGGCGCTCGGCGACGCGCCCTACCTGGCCTTGAGCGGCGGACACGACGCTGCCGGCCAGCCTGCCGCCCCCCTCGACCTTGCCAAGCTGGAAGCGGCCTTGCCGGAGCTGCAGACCGAAGTCTCGGCCTTTGCCGTCGCCGGGCTCTTCGCCGTGCGCAACCCCTCCCACGAGCAGGCGGTCAAGCAGCTCATTCTGGAGCGCAGCGGCTGCCCCGTCACCTGCAGCCACGAATTGTCGAGCAAGCTCGACGGGCCCCGCCGCGCCCTGACCAGCCTGTTGAACGCGCGGCTGATCGGCCTGCTGCACCGTCTGATCGCCGCCGCGGAGACCCTGCTGCACAGCCAGGGCATCGATGCGCCCTTGATGGTCGTGCGCGGGGACGGCGCCCTGATCGGCGCCGAGGTGGCCAAGCAGATCCCCATCGAAACCATCCTGTCCGGCCCGGCGGCGAGCCTGGTCGGCGCCCGCTATCTGACCGGGGAGCGCGATGCCCTGGTCGCCGACATCGGCGGCACCACCAGCGATATCGCCGTGCTCAGCGAGGGCGAGCCGCGCCTGGACGAGCGGGGCGCCCAGGTGGGCGGCTGGCGCACCATGGTCGAGGCGGTCGCCATGCGCACCTACGGCCTGGGCGGCGACAGCGAGGTTCACATGACGCGCGCCGGACTGGCGGGCGGCCTCGCCCTCGGCCCGCGCCGCCTGGTGCCCATCAGCCTCTTTGCCCAGCATCACCCAGAGCTGGTCCATGCCGCCCTCGACCGTCAGTTGGCCGCTGACCGCCCAGGCGCGCAGGACGGCCGCTTCGTTGCCCCCCTGCCGAGCCCGGACACGGAGCGGCGGGGGCTGAGCGGCAGCGAAGAAGCGCTCTTCGAGCGCATCCTCGAAGGCCCCTGCCCGCTCGATCGTCTTTTTCAGGGGCCGGGACGCGGCGCCACGCTCGACCGGCTGGTGGGACGCGGTCTCGTCCAGGTCGCCGGCCTCACCCCCTCCGATGCCGCACACGTGCTGGGCCGGCAGTCGGCTTGGGACGGTGAGGCGGCCAGAAAGGGCGCGCGTCTCTTCGCTCGCCAGCGGGACGCGCGGGGCCTGCCGCTCGCGCCGGACGGGGAAAGCCTGTCGCAGCGCATCGTCGAGACCTTGGTGCGGCGCTCTGCGGAGGTCCTGCTGGACAGCGCCTTCGCCGAAGAGGGCCTGCCCATCGCCGATCCGGCCGAGGATCCCTTGGTCCAGGCGGCGCTGAATCGCAACGGTCGGCTGCTGGCGCCGCGGCTCGGCCTGACCCGCCCGATCATTGGCCTCGGCGCGCCGGCCGCGAGCTACTATCCGGAGGTCGCCGACCTGCTCGAGGCCCGCGCCGTCATCCCGCCCGAGGCAGGGGTCGCCAACGCCGTCGGCGCCGTGGTCAGCCGCGTGCGGGTCAGCCGAACGGCCACGGTATCGCAGCCAGAAGAAGGCCGCTTCCGCGTCCACCACGACGCGGCACCGCGGGACTTCGCGGCTTTGGGCGAGGCCATCGCCTTTGCCGAAGCCACCACACGCGATGCGGCCGGCGCTGCGGCGATGGCATCCGGCGCGGCGGACCCGGAGGTCGGCGTGAAGCGCCGGGACAGGACCGCAGTGGTCGAGGGCAAGGAGATCTTCATCGAAGCCCGCGTCACCGCCACGGCGGTGGGTCGCCCGCAACTCGCGGGCTAGGCAACTATCCCAGAGCGACAGGCGGCGGCTTGCGGCGCAAGCCGGAAATGGCGTTGCCGGCCAGGGCGGCGAGCAGCACGCCCCCGCCGATCAAGGTCGTCGCCGCCGCTGTCTCGCCAAGCAACAGCCAAACCCAAACGGGCGCCAGCACCACCTCGGTCATGCAAAGGAGCGCCAGCTCTCCTGCCGGCACGGATTTCGAGCCGACGGTGTAGAGCACCAGACCGAGGCCGACCTGAACGATGCCCATGGCGAGCGCGATGCCAATATCCCAGGCCGGTGAGGCGAAGGGCAGCCCCGTGACCAAGCAGACCAAGCCCGAGACGCAGAGCGCGAAGATGCCGCCGAGCAGCACCGCCGGCATCATGTCCTCCGCCCTCTTCCAGCGCAGCGCGACGGTGAAGACAGCGAAGCCGGTGGCCGAGCAGAGCGCGAAGAGGTTCCCCTGCCAGTGGCCGAGCGAAAAGCTGCCGTAGACCATGATGACGATGCCGACCAGCGCCAGCAGCATGGCGAACCAAGTCGCCCGGCGCACCGCCTCGCCGAGAAGCCAGAGACCAAGCAGCGAGGCGATAAAGGGCGCCGCTGCGAAGAGAAACATGGCATTGGCAACGCTGGTCGTCTGGATGGCGTAGATGCCACCTGAGAAAGCGATGACCAGTCCGGCGCCGCCGATCACCCCGGAGAGGCCGGCGGCCCTGACGGTGCGGACGAGCCGCCCGCGGCTACGCAAGGCAATGACGACGGCCAGGAAGGGGATGAGCGCCAAGGAGCGATAGAAGAGGATCTGCCAGACATTGGCTTCCTCGATCAGGCGGATGCCGATGCCCATCAATGACCAGCAGGTACCGGCCAGCAGCACCAGAACCACACCGCGTCGGTAGGCAGCAGCGCTGTCGATCGCTTCGGCGGCAAGGCTCATTCGTCGCTGCCCGGACCAGGTTGGGTATCCGGTTCAGCCTAACCGCTTCCCGTTGCAGGGAATACCGCGCGCTCTGCATGGCTGGCCGGCTCCGTATTGGGCACGGCCCCAAGAGCACGGCCAATTCAGATCTTAAGACGCGCGCCGCCGGCGGCGCCGGCCGCCTTGGTTTGCCGCGACGGCCGCGCCGGCAGCCGTACCGCGTGGCGGCAAGGTCACGGCCTCGGCCAGGTACGGGAAGGCATCGCTCTTGTGCGGGAAGGCCATAGCCTGGACGAAGTGCTCCTGGAACTTGGGCTCCACGGCCGTCTCGACCTTCTCGATGCGGCGCACGACGTCCTCGATCTCGCGCCGCGCCGCGCGGTTGACCAAGGCAATGCGAGCGCCCGTGCCGGCCGCATTGCCGCCGTTGGCCACCTTGGGCAGCACGCAGTCGGGCACCAGGCCCAGCACCATGGCGTACTTCGGGTCGATGTGATTGCCGAAGGCGCCGGCCAGGGTGATGCGCTCCACCTGCTCGATGCCCATGCGGTCCATCAAGAGGCGCACGCCGGCGTAGAGGGCGGCCTTGGCGAGCTGAATGGCGCGCACGTCGTTCTGGGTGACGCGCAGCTCCTTGCCGTCGTCGCCGCGATAGAGCCGGTATGAGAACGTGCGCCCGTCCTGGACGATGGGATCGTCCTGACGCCCGGCTCCGCCGATCACTCCGTCCTCGTTGATGATGCCGGCGAGGAACATCTCGGCGATCACCTCGATGATGCCGGAACCGCAGATGCCGGTGACGCCGGTCTTGGCGACCGCTTCGTCAAAGCCCTCTTCGTCGGACCAGAGGTCGCAGCCGATCACCTTGACCTTGGCCTCGAGGCTGTCGCGGTCGATGCGCACCCGCTCGATGGCGCCGGGCGCCGCACGCTGGCCGGCCGAGATCTGCGCGCCCTCGAAGGCCGGGCCGGTCGGGCTGGAGCAGGCCAAGAGGCGCTCCTTGTTGCCGAGCACGATCTCGGCGTTGGTGCCGACGTCGACCAGCAGGCTCATCTCGTCGCGCAGATGCGGGCCTTCGGAGAGCACGACCGCGGCCGCATCGGCGCCCACGTGCCCGGCGATGCAGGGCAAGAGATAGCAGCGGGCGTCGGGGTTGATATGCAGATCGAGCTGGCTGGCCCAGATGTTCAGCGCCTGGTCGGTCGCCAAGGCGAAGGGCGCACCGCCCAGCTCCGTCGGATCGATCCCAAGCACAAGGTGGTGCATCACCGGGTTGCCGACGACGGTGACCTCCAAGATGTCGGTCAGCTCGATGCCGGCGTCTTCCGCCACCCGAGCCGCCAGGCCGTTGAGCGCCCCGCGCACCGCCTCGGTCATCTTGAGATGACCGCCCGGGTTCATCATGACGTAGGACACGCGGCTCATCAGGTCTTCGCCGTAGCGGATCTGCGGGTTCATCATGCCGTCGGAGGCGAGAACCTGGCCGGTCTCCAGATCGCAGAGATGGACCGCCACGGTGGTCGAGCCGATGTCGTAGGCGAGACCGTAGATCTTCTCCTTGAAGCCAGGGAAGATGGCGAGCAGCCGCTTCTCCTCGCGCACCGCCACAGTGGCCTTCCACTCGCCGTCGCGCAGCGCTTTCTGGATGTCCTGCAAGACCCGCAGATCGGTGACCAGGCCGGTGATGCCCCACTGACTCTCCAAGGCTTGCTCGAGCCGCCGGAGATCGCCGGAAGGGTCGTGCATGTCGGGCTCGACGACCTCGACGTAGTGCAGCTTGACCTCGGGGTCGACCTCGATGTCGCGCACGTCGGCGCGCTTGCGCACGACCTGCTTGTGGACCTGGCTCTCCGGCGGCACGTCGACAACGAGGTTGCCCAGGACGCGGGTCTGACAGGAGAGGCGCCGCCCCTCGACAAGGCCCCTCTTGTTGGCGTAGCGCTGCTCCGCCTCACCGACCTCCGAGGCATTGGCGAGGCTCGATGTGATGCCGTGCTTGGCGAACTGCCCCTCTTCCAGACTTACCTGGCAGCGGCCGCAGATCGAGCGCCCGCCGCAGACCGAGTCGACATCGACGCCGAGCGAGCGCGCGGCGTCCAACAGCGGCGTGCCAAGCGGGAAATTGCCCCGCTTGCCGGACGGCAGAAAAACAACCAGGGCGTCATCCGACACCGAACCAGCTCCTAGCCAATGATGATCATCGTGCCCGACAGCGGACTGCGGTCAGGCGGTGGCGCGACGGCGGCGGCGCTCCCCGCGCTCGCCCCGCGCACCGCGTGCGCTCTCTTGATCCTCGGACGGCTCGCGGTACTTGCGGATCCAGCGTGCGCAGTTGGGGTCCTGCCCCATCATCACGTCGGCCCCGCGAATGCCGAGCATATCCTCCTCATGCAGCGGGTTCATGATCGCCGAGGTCATGCCGGCGCCGGAGGCCATGGCCAGGAAGATGGCGTTGAGGCCACGGCGGTTCGGCAGGCCGAAGGAGATGTTGGAGGCGCCGCAGGTCGTGTTGACGCCGAGCTCGTCGCGCAAGCGGCGGATGATCTGGAAGGCGGTGATGCCGGCTTCATTGATGGCACCGACCGGCATGACCAGCGGGTCGACGACCACGTCGCAGGCCGGGATACCGTGATCGGCAGCGCGCTCGACGATCTTCTTGGCGACGGCGAAGCGCTCGTCCGGGTCTTCGGAGATGCCGGTCTCGTCATTTGAGATCGCCACAACGGCGGCATTGTACTTGGCGATCAGCGGCAGCACCTCTTCCAGGCGCTCTTCCTCGCCGGTCACGGAGTTGACCAGAGGCTTGCCCTTGTAGACCGCCAGGCCGGCCTCCAGCGCCGCGACGATCGAGCTGTCGATCGAGAGCGGCACGTCGGTCAGCGACTGAACGAGTTGAACGCACTCAGCCAGAATTCGCGGCTCGTCGGCCAGCGGGATGCCCGCGTTGACGTCGAGCATATGGGCGCCGGCCTCGACCTGGGCCAAGGCGTCGGCCTCGACCATGGAATAGTCGCCGGCCGCCATGGCGGCAGCGAGCTTCTTCCGCCCGGTCGGGTTGATGCGCTCGCCGATCACGCAGAAGGGACGGTCGAAGCCGATCACCATCTCTTTGGTGGCCGAGGACACAACGGTATGGGTCATTCCTTCAGTCTTTCTCTCGCAACGAGCCATCCTCCGGTCTGGTGAAACCGGAAAATGGCTCTCGGCGCGCCCCCGGACTTCTCCGGAACGGCGCTAATATTGGACGGCAGTCTGTGGACTTTGCTCATCGGCGGATCGCCGACAAGCGGCCTCTTGCGTTCGACCCGCGTCATCGTCGCTTGCGCGAGGCGGGTCGCCCGCCGAAGCAGCAGCCCATTAGGCGCTTTGCAATTGTCGCTCTTCACGCTCCGGCTCGGCCCGCCAGGCCTTGCGCTGAGAGCGCATAGCCGGCGAGTGCCACTGCCAGGAGGAGGCCGGCTGCAGCTCGTCGGCCGGCTCGTCCTCGCCGCGCGACACCACCGGGCGCCAGCGGTCCGGGGCCAAGGTTCTCAAGGTACGATCGAGGTCCCCGACGGCTGCCGGACCGCCGCGGCAGGCCAGCAGGTTGATGCCTTCGTCGAGCAGCTCGCTCAGCGCCTCGGGGGCTTCGTCGCCCTCCGCATCGGCCAGCGTCACCAGGCCGGCGGCGCGGCGCGCGATCGCGCCTGGCGCCTTGAAGCTGCCGCGGCGATTGAGCAAGAGCAGCGGCGCATCGCTCTCCATCGCATCCACCGCCCTCTGCGCGCCGGCGAAGGCCGCCTTGAGACGCCCGAGCTCCGGCCAGATCTCGAGCGAGATCGCATCGACGCCACCAGCCAAGAGCGCCTCGGCCTGCTCGCGCACCGCCGCCTGAACGTCGTCGTCTTCGGCCAGCCAGCCGCGGTCCTCGATCACGCCGAGCACAAAACGCCGCCGGCCGAGACCGGGCTCTTCGTCGACGGCTTCGACGCAGGCCTCGGCAGCCGCCAGGTTGAGGGCGAAGCTGAGGTCCTCCAAATCATGCTCGCGCAGGGTCAAGGGGTTGGCCCGGCGCGTCGGGGTCAGCAGCACGTCCGCACCGCAACGCAGGAAGTCCCGCAGGGCCGCCTTAACCCGGGCATGTTGGCTGAGGCACAGCAGGTCGCCCATACCGGCGACGCCGAAGAAGTCGCGGCGCAGGTCGAAGCGCTGCGTATCCAGTGCTGCGTCCAGGTTTCCGCCAGCCAGCAGCAGGCGCTGGCGCAGAGCGCTCTTGAGGGTTCGGGTCATCAGGCGGCTTCCTCCAGGCTGCCACCGAGGCCAAGTCTGTGGCACACGGCCTCGACGGTGGTTGAGCGGTTGAGGGTGTAGAAATGAAAGTCCTCTACACCTTCGCGGCGCAGGCTTTCGCAGAATTCACTGGCGGTGATCGCAGCGAGCTGGCTGGTCAGCGCCGGGTTGCCCCGGGCCGGCTCGAAGCGGCGCAGCAGCCAGTCTGGTACGCTGGCGCCGCAACGGCGGCTGAAGGACACGAGGCTGTCGATATCGCCGACCGGCAGGATCCCCGGCACCAAGGGCTTGCGGATGCCGGCGTGCCAGGCGCGGTCGCGAAAGCGCAGGAAAAGCTCCGGGTCGAAGACATACTGGGTAATGGCCCGCGTCGCACCGGCATCGAGCTTGCACTTGAGGACATGCAGATCGGCTTCCGGCGACTCGGCTTTCGGGTGGCTCTCCGGATAGGCGGCGACCGAGATCTCCATGTCGCCGCGCTGCGCCAGAGCTTGGACCAGCTCCAGGGCGTTGAGATAGCGGCCCTGCGGCGCCTCTTCGTTTGCCGGTGGATCGCCGCGCAAGGCGACGATGTGCCGAACGCCAGCTTGGTGCCAGCCGGTCAACAGGCGGTCGATCTCCTCGCGCGTGCCGCCGACGCAGGTGATGTGGGCGGCCAAAGGCGCGCCGGCCTCAGCAAACAAATGCCGGACCCAGCGATCTCCGCGTGCGCTGGCGCTGCCGCCGGCGCCGAAAGTCAGCGAGATGAACGAGGGCTGCAGCCGGACCAGCCGGGCGACAGCGTCCAGAAACGGCGCTTCCGTCGCCGTGCTCTTGGGCGGAAAGAACTCGAAGCTGACGCGCGGTACCGACATCCTGCCGTCTCCGTCCTCATCCATCCTAGTGAAGTCCCGCCGGGCTGGGCGCGCCCTGGCCTCGCTCGGCCTCCCACAGGCAGACCGTGACCGGGCCGCCGTCGAGCGTGAGCGGTGCTTTGAGGGACAGCGCTGCATCCTTGCACCAGCCCTCGATGCGCGCGGCATCGAAGCCTGGCCAGAGATGCGCGTGCTCCTCCATCAGCGTGCGGTCGTCGTGGGCGGCGAAGTCGACGATGATCAACCGTCCACCCGGACGCAGCACGCGCCGCGCCTCGCGCAGCGCCGCCGACGGCTCCCGCGCGTAGTGAAGCACCATGTTCAAGCAGGCGGCATCGAAGCTGCCGTCGGCAAAAGGCAGGTCGCACATATCCGCCAGCCGCACCTGGCAGTTGGTGAGATTCGACTGCTCCAGAACGGAGCGGGCCAAGGTCAGCATTTCACGTGAAATGTCGACGCCCGTCGCCGCCCGCACGTGGGGACCCAGCAGCTCGACCACGCGACCCGTGCCGGTGCCGATGTCCAGAAAGTCGACCGGCTGGCCGGCGCGCTGGACGAAGCCGAGCAGCTCGGCGTTGACCCGGTCCTCATCGAGATAGAGACGGCGCAAGTTGTCCCAATTGGCGGCGTTCTTCTTGAAGAAGCGCACGGCGCGCTGCAGCCGACGGTCGAGCAAGGCCTGAAGCTGCTCTAAGTCCCGGTTCAAGGTGCGGTCATCAGCCGGCAGCAGATCGAGCAGCGCCTCAGCCATATGGCCCATGCGGTCATGCCGCTGGCCACGAATGTCCAGACCTTCGCTGGTGGTCGTGCGGTACCAGGCAAAGGGGCCCTCCTGATTGCGTTGCAGCAAACCCGCTTCGACCAGCAGCTTGAGATGGCGGGAGATGCGCGGCTGGCTTTGCCCCAGGACCTCGACGAGGTCACTGACGGTCAGCTCCGCATGGCCGCAGAGGGCTAACACCCGCAAGCGCGTCGGGTCCGACACCGCCTTCAAGCCTCTCAGCACCTCGTCCACGAAACTCCGCCCCTTTCGAGCCTTATCTGGAAGGCTTCAGATTATCGCATAATCATATAACGATTTCTTTATATGACTTTGGTGAACGCGTCAACAGCCATGGCTGCCGGCGGAGGCCGGAAGGCGATAAAGGTCAATTACTGCAATAGATTAGAGCATCCGCTCCGCTGATTTTGGGCAGAGCGCGAGCAGATAAGCGCCTGAGAAAACCGAGAGAGGTTGACGCCAGTCAGGCGCTGCCGACCTCCGAAGCGGCCTCCGCAAGGCCGCCGGCCGCGACCAGCGTTTGCAGGCGGCCATCGTCGAACTCCGCTTCCAGCTTGGCGGCGGCCGCATCGGCCTCTGCCTGGAGATCGTCGGAGATTTCCACCGGATCGGCTTTGCGCCATTCGCTGAGATAGTCGTCGGTCGAGCGCAGCTTGGCTTTCATGGCGGCGCGGTCGATGGCCTTCTCGAAGCGCTCTGTCAGCTGGATTTTGACCTGGTCGCGCCGGCCTTTCTTGGCGATGACCTGGGCCGGAATGTCTCGCCAGTAGACGACGATCAACTGAGCCATTTTTGTCCTGTCTCTATGCTGAGGTTTCTTTTGCGTCTCTCTCGGCCGCCTGGGCCATGAAATCCGCCAGTTCGCCGTAGCCGGTGAAGCGCCGCTCGTAAGCCAGGCCCAGGCGTTCGGCCGCCGCACGCGCCTTGGCGTCGAGCGCCGGGTCGTCCGTCTGCGCCAGATAGACCACGCGCTTGTAATGGCCGAACATCATCCCGAGCAAGTCCGGATGGCGATCCAGCCCCATGTCCTTGATGATCAGCCGCTCGAAGTGCCGGGCCAGATAATCGGTGAGAAAGAAGCTGCCCAGTTCCTCTTCCATCATGCCGTCGAATGCGTCGCCACCAGCGTAGAAGGAATAGCAGTGGGGGCCGGGAATGCGCTCGACACCTTCATCGGCGCAGACCGTGTCGAGCATGCCCCCGGTGCCGCAGTCGGCGTAAACCACGTAGATCTTGTCGTAGCCCTGCGCGCGCGCCGTGCGAATACGCTGGCGCAAGCGATCGGGAATCTGATCCGGGCGGTTGTGCAGCTTGGCTGGCAGGCAGGTGACCTTGAGATGCTGCCAGCCGTTCGCCTGGCCGACCGCCAAGAGCTCACGGGCCAAGGCGCCACAGGCGATCAACAGCGTCGGTGCAAGACCACTTTCGGGTCGTTCGACGGGGGCTTCGCGGGGCTTGCTTTGCATACTCTCACCCCTCCTACCGATGCGCCAATGGCGGCGCCAGATCGGCCGGACGGCGCTAGCCGGCCGCTTCCAAGCTCGGGCCCTTGTTGTGCCGGCGGGC
This sequence comes from Rhodovibrionaceae bacterium, assembly GCA_028282405.1. Classification (GTDB taxonomy): domain Bacteria; phylum Pseudomonadota; class Alphaproteobacteria; order Kiloniellales; family DSM-21159; genus JANQMX01. The sequence continues at coordinate 22,814 of JANQIA010000200.1, forward strand.
GATCAGCTCCTTCGCCGTCTCAACCGCAACCGCCGCGTCGCGGCAGTAGGCATCGGCGCCGATCTCGCGGCCGAACTCCTCGTTGAGCGGTGCACCGCCCACCATGACGATATAGTCATCGCGCATCCCCTTTTCCTTCAGGGTGTCGATGACGACTTTCATGTAGGGCATGGTCGTGGTGAGTAGCGCCGACATGCCGACAATATCGGGCTGATGCTCCTCGATCGCTTCCAGGTAGCTCTCGACCGGATTGTTGATTCCAATGTTGATAACCTCGAAGCCGGCGCCCTCCATCATCATGGCCACGAGGTTCTTGCCGATATCGTGGATATCGCCCTTGACCGTGCCGATTACCATCTTGCCCATCTTCGGCGCGCCGGTCTCCGCCAGGAGCGGTCGGAGGATGGCCATGCCGGCCTTCATGGAGTTGGCGGCCAGCAGCACCTCCGGAACGAAGAGAATGCCGTCGCGGAAGTCAACGCCGACAATCCGCATGCCCTCGACCAAGGCTTTGGTCAGGACGTCGTAGGGCTGCCAGCCCCGTTCCAGCAGAATGTGCGTTCCCTGGGTGATCTCGTCGGCCAGGCCGTCATACAGGTCATCCCACATCTGTTCGACGAGCTCGTCGTCGGAGAGCGAGTTGAGATCGAGATCTTCGTCCTCATCGGCCATGGCTTGGTCCTTGTTCGCGCCGCGGATCGGTTTGCAAGATTTAGGATAGTCACTCTTCGGTTTCGATACCCTTCATACCGTAACCGAGATCAAACAAGCGAATTTTGTCGTCGTCCTCGCCATAAACGCGGCGCTCCTTCAAGTTTCACGTGAAGGCATCCGGCATCGCCTGTTTCCTCTTAACCATAAACTCGGTCAACGCCTCCTCCAGGCTAGAGTCAAGCGCCGGCGCCTCGTACTCGGTCAGCATCTGCTTCCAGCGCTCGCTGGCCCGCTGGTAGGTGTCCTTGCCGCCTTCCGCCTCCCACTGCTCGAAGGAGTTGTTGTCGGCCATAGCCGAGCGATAGAAGGCCGTCTCGAAATTCGCCTGGGTGTGTTGGCAGCCAAGGAAGTGGCTTCCGGGCCCGACCTCGCGAATGGCATCGAGCGCCTGCCCGTTTGCACTTAGATCGATGCCCTGGCTCATGGTCTGCATCATGCCCAGCTGGTCGGCATCCATCACCAGCTTCTCCGGCGAGGAGACCAAGCCGCCTTCCAACCAACCGGCGGCATGCAGCACGAAGTTGACCCCGCCCAAAAGGCTCGGCAGCAGGGTCTGCGCGCTCTCTGAAGCCGCCTGGGCGTCCGGAAGCTTCGAGCCGCAAAGCGAGCCGCCGCTGCGGCAGGGCACGCCGAGGCGGCGGGCAAGCTGGGTGAAGCCGTAGAGCACCAACGCCGGCTCGGGCGTGCCGAAGGTCGGCGCACCGGACTGCATCGACATGGAGCTGGCAAAGCTGCCGAAGACCACCGGAGCGCCAGGGCGCAGAATCTGCGTGAGGGCGATGCCGACCATGCCCTCGGCCAAGGTCTGGGCCAGCACGCCGGCAGGCGTCACCGGCGCCATGGCGCCGGCGAGAATGAAGGGGGCGACGATGCAGGCCTGGCCGGCACGCGCGTAGGTCTTGAGCGCGCCCAGCATGGTGGAATCGTAAGTCAGCGGCGAGTTGACGTTGATCAGGCTGATCAGCACGCAGTTCTCGTCGACGAAGGACTCGCCAAAGAGAACCTTGGCCATCTCCACCGTGTCGGCGGCGCGCTCGGGATGGGTGACCGAGCCCATGAAGGGCTTGTCCGAGTACTTGATATGGCTGAACACCATATCGAGGTGGCGCTTGTTGACCGGCAGGTCGACCGGCTCACAGACCGTCCCGCCGGAATGGTGCAGCGCCGGGCTCTGGTAGGTCAGCTTCACCAGGTTGCGGAAATCCTCGATGGTCGCATAGCGCCGGCCCTCGTCCAGGCTGCGATAGAACGGCGGACCGTAAACTGGCGCGAACACCAGATTGGGACCGCCGATGGTCACCGAACGCTCTGGGTTGCGTGCGTGCTGCACGAACTCCGTCGGTGCCGTGGCGATCAGCGAGCGAAGCAGTCCGCGGGGGAAGCGCACCCGCTCTCCCTTCACGTCGGCGCCCGCTTCCTTGAAAAGCGCAAGAGTCTCCTCGTCCTCGACGATGTTGACGCCAACCTCCTCGAGGATGGTCTCGGCGTTCTCCTCGATCAGAGACAGCCCCTCTTCGCTCAGCACCTCGAAGGGCGCGAGACGGCGGGTGATGAACTTGTACTGCTGGGCTCCGCCCGAGCGCCGCTTCTGGCGCCGTGCCTCGGCGCCGCCACCGCTGCGCCGACGACCACCGCCGCGTGCCTCCATAGTTTGCTTACCTTCGCTGCCGTCTTCCATTGCACAGCACTCCTCAGCCTCCCGGCGGAATGGCGCAGAGCATCACGGAGCGGGCCGACTCGACCATCCCGATAGAGACCTAGACTTGCGATGGACCGACCCGCCGACAAAGGTTCGACGCTGAATGATAGGGGGAAGATGCCTTCTTCGTCTACTCGGCGACGGGAAGAGAGACCGTGACGCAGGTGCCGCGGTTCTCTTGGCTACCGATGTCGAAGTCACCGTCCATGGCCTCGGTGAGCTGCTTGGAGATGGGCAAGCCGAGGCCGACGCCGTCGCTGCCGCTCCAGGCATCGCTGCCGCGTTCGAAGGGCTGCATGACCCGCTCCAGGGCCGAGGCTGGGATGCCGACCCCGTTGTCGCTGACCTTGAGCTCGACCTGCTTTCCGCACGGCTTGGTGCTTGCCCGGACGCAGACCATGTCGGCGGTCTTGGCGTACTTCACCGCATTGGCCAGCAGGTTCACCAGGATCTGCCGCACGGCTCTGCCGTCGCCGTAGATCGGCGGCATGTCGCCCTCCACCAGGACCATGATCCGCAAGCCGCGGTTCTGCGCCTGGCTGCGAACCATGATGACGGCGGACTCGATCGCGCCGCGCGTGTCGACCGCTTCGAAGCGGAGCTGCGGATGGCCGTTTTCGATGCGCGAGAGATCGAGCAGGCCTTCGATCAGGCCGAGCAGATGCCGTCCGCTGTCGGCGATGTTGCGGCCGTAGCCCATGACCTGGCGGCAACAGGATGCGACCCCGTCGAGCTGGAGCAGCTCGCCGAAGCCGATGACCGCGTTCAACGGCGTGCGCACCTCGTGGCTGACGTTGGCGAGGAAGGAGAGCCTCTCCCGCTCCGCCGCCTCGGCCATGTGCAAGGCCTCGCGGGCCCGCGTCTCGCTGGTCTTCAAGTCGGCGACCAGGCGATGGTATTGGATCTCGCGAACGCACCAGCGGGCGACCAGTTGCATCATGGCATCGGCATCGACGGCCGGGTCCTGCTCCTGATCGTGCATGGCGAAGACGTGTCCGATGCAGGCACCCGACGCATCGATCATGCGGTGGCCGCGAAAGAGGTAGGCATCGAGCTCGGTCAGCAACTCGTCATCGGGAAAGCGGCGTGCGACGTCTTGGTAGAAGCAAACCGGGGATCCGCCGCCGTAGACCGAATCGCAGGGAGTCCCAGCCAGCGGATAGCTGTGGGAGCCCATGTTGCGACCGTTGTTCCAGACCGCCTCGGCCCGCACCATGCCGTCACTGCAGAGCAAAGCGACACCGGCGTAGCGGTAGCCCAGCAAGGTGGAGAGGGCCAGTCCGCCGACGACCAGAACATCGGCCGGCTGGCTCGGCGGCGTCGAGAGCATCAGCTCGATGGCCTTGCGCCAACGCTCGAGCACCTCCTGCGACGAGGTTGCGGGCGGCGGAAGGAGCGGCTCCCGGCCTCCGATCACGTCATAGCTGTCCAGCTTCTCTGGTTGCACGCAACCCTACCCCGGGGCGGCCTTCGGAAAGCCCGGACCGCACCCTTGAAGAATGGAGGGGGATCGTTCGGCCCCAAGCGCCCGCTCGCTGCGTTCTGCTATGCCCGATGACACCCCGAGGACGACAATAACCCTGCGAGAGTTACCGTTTGCTTAGGCGGGCCTGCGACCGAGTCGCGGCTTAGGCGGATCCTCTCCGCGCCAAGCGGGACTCGCGGTATGAGATATAAATGCCGCTGGCAATGACGATAGCGATGCCGAGCCAGGTCAGGCTGTGGGGAAAGTCGCCGAACCAGAAGTATCCGATGGCGGTCATCGACAGGATTTCCCAGTAGGTGAAGGGTGCGAGCGTCGAGGCCGGCGCCAGCTCGAAGGCCTTGATCAGCAGGAAGTGGCCTGTCGCCGCGACAGCGCCCATGGCGGTCATCGCCAGCCAATCGGCCAGCGAGGGCGGCTGCCAGTACCATATCATCGCGATCGACATCACCAGGGCGCCGATCACGGCGGTGTAGGCCAGGGTGACGAGCGGCGGGGCGCTGCCCGCGAGCTTGCGGGTCGCGATCAGGTAGCAGGCGAAGATGCAGCCGGCCGCCAAGGCCAGCAGCGATCCGACCTGGAAGACGCCGATGCCCGGCCGAATGATGATCAGCACGCCGACAAAACCGACCAGCACGGCGGACCACCGCCGGATGCCGACCCGCTCCGCCAAGAGCCAGGGCGACAGTGCCGTGACGATGAGCGGAGAGACGAAGACCAGAGCCAAGGCATCGGTCAGCGGCATGACGGCGATGGCAGCGAAGAAGAACACCGTCGAGCCGAGCAGCAGGCCTCCGCGCAGGATCTGCGCCACCGGGCGCTGCGGCAGGAAGCCCGCCGCCCCATAGCGCCAGAGGATGATCGGCAGCAGGATGATCAGATGAAAGAAGTAGCGGGCCCAGACCACCTGGAAGACGTGAAAGTCGGCACTGAGATGCTTGGCAATGCCGTCCATGACCGGGACGAGCGTCATGGCGCCGACCACCAGAAGGATTCCACTGGTGACGGAACGGTCCGTTCGCGGTGCGGCGTTACCGGTCATGCAGGGGACAAGAACAGGCTTCCCGCTGTCAGAGAAGCCCAAAGGCGGACATAGCGCCTCTGCAGAAATGAAGCCCGGCGGTCACGACGCGCGACCGCGCGCCTGGTCGCCAAAGACAAGCGCGCACGTTGACGGGCCGGGCGCCTCGCCCGGCCTTATCCGACGTGTTGGAGAGTAGGCGGCCTAGGCCGCCCAGGTGTTCCGCTGACCGAATTGCTGCGGCGTCGAGAGGAAGCGCAGCAGACGGCTCATCACTTCAAACGACTGCTTCAGTTCCTCGGCCGAGATGTTCCCGGATTCCAGGTCCGCCGCATGGCGGTCGAAGAGCTGCGCAACGGTATCGACCACTTCGCGGCCGCGGTCGCTGACGCGAACGTGGAACGAGCGGCGGTCATGCTGCGAACGCTCCTGCTTGAGATAGCCGTTCTCGACCATCTTCTTCACGTTGTAGGAGACGTTCGAGCCGAGATAGTAGCCTCGGTGAGTCAGCTCGCCGATCGACAGCTCGTCGGTACCGATGTTGAAGAGAATGAGCGCCTGAACGTTGTTCAGGTCCCGGATCCCCAGTCGGTCCAGCTCTGCCTTGACGATCTCAAGCGTCTGCCGATGCAAGCGCTCGACGATCTGCAGCGTATCGAGATAAAGTTCCTTCACGGTTCAGCCTCTTCCTGACGCATAACGCCAAGTTGCCCAAACTCGGAATATGTTAGGGCCAACCGGCTTAAAGACCGCTTAATAGAAAAAAACCAAAGTTTTTTCGCTATTTGCCCCGTCCGCGGGCGGTCATTTCAGCCCACTCTTCAGGGCTCAAATCGCGCATGATGTTGAACTGGCCGGCGCCGCCCAGCCACTCGCCGCCGTCGAGATGGACCAGCTCTCCGTTCATGTAGCCGGCCTGATCGCTGACCATATAGCTGGCGAGGTCGGCCAGCTCCTCATGCCGCCCTACTCGGCCGAGCGGTATCTTGTCAAGCCATGCCTTCTCCAGCCGCTCATTGGGAACCAGCCGCTCCCAAGCCCCTTCGGTGGGAAAAGGCCCGGGTGCGATGGCATTGAGACGAATGCCCTTCGGTCCCCACTCGACGGCGAGCGAGCGGGTCAAAGCCAGCACGCCGGCCTTGCCGACTGACGAAGGCACCACATAGGCCGAGCCGGTCCAGGCATAGGACGTGAGGATGGAGAGCACGTTGCCGCCGCGCCCCTCGGCAATCCAGCGCTTGCCGGCC